>CAYOJP010000008.1:0-24063 GCA_964404305.1 uncultured Gammaproteobacteria bacterium
GACCGGATGAACACGACTTTCATCGCCCTCATGGCACGTATTTCAGAGGTTCCCTCAGTGGTGGTGGTCGTCGCCGTCGTGCACGTGGCCGTGCGACAGTTCGGTCGGCGTCGCCTCGCGCACCTCCCGCACCTCGACGACGAAGCTCAGCACCTGGCCGGCGAGCGGGTGGTTGCCGTCCACCGTCACGCTGTCCGCATCCACACCGGTGATGACGACGATGCGCGGACCGTCGTTCGATTCGGCCCGGAATCGCATCCCGGGCTGCAGGTCGTCCTCGTCCACGCCCCCGAATGCCTCGCGCGGCACGACCTGGACCAGTCGCTCGTCGCGCTCCCCGTAGCCGTCCTCGGGACTCACCTCCACCGCGAAGCTGTCGCCCGCGCCGCGGCCCTCCAGCGCCCGCTCCAGGCCGACGACGATGTTGCCGTGCCCGTGCAGGTAGACGAACGGCGTGTCGGCCGACTGGTCGATGATGTCGCCGTCGGCATTGCTCAGGACGTACTGCAGGCTTACGACGGTGTTGGAGGCGATGCGCATGGCGGCTCCCGGACGCATTGAGGGGCGGCGGCGATGGTACTCCCTGCGCCTCCCCGCGGATAACCGCTGCCGGGCTGCGGTCGAGGTCGGCGCTTTGGTGAGATTGGCCAATTATACGGACAAATATGAGCAAATATTCCAAACCTACTCGCATTAAAAGCAATTTTAGCAATGTATTCCCGCGCCCAGCGGCATAACATGCGAATCGTCTTCCCGCCAGCCGAGCCTGCCCCATGAGCCCCGTGCCCGCCGCGTCCCGTGACCTCGCGATCCTCGCGGCCCTCCACCGCAAGGTGCAGTGGCTGTCGGCGTGGACCATCCACCACGCGAACCACCTGCGGGAGAGCCGCGACGGGTTGAAGGTGGGCGGGCACCAGGCCTCCAGCGCCTCGCTGGCGACGGTGATGACCGCGCTGTACTTCGACGTCCTGCGGCCCGAGGACCGCGTGGCGGTCAAGCCGCACGCGAGCCCGGCCTTCCACGCCATCCAGTACCTGCTCGGCCACCAGACACGCGAACAGCTCGAGCGTTTCCGGGCGCTGGGCGGCGCGCAGTCTTACCCCTCGCGCACGAAGGACAGCGACGACGTCGATTTCTCCACGGGCTCGGTGGGCCTGGGCGTCGCGGTGACGCTGTTCGCGGCGATGGCGCAGGACTACCTCATCGACAAGGGCCTCCTGCGCGCGGAGGATCGGGGCCGGATGATCGCGCTGCTGGGCGACGCCGAGATGGACGAGGGCAACATCCACGAGGCGCTGATCGAGGGCGCCAAGCACGACGTGCGCAACGTCTGGTGGGTCGTCGACTACAACCGGCAGAGCCTCGATGCGGTCGCTTCCGAGTTCATGTTCGGGCGCTACGAGGAGATCTTCAATGCCGCCGGCTGGGAGGTCATCACGCTCAAGTACGGCAAGCTGCAGCAGGCGGCGTTCGACGAGCCGGGCGGCGACGCCCTGCGGCACTGGATCGACGACTGCCCGAACCCGCTGTACTCCGCGCTGACCTTCAAGGGCGCCGCCGCCTGGCGCGCGCAGCTCGCGGCGGACCTCGGCCGCGTGCCGGGGATCCCCGAGCTCCTCGCGCGGCGGGACGACGCGCAACTGCAGGCGCTCATGACCAACCTCGGCGGCCACTGCCTGGAAACGCTGCTCGAGACGTTCCACGGGGTGACCAGCGACCGCCCGCACTGCTTCCTCGCCTACACGATCAAGGGCTGGGGGCTGCCGTTCCAGGGCCACAAGGACAACCACGCGGGCCTGATGAGCGTCGAGCAGATGGACGGGTTCCGGGCGGCGAACGGCATCGCGCCCGGGCAGGAGTGGGAACGTCTGGCGGGCCTGCCGATCCCTGCGGAGGAACTCGAGGCGTTCCTCGCGCGCGTGCCGTTCGCGCAGCGTCGCGACCGGCGCTACGCGGCGCCGACGGTGGCGGTGCCGGCGATCGAGCACTTCCCGCATCCCTCGGGGCAGGAGCAGTCCACGCAGGCGGCCTTCGGCAAGATCATGCATGTGCTGGGCCGGGCCGACGACGAGCTGTCGCGGCGGCTGATCACCACCTCGCCCGATGTCACAGTCTCCACCAACCTCGGCGGCTGGGTGAACCAGCGCGGCGTGTACGGTCGCGCTTCGCGCGAGGACGTGTTCAGGCAGCAGAACGTGAAGTCGATGCAGCGCTGGGCCGAGGCGCCCACCGGGCAGCACCTGGAGCTGGGCATCGCCGAGAACAACCTGTTCCTCCTGCTGGCGGCGCTGGGGCTCACGGGCCCGGTCTTCGGCGCGCGCCTGCTGCCGGTCGGTACGCTCTACGACCCGTTCATCTGCCGCGGCCTCGATGCCCTCAACTACGCCTGCTACCAGGATGCGCGCTTCCTGCTCGTGGCGACCCCGTCGGGCATCACGCTCGCTCCCGAGGGGGGCGCGCACCAGTCGATATACACCCCGCTCATCGGCATGGCGCAGGACCGCCTGGCTTACTTCGAGCCCGCCTACGTCGACGAGCTCGTCACGATCATGCACCACGCCCTCGAGTACCTGCAGCGCGAGGACGGCGGCTCGGTGTACCTGCGGCTGTCGACGCGCGCACTGCAACAGCCCGCGCGCGAGGCGACACCGGAGTGGCGCCGGCAGGTGCTCAAGGGGGCCTACTGGCAGCAGCCGCCGGCGCGCGGGGCGAAGCTCGCGATCGCGTACACGGGCGTCGTGGCGCCGGAGGTCGAGGCGGCGTGGGCGGCCATCGAGGCGGAGCATCCGGGCACGGGCCTCCTCGCGGTGCCCTCGCCCGATCGCCTGCAGGCCGGCTGGGTGGCGACCGCGCGTGCCCGTCGCAGCGGCGGACCGGCGCTCGCGCAGGCGCACGTCGAACGCCTGCTGCGGGCGCTGGCGCCGGACGCCGCGCTCGTCACCGTGCTCGACGGCGCCCCGGCGACGCTGTCCTGGCTCGGCTCGGTCAACGGCCACCGCGTGGTGCCGCTGGGGGTCGACCACTTCGGGCAGTCGGCCGATCTCGTCGACCTGTACCGGGTGCACGGCATCGATACCGAGGCGATCCAGGCCGCCTGCCGGACGGCGCTGGGCGGGACGCGGCCGCGGCTGCGGTCGGTGGGCTGAGGTCCGGAGCCGGCACGCGGGGCGCGAGTCCGTTCCCTGCGGCGCGCCTTGCCGCCGCCTGAAACGCGGGCCTATCATCGACTGGCCGCCACCATCCACCGGGCGGCAGGCAATCCCCGCCCGGCATCGTCGCCCAGCGGGTCGCACCGCGAGCGAGGCTCCGCCCGATGCCCGGAACGGTCACCGTCGATGCTCCTCCGACCGCGTTCCGCACGGCGAGCGTCGACGTCGCGGTCGAGCGCATCACCGGACTCCTCGGCCCGCACCGGATCGCCCTCCACGGACGGGGCGGCGACGTCGATTTCCTGCACCGCCACGCGGTGGTGGGCGGCATCGGCCTGAACCACATGGCCTACGGGCGCCGCCTGCGCACCGACATCGAGCCGCCCGACGACCGCTACTTCATCGTCTTCGCCCTCGCCGGCGCCTACACGACCATCGCCGGGCGGGAGCACCGCCCCGGAACGGCCGGCAGCTGCGTCGTCATCAGCCCCGGCCAGCCGGTGAGCCTGGAGTTCGCGCCCAGCTACCGGGAGATCTGCGTGCGCCTCGCTCGCCCGGCCGTCGATGCGGCGCTGACGCGCCTGCTGGGCAGCCGGGTGTCCGCACCGGTGCGCTTCGAGCCGTTCCCGCACGCGGCCGGCGGACAGGCGGCGGGCCTGCGCGACCTCGCGCTGCTGCTCGCGGACAACCGTCTGGGGGCGGGCGAGGACGGGGCGTCGGACGCCGTGAGCCAGCGGCTCGAGGATCTCGCCGCCACGCTCCTTCTGCTCGGGGCGCCGAACAACTACAGCGCCATGCTCGGGGCGACGCCCGGCGAGCACCCGGGCGACGCCTGCAGCCGCGCCGCGGCCTACATCCGCCAGCATGCGCGGGCGCCGATAGCGGCGCAGGACATCGTCGCCGCGTCGGGGCTCGGGCGCACCACCCTGTACGCGGCGTTCCGCGAGCGCCATGGCGTGACTCCCATGGACTACCTGCGCGACGAGCGCCTGCGCCTCGCGCACGAGGCGATCAACACGCCGCGGCGCCGACGCGTGCTGGTCGAGGAGATCGCACTCGACTGCGGATTCATGCACATGGGACGCTTCGCGGCCGCCTACCGCGCCCGCTACGGGGAGTCGCCGGCGGCCGCGCTGCGCCGCGCGCTGCGGCGCTGACCGCCCCGGGCGCGGACGCAGCGGATCGACGGCCGGACGCCGCGGACGGCGCCACGGCGGGCGGGCCCGCATGCTGGCGCCGGCGGACCGCATCTGCGTCGGGCCGCAGGGTCACGACCACCCACACCACAGGGGGCTCCATGTATGTCGTCAACGTGATGTATCCGAATCCGCCCGGTTCGAACTCCACCTTCAACATGCAGCACTACGTCGACGTGCACATGGCGATGGGCCTGGGCCTGCTGCACCGGCACTACGGGGTGAAGCCGTCCCGAGTCGAGGTCATCGGCGACACCTACGGGCCCGATCGCACCAACCGCTCGGCCCTGTTCCACTGCTTCGGCATGATCTACTTCGACCGCAAGGAAGACGCCGATCGCTTCATCGATCTGTTCAACATGAAGGAGCCGGTGCGCCTGCTGAGCGCCGACTGGCCCAAGTACACGCCGACCGATCCGGTGGCGGTGCTCGGGCGCAGCTTCACGCTGGACCCCGACGAGGTGATCGCGCGCGGACCGGGGGTGATCGCCGCGGCCGAGCGCGAGCTGGCGACGACGGCCTGAGCGGGGAGGGCGCGGCCATGTTCATACGCAACGTCTGGTACATCGCGGGCCATTCCGAGGAACTGCCGCCCGGTGGCATCCTCGGCCGCACCATCGCCGGGGAGCGGGTCGTGTTCTGCCGGCGCGCCGACGGCAGCGTCTTTGCGCTCGACGATCGCTGTCCCCACCGGCGCGCGCCGCTGTCACTGGGCGAGATGACCGGCGGCTGCAACCTGCGCTGCCCGTACCACGGCATCACCTTCGACGGCGACGGCCGCTGCGTGCACGTGCCGGGCCAGGACGGCTTTCCCGCCGACTGGCGGATCCGCAGCTACCCGGTGCTGGAACTGAACCGCTACCTGTGGGTGTGGACCGGCGATCCGGCCCTGTGTGCCGATCGCAGCTCGATTCCGGATTTCCTCGCGCTCGGCGAGCCCCCGGACGCGGAATCGCGCAGCGGCCTGCTGCCGGTGGCCGGCGATTACCGCCTGCTCGTCGACAACCTGCTCGACCCGACGCACGCCGAGTTCGTGCACCGCACGAGCTTCGGCTCCAGCGACTGGCAGGCCGCGCGGGAGGCGGGCGAGGCGCCGCAGAAGCGCACCGGGCAGTTCGTGGTCGACATGCGCGACGACGGGATCGACTTCACGTTCCGGTTGGCGAACATCATCGGCGGCCCGTGCTTCGGCAAGGCCTACGCGATGCGCATGGGCAGGGACAGCTGGGACAGCGGCCTCGACATCCGCATGGAGGTCATCTGGCAGCCGCCGGGCCTGTTCCTGTACGGCACGTTCGTCAATGCCGCCGGCGCCGGGCCGGAGAGCGAACTGGGACTCATCAACCTGCATCTCGTGACGCCGGAGACCGAGACCAGCACGCACTACCTCTATCGCTGCGCGGTTCGCAATGCGAACGGCAATCCCTGGCTGGCCGACTTCTGGCGCGAGGTCGACGAGCGCGCGTTCCGCGAGGACAAGCGCATCATCGAGGCGCAGCAGACCATCATCGGGTCGCGGGACCTGTTCGACGAGTCGCTGTGGAGCATCCAGGGCGACCAGATGAGCATCCGCGGCCGGCGCATCCTGAAGGCGATGGTCGCGCGCGAAGCCGCCGGGGCGCCCCTGCTGGCGACCGGCTGACGGCCCGGTCGCCACGCCCCGGGCGGACGATTGTCTGTCCGCCCGGGCGCGTGCATATTGGCCTTCCACCCACCCAGCGCGGGCCCGCGGGCCCGGCTACCGGAGGCCGCCATGCCCTACCGCGTCGAATCGATGGATCCCGCCAAGACCGCGATGATCGTGGTCGACATGCAGCACGATTTCGTCGCCGTCGGCGCACCGATGGAGACCCCGGCGGCGCGGGCCATGGTGCCGGTGCTCGCGAAGGCGCTGAAGTTCTGCCGCGAGGTCGGGATCAAGGTCGTCTACACCACCCACGCGCACCGCAAGGACGGTTGCGACATGGGCATGTACGACGACCTGTGGCCGCCGATCCGCAACCGCACGGGCTGCATAGACGGGACGCCCGGCATCGAGATCTACCCTGATCTCGCACCGGCGGAGGGCGAGCACGTGCTCAAGAAGCAGCGCTACAGCAGCTTCCACGCCACGCCGCTCGACCTGATGCTGCGCGAGTGGGGCATCGACACCGTGGTCGTGTCGGGCACCACCACCGAGAACTGCTGCCACGCCACCGCGCGCGACGCTCTGTTCCTCAACTACCGCGTCGTGTTCCTCTCCGACGCCACGGGTACCTTCGATTATCCCGACGTCGGCTGGGGGGCGATGCCGGCCGCCGAGGTGCACCGCGCGACGCTTGCGATCCTGTCCGTGTCGACCGCGCACGTGATGCCGGTGTCGGAGTTCATGGACCGCGTGCGCAGGCCGAAGCGGCAGGCCGTGGGCTGAGCGCGGCGCCCGGGCCGCGCCTCACAGGCCGGGCGTCCACCCGGGGGCGCAGTACACGAGCCGCCCGTCGAGCAGCGTCGCCTGGACCCGGAGGTGGCGGATCGCGTCCAGTTCGCAGGTGAGCGGGTCGCCGTCCAGGACGACCAGATCGGCGCATGCGCCCGGTACCAGCGACCCGAGCCGGTCCTCCATGCACAGCGCCCAGGCGCCGTTGCGGGTGAAGATGCGCAGGGCCTCCTCGCGGCTGATGGCCTGTTCCGGGCCGATCGTCCGGCCGGTCAGGCCGGCGCGCCGTGCCAGCGACTGCCAGAGCGTGAACAGCGGCTCGCGCGGACCCCAGTCGGTGCTCTGGGCGATCGGCACGCCGGCATCCAGCCAGTCGCGCAGCGGGATGGCGCGGTCGGCGTACTCGCGACCGAGCCTGTCGGTGTAGACCTCGGCGCCCTTGCCCCAGATGAAGTTGGTGCTCGTGGTCGGCGCGAGGCCGAGGGCGCGGCACTGCGCGATCTGCTCGCGGGTCGGAAACTCGACGTGCTCGAGCACGAACCGGCGGTCGCGGATCGCCTCGCGGACCCCGGGCCCGCCGAGCGTCGACACGGCCAGCTCGATCGAGCCACGGCCCGCGCATTCCGTGTGCAACCGGAAGCCGTGGGCCACGGCGAGTCGTACGATGGCGCGGTACTTCTCCGGATCGACGAGCGTGCCGGGATGCACCGTGTCGCCGTACGGCCCGGGATACGGCCGGTCGTTGCATGCCGCGCCGTGCCAGTACGGGCCGTCGAGGCCGACGCTGACCCCCACGACCTTCAGGCGCGCCGTGCCGAAGCCGCTCCCGGCCGCGAAGCGCACGGTGCGCAGGTAGTGGTCGATCGCGTCGAGCGGCTGGCTGCCGTCGATCTCGAAGGTGAAGAAGATCCGCAGGGGCAGCGCGTCCTGCTCCAGCAGCTCGGCATAGGCACGCAATTCCTCCGGCTGCGTCAGGTGCGCCTCGAGCAGGGTCGTGGTGCCGTTGGCGGCGAACTTCGGCCCGAGCACGCGGATGCCCTCGCGGATATCCCGATAGGTGACCGGCGGGATGACCGCGGCGATGCGCTGGTAGAACGGCCAGGGGTTGTAGATCGGCTGCATCGCGCCGCGCAGTTCGCCGGTCAGCTCGCCGCGGGCGTCGCGCACGAGTTCGATCGGGGCGTCGGTGACGGTGTGCCGATCGATGCCCGCGCGCGCCAGCGCCGCGGAATTGAGCACCGCCGAGTTGGGCACGCGGTTGGTCGGCGCAGTGATGTACACGGGGTTGCCGGGTGCGGCGCGATCGAGCTCGGCGCGGGTCGGCACCTGTCCGGCCGCTCGCAGCGCCTCGAAGTCGAGGAAATAGGGGGCGGTGCCGATAGGCACGGTGACGAGCCAGTCCCCGGGTGCCGCCCGGCGAGCCGCGTCGGCGATGCGCGCGACGATGGCCTCCCGGTCGAGCGCGCCGGCGAGCTGTACCTTCAGTTCGTCGAGCCCGAACAGCGCGATGTGTCCGTGGGTGTCCACGAACCCGGGCACGACCGTGCGCCCCTCGAGATCGACGATCCGCGTTCCCCCGCCGCAGTCCGCGCGCACCTGCTCGGCGGTGCCCACGGCGCGGATCCGGCCAGCGTCGATCCGGAGGGCTTCGGCGATCCGGAACTGCGAATCGACGGTGACGATGCGACCGCCGACGAAGGCGACGTCGGGTCCGGTCGCGCGCGCGTCGCTGGCGTTCACGAGTGTCTGCCCGGCATGGCGGCGCTCAGGCGCAGACGCCTGGCCGGCGCTGCGCCCACGGCTGCGCCGTCTCCAGCTGGCCGGCGAGGCGGAACAGCGTGGCCTCGTCGGCCCATTGCCCGACGAACTGGATGCCGATCGGCAGGCCGCCGCTGCTCATCGCGAGAGGCAGCGACACGGCCGGTTGTCCGGTCGCGTTGAACAGCATCGTGAACGGGCAGCGGCGGAAGATGTGCTCCGTCCAGCCCGTCAGCGTCCAGCCCGGCGCATTGGCGTCGATCTCGCCCAGCCGCCAGGCGGGCTGCGCGCAGGTAGGCGTCATCAGCACGTCGCAGCCGGCGAAGAAGGGGGCAACCTGCCGGCACGTCGTGTTCAGGGCGATCAGAGCGGCCTGGTACTCGAAGCCGGTGATGCGCCTTCCGGCCTCGTGCACCGCGATGACCGAGGTCTCGAGCGTGTCCGGGCCGGGGGTACGCCCGGTGGCGGCGGCGACGCCCTCGACCCACAGGCCGGTTCCGACCGCCCAGATCGTCGCCGCCGCGGACAGGAACGGGGCGTGGTCGTAGCGGGGCGACGCCTCGAACACCGTGTGGCCCAGCGACTCGAGCAGTTTTGCGGCGGCGTGGACCGCGGCGACGTTCTCCGGGTCGATCGGTTCACCGCCCCATGCAGCCGCCGTCCAGGCGATCCGCAGGCGGCCGGGCGGGCGGGCCGCCTCCTCCAGGTAGGGCCGTGCCGGCGGCGGGATCACGAACGGATCGCCCGGCAGCACGCCCTGCGTGGCGTCGAGTGCCGCGGCGCTGTCGCGCACGCTGCGGGTCACGACATGCTCGCAGCCGAACCCGGCGATGGCGTCGCCGATGTCGGGGCCGAGCGAATTGCGGCCTCGCGTCGGCTTCATCCCGACCAGCCCGCAGCAGGCTGCCGGGATCCGGATCGAGCCGCCGCCGTCGCTGGCGTGGCCGATCGGCACCAGGCGCGCGGCGACCGCGGCGGCCGAACCGCCGCTCGATCCGCCCGGGCTGTGCGCCACGTTCCAGGGGTTGCGCGTCGGGCCGCACAGCACCGACTCGGTCGTCGTGCAGTAGCCGAACTCGGGCGTGGTCGTGCGGCCGAGCGGCACCAGGCCGGCGGCCAGGTAGCGGCGCACCAGTTCGGTCGCGTGCGGCATTCGCAGGCCGCGGGCGAGCCGGCTGCCCATCTCCACGATCTGGCCCGCCTCGTGGCTCACCAGGTCCTTCAGCAGCATCGGGACCCCGGCGAGCGGTCCGCCGGGCAGAGTCGCGCCACGCAGGCGCGCGGGCCGATCGGGATAACTTGCAATCACGGCGTTCAGGCCCGGATTGAGCGCCTCGATCGCCGTCAGCGCCACCTGTGCCACCTCGGTCGCGCTCACCTCGCCGGCGCCGATGAGTCCCGCCAGCCCGACGCCATCATGGCCGGCATAGTCCGCCACGTTCATCTGTCCCGCTCCCGTTCCGAAAGTCCTGTCAGGCGGCAGGGTCGCACACCTGCGGGGTGGGCCGGAAGCGCGCCGCTTGGTCGCCGCGCCGCAACCTGCCACGATAACCTTCCCGGCCGCGGCGGACCGGGCATCGCGACCTGAAGGAGTGGAGCCCGTGAGCTACGAGACCCTGCTGTTCGACGTCGCCGAAGGCGTGGCGACCGTGACCCTCCACCGCCCGGACGCGGCCAACACCATCAACCTGCAGATGGCGAAGGATCTCTACGATGCGGCGACCCGCTGCGCCGACGATCCGGGGGTCCGCGCGGTAATCGTGACCGGCAGCGGCAAGCTGTTCTCGGGTGGCGGGGACATCGGCTCGTTCGCGGCGGCCGGCGACGGCTTCCCGCGCCTGCTGCGCGACATCACCGCGTCTCTGCACGTCGCCGTCGCCCGCCTGCTGCAGATGGACGCGCCGGTCGTCTGCGCCGTCAACGGTGCCTGCGCCGGCGGCGCCCTCGGCCTGGGCGTCTGCGGCGACCTCGTGCTGGCGGCCGAATCGGCGAAGTTCACGCCCGGCTACACGGCCATCGGCATGTCCGCAGACGGCGCCTCGACCGTGCTGCTGCCGCGCCTCATCGGCCTGCGCCGCACGCAGGAGCTGTTCATGACCAACCGGCGACTCACGGCCCAGGAGGCGCTGGCCTGGGGCCTGGTGACAGAGGTCGCGCCGGACGCGGAGTTGATGGCGCGTGCACAGACGCTGGCGCGGGGGTTTGCGCAGGGTCCCACGCGCGCCTATGGCATGGTCAAGCGGCTGCTCGCGGCGACGTACACGAACGGGCTGGAAACGCAGATGGAACTCGAGGCCTCGAGCATGGCGGCGCTCGCGCGCAGTCATGATGGCCCGGAGGGAATCGCCGCGTTCGCGGGCCGTCGCAAGCCCGCGTTCCGCGGGGACTGACCCTGCGGTGCAGGCTATGAAGCGCGTCGTTCTCGTCCTGGCGGGTCTCGTGGTCGCGGCGCTGGCCGGCATCGCCGCCTTCATCGCCACGTTCGACGCCGAGCACTACAAGCCGCAGCTCGCGGCACTGGTCTCCGGGCGCACCGGCCGTGCTCTGGCGATCGATGGCGCGCTCGCCCTCGTGCCGTCGCTCGTGCCCACGCTCGCCGCGGAGCGGGTCCGCCTGGCGAACGCGCCATGGGGCTCGGCCGCGGACATGCTCAGCGTCGGGCGGGTCGAGGCCCGAGTCGCGCTGCTGCCGTTGCTGCAGGGACAGCTGCGGATCGAACGAATCGCGCTGGAGGGCGTTCGCCTGTTCCTCGAGGTCGATGACCAGGGCCGGGGCAACTGGGTCATGGGCCGGCCGGCCGCGGGCGACGCCGCGCTGCCGGACGATGCGCGCCCGGTCGCACTGTCGCTGGCGGAACTGGTCGTCACGGATACCGAGCTTGCCTGGCGCGACGCCGGCGCGAAGGAGGCGGAGCGTTACCGGCTCGCGCGGTTCGTCGCCCGCGCCGCGGGTGTCGACCGGCTGGCGGTGGACATGGCGGCCGAATTCGGTCGCTGGCCGGTCGTGCTCGCCGGCGAGGTGGGTGGCATCGACACCTGGCGCGCGAACCGTCCCGCGCCAATCGCGCTCACCGGGCAGGCCGGTCCGCTGCGGGTCGCCGTGAACGGCACGGTCGCGGAGCCCCGGGCATTCCGTGGCCTGGATCTGCGCGCGACGCTGGCGGCGGATTCGCTGGCGGATCTCTCCGGGACCGCCGACAGGACGCTACCCGCACTGGCGCCGGTGAGCGTCGAGTTCGGTGCCAAGGACGTACCGGAGGGCTATGCGGTCCAGGTGACCCAGCTCGCCGTGGGCCGGTCGGCGGCTACCGGCGAGGCGCGGATCGCCACCGGCGGCCTGCGTCCGCGCGTCGACGTCACGGTGACCGCCGAAACCCTCGACCTGCGCGAACTACTCGGCGAGTCGCCGGCCGCGGCGCCGGTGCCAAAGGGCGGGCGGTTGCTGCCCGATGCGGATCTGCGCTTCCAGGCCTGGCGTGGGCTCATGAACGGGACGCTCGCGTTCCGGGCCGGGCGGGTCATCCTGCGCGAAGGCGAACTGCGGGACTTTTCGGCAACCGTGACCCTCGAAGCCGGGAAGCTGCAGGTGGACGACATCAAGGGCGCGATTGCCGGGGGGCAGCTGGCGGGGACCCTGACGCTCGATGGCGCGGGCGACGTAAGCCGCCTGAAGCTCGATATGACCCTGACCGGCGTCTCGCCGGCGGCCATGCCCAGGCTCTCCGGCAAGTACAAGGTCGAAGGAGCCCAGGTCGACCTGCAGCTGGTGCTGGAGGGTGCGGGCGCGACGCTCCGCACCGTCCTCGCGCACGGCAACGGCTCGCTGCGGATGGATGTCGGCCCGGGCCGGGTCACCGACACCGGCGCGAAGCGCGGAGGCGGCGCCCTGCTCGGCCTGATTCAGAACCTGAATCCCCTGGCGAAGCGGGATCCGGCGACGCGCCTCGAATGCGCGGCACTGCGCTTCGCCATTCGTGACGGCGTTGCAGTCTCGCAGGACGGGATCGGCCTGCGCACGAGCAGCCTCAACGTGCTCGGTGGTGGCACGGTCAATCTCGGGACCGAGGCCATCGATATCGGCGCGAGCGTCAAGCCGCGCCAGGGCATCGGCCTCGACCTGTCCGGCCTGGTCGATTTCGTGCGTCTCGGGGGCACCCTGGCCGACCCGACCCCGGTCACCGACGTGAAGGGTGTCGCGACCACGGGCATCAAGGTCGGTGCGGCGTTTGCGACCGCCGGATTGTCGGTGCTGGCCGAGGGACTCTTCGACCGCGCCGGAGCCAACGCCGATGTCTGCGCACTGGCCCGGGGGGAGAAGCGCGGGACGGCCGCGACCGGGGCCGCACCGGCGCAGCAGAAGTCTGCGATCGATCAGGCCACGGATACCGGCAAGCAGGCTGTAAAGGGTGCCGGCGACGCGGTCGAAAAGCTGTTCGACGGCCTGTTCGGACGCTGAGCGGAGACTACGTGATTCAGGCGAGGATCAGGAATGCGGAGGCGGCGGACCTCGAGGCCGTCACGGCGCTCGACGCCGCCACCAGCGGGGCTTACAAGCCGGGATACTGGCAGGAGATCCACGGGCAGCCAGGACGGGCGCAGGAGCGGCTCTTTCTCGTGGCCGAGCTGGACGGCCGGCTCGCCGGGTTCATCGTCGGGGAGATCCGTGCCTGGGAGTTCGGCTCCCCACCCTGCGGGTGGGTTTTCGCGCTCAACGTCGACCCCGCGGTCCGTGAAGGCGGGATCGGCGCGTCGCTGTTCGAGGCGATGTGCGCCCGGTTCCGGGCAGCGGGGATCAGTACCGTCCGCACGATGGTCAACCGGCGCCAGCGCGTCCAGTTGTCGTTCTTCCGCAGCCAGGGCCTGACCACCGGGCCGTACATCGAACTGGAAAAGCAGATCGACTGATGCCCCGGGCGGCGGCACGCCTATAATCGGTACCGGTTTACCGAAATAGCGCAGGGACCGTCGATGAAGCTGCAGAAGGCCAGCCTGTTCGCGCTCTATGCAGTGCTGGAACTGGCCGCCGAGCCGGGCCGGCAGCTCTCAGCTACGGACATTGCCGCGAAGTACGACATTTCCATCCACCACCTCGCCAAGGTCATGCAACGGCTCGTCCGCGCCGGGCTGGTCCAGGCCGTCCGCGGTGTCGGCGGTGGCTACCGGTTCGCCGGCAACGTCAACCGCACCACCCTGCTGCAGGTCATCGAACTGTACGAGCCGCTCGAGTCCGCGATCGAGGTGCCCGCGGGAAGCGCGGCCGGGCACGGGGTCGCTGCCGAACTTCAGCGCATCGGCGCCGAAATCGACGAACTGACCCGGTCGGTGCTCGACAGCATCACGCTCAAGACCGCCCTGGCGCACGCCCGGACGGGTCGGCCGACTGCCTGATGGACAATGTCGGGGGACGGGCCTGCGGATCAAGAAATTGAATTTCTATCGAATTACCATTGAAAATCGATTACCCTGTGTGCGCGCCACCTGGGGTGGCCGTGTAATCTTCGTTCGTGCGGAGTACCCGCAACCCGGTATCGCGCCGGGAGGAGGTCGATATGACGAGCAGCACCGCCACGCCCGGCCGCGCTCCGGCCCGTGACCACGAGGAGCAGATCTTCCAGACCAATTCCGGTCTGGAGATCGAGGAGTTGTATACCGAGGCCGACATCACCGGCCTCGATCCCGGCGCCGATCTCGGCCGTCCCGGCGAGTACCCGTTCACGCGGGGCCCGTACCCGGGCATGTACCGCGAGCGGATCTGGACCCGGCGCTTCCAGGTGGGCTTCGGTTCCCCGCAGGAGACCAACGAGCGCATCCGTTATCTGCATGCGAATGGCGCCAACGGTTTCGTCATCACGATCGACCTGCCGACGTCCTACGGCTTTGACTCCGACGATCCGATTGCCGATGGCGAGGTCGGCGTCACCGGTGTCGCCATCTCGACCCTGGAGGACATGGAAGCACTGTACGAGGGCTTCGGCCCCGACAAGGTGTCCTACGCGCTGTCCATTCGACCGCCCGTATCGTCGGTGACCCTGGCGATGCTCGCCTGCGTCGCACAGCGCAAGGGCGTGGAGTTCAAGGACGTCATAGGCACGCAGCAGAACGACCCGTTCTACCAGATGAGCGGCGGGCCGCTGCAGACCGTGACGCAGTTCTTCCCGCTCGAGGGCACGCTGCGCCTGTGCCTCGACAACATGGAGTTCATCTCCCGCAACCTGCCGCGGCTGAACTGGATGGTCACCAACGGCTACAACCTGCGTGAGACGGGCGTCAACGCGATCGAGGACGGCGCCTTCACGCTGGGGCACGCCTTCGACATCTTCCGCCGCGCCACGGCCCGCGGACTGGACATCGACCTGTTCCCGCGCCGGGCGTCGTTCTTCCTGTCCTGCTCCATCGACTTCTTCGAGGAAATCGCCAAGTTCCGCGCGATGCGCCGCCTGTACGCGCGCACGATGCGCGATGAGTTCGGCGCGGCCAACCCGGAATGCTGGCGGCTGCGATTCTCCGTGCAGACCGCCGGAAACACGCTGACCACGCAGCAGCCGGAGGTCAATATCGTGCGGGCGTCGGTCGAGTGCCTGGCCGCAGTCTTCGGCGGCGCGCAGTCGGTGCACCTGTGCTCGTACGACGAGGGGCACGGCCTGCCGACCGAGGAGTCCTCGCGCATCGCCTTGAGAACGCAGCAGGTCATCGCCTACGAGACAGGGGTGACCAAGACCATCGACCCGCTGGCCGGCTCCTACTACGTGGAAAGCCTGACCAACCGCATCGAGAAGGCCATCACCGCCAAGCTGGCCGAGATCGACGCGCAGGGAGGCATGGTGAACGCCATCCGGCAGGGCTGGCTGGAAACCCAGATCAACGCGGCGCGCTACCGCAACCAGGATGCCCTCGATACCGGGCGCCGGCCGCTGGTCGGCGTGAACCGCTACACCATTGCGCCAGAAGAGGAGATCCCGGTGAAGGTGCACAAGATCCGGGCCGACGAATGGGGCGAGCGCCGCGCGCGGTACCTGCGCGACTACCGCGCGAAGCGCGATCCGAAGGCCTGGGCGGGCGCGATGCAGCGCATCGAGAACGCCTGGAAGGAGGGCGCGAACATGGTCCCGGTGCTCATGGACGCTCTTTCCTGCAAGGTGACCATGGGTGAGGCGCACCAGGCGATGCGCAAGGCCCAGGGCTGGGACTTCCGCTGACGGAGAACGGACATGGCGACCAAGAACCGCATCCTGCTCGCGAAGATGGGCCTCGACTGCCACGACACGGGCATCATCACCGTGGCGCAGAAGCTGCGCGAGGCGGGCTACGAGGTGATCTATCTCGGGCTGCACAACAATGCCGACCAGGTGGCCAAGGCCGCGGTGGAGGAGGCCGCCGATGCGATCGGCATCAGTTTTCTCTCCGGGCAGCACATGACGCAGATGCGCAGGCTGCTGGCCGCTCTGAAGGCCGCGGGCGTCGATGCGCCGGTCCTGTGCGGGGGAGTGATTCCACGTGACGACGTGGACGCACTGAAGGCGATGGGCGTCGCCGAGGTGATCATCCCTGGCGCGCTGACGGCCGATTTCCTCGCGGTGTTCGAGCGCGCGCTGTCGCGGCCCTCGACGACGGCAGCCTGAGCATGATCGACTTCAGCCTCACGCAGGAGCAGCGCGCCCTGGTCGAGGTGACGCGGCGCTACGTCCAGGAGCACGTCCGGCCGGCCGCCCCCGGCCTCGATCGCGAGGCAGGTGCGGGGCATGGCTTCAGTCGCGATCTCATCCGCGCCGGCAGCGAGATAGGGCTGGGCAACGTGCTCGTTCCGGAGACCTACGGCGGGTTCGGCGGCGGCCTGATCGACTATGCGCTCGTCGTAGAGGAACTCGGCTATGGCGACGCCGGCATCGGGCTCACCTTCCTCGTCACCATGTCGCTGTCGCGCCTGATCCTGCGCGGGGGCAGCGAGGCGCAGCGCCGACGCTGGCTCGGCGCGATGTGCGAGTCGCCCTGCTTCATCCTGTCCGGCCCGATGACCGAGCCCGCCGGCGGCTCGGAGATATTCTGCCCGCTGCCCGATGCCCACCTCGGCGTGCGCACCACGGCGACCCGCGACGGCGATCACTACGTCCTGAACGGCGCCAAGTGCTTCATCACCAGCGCGGGCGAGGCGGACCTGTACATCGTCCTGGCCCGCACGGATCGCACCGTCTCCAACTTTGCCGGCTGCAGCATCTTCCTCGTCGAGCCGGGCACGCCGGGCCTCGCCTTCGGCAAGATCGAGGACAAGATGGGCCATCGCCTGTCGATGCTCCGCGAGGTGAGCTTCGACGGCGCGCGCGTCCCGGCGGCCAACCGGATGGGCGAGGAAGGACGGGGTTTCCAGGTCCTGCTGGACTGCTACGAGGGCAACGGCGTCGGCGTGGGCGCGCTTTCGGTCGGCATCGCCCGGGCCGCCTACGACGCGGCGCTCGAGTACGCGCAGCAGCGCGTCGTCTGGGGACGGCCCATCTTCGAGTACGAGTCGGTGGCCGCAAAGCTCGCCGACATGCGCATGAAGGTCGAGGCCGCCCGGGCGCTCGTATGGAAGCTGGCATGGGCGGCGGAGAACCCGCAGGCGTCGGGCGGGCTCAACAAGCTCGGCACCATGGCCAAGATCTACCCGGCGAGCCTGGTGCGCGATGTCACCGCCACGGCGATGGACGTGTTCGGCGGCGCGGGCTACATGCGCGACCTGCCGATCGAGAAGTACGTGCGCGACGCGATGATCATTCCCATCTACGACGGTACCAACGACCTGCTCAAGCGGTTCCTCGCGCAGCGCCTGCCCGAGGTTGCATCATCCGTCATCTAACGGTGCCCAGGGGCACGTGGAGGAAGAGCCATGCCGAAGAAGGTTTCGATGAAAGACGCCAGGACGCCGGACGAGATGCTCGATTCGTGGCAGGATCTCGTGGGTGAGGGCGACATCTCCGACATCCGCCAGGCGTTCAAGGTCTACGCCGAGAAGATGCCGAGCATGCTCACGCACTTCACGCACGTGCCACTGGTGGAGTCCATCGAGCGCGGCACCCTCGATCCGAAGACCCGCGAACTGGTCCTGCTCGGGATGCTGGCCGGGATGCAGTGCGGCCCGGGGGTCGTCTTCCACATCCAGGGCGCCATCAATGCCGGCGCGACCGAGGCCGAGGTCATGGAAGTCATCTTCCTGTCCTGCTACGAGGCATCCAAGGTCCAGACCGCCGCGCTCGGCATGAGCGTCGAGGAAGGGCTCAGGCGCGCGCAGAAGATCAAGAACAAGTCCGACCAGGCCGCGGCCTGAGCGTGCCGCCGTCCGTGTCCCTGCCGCCGGGGGACGCGGACGGCAGGCCGGTTTCGTCCACGCAAGGATCTGCCGATGCATCCGCCCGGTGTCGCCACGCTCGACGCCATAGCCCGCCGTAACGCCATGCGGTATCCCGGCCGGCGCGCGCTGGTCGCCGGCCCGCGCTCCCTCACGTGGCGCGACCTCGACGCCAGGATTGATCGGGTCGCCGCCGCGCTCGCTGCCGCCGGCCTGGAGACGGGTGACCGCGTGGCGGTCCTCGCCGGCAACCGGCCGGAGTTCCTGGAACTTTACTTCGGGTCCGCGCGGGCCGGCGCGATCGTCGTTCCAGTCAACTATCGCCTCACGCCGCGTGAACTTGCCGATGTCCTCCGGCACGCCGACCCGGCGCTGTTCGTGGTGGACGACGCGCACGTCGAGCAGGCGCGGGCGGTCGAGGCGCTGCTGCCCGATCTGCGCCGGCGCTGGCTGATCGGCGCGGGCGCGCTCGCTGGCGCCGGCGACTACGAGGCGCTGCTGGCAGCGGCCGACGGGTCGCCGCGCGTCTCGCCGGCGAGCGAGCACGACACCTTCGCGATCTTCTTCACCAGCGGTACAACGGGCCTGCCCAAGGGCGCGATGGTGTCGCACGCGAACCTCGAGGCCAACGCCTGGAACCAGTTCCTCGCCGACGGCAGTCGCGCGGACGACATCAACCTGATCGGGACGCCTCTCTACCACATGGGCGCGGTCTTCATGGCCGTGACCTACATGCTGCTCGGCTGCACCCAGGTCATCGTCGGTCAGTTCTCGCCGGGCGGCTGGCTGGAGGCGCTGGCCAGGGAGCGGGTGACAGTGGCTCTGCTCGTGCCGACCATGATCAACGCCGTGCTCAACGAGCCGCGCCTGGACGCTTGCGACCTGACGAGTCTGCGCCTGGTGTTCTACGGCGGCGGGCCGATGCCGCAGGCCGTGCTCGAACGCGCCCTGCGGCGCCTGCCGTGCGGGTATACGCAGGGCTACGGCCTGACCGAAACCCTGGAAGCCACGTTCCTCGTCGCCGCCGACCATGTGCTCGACGGCACTGACACGCAGCGCCGCCGCCTGGCGTCGGCCGGGCGCGAGGCGGTCGGCGCGGAGGTCCGAATCGTCGACGAAGCCGGTCGTGACTGCGGTGCGGGCGAGGTCGGCGAGGTGCTGGTGCGCTCGCGATCGGTGATCGCCGGCTACTGGCGGATGCCCGAGGCCACTGCAGAAGCCATCCGCGATGGCTGGTTCCACACCGGCGACCTCGGCTATCTCGACGAGGACCGCTACCTGTTCGTCGTCGATCGCAAGAAGGACATGGTGGTCAGCGGCGGGGTGAACATCTACACGAAGGAAATCGAAGGCGTGCTCTACGAGCATCCCGCGGTCCTGGAGGCGGCGGTCATCGGACTGGCCGACGAGCAGTGGGGCGAGGCGGTGGCCGCAGCCGTCGTGCTGCGACCGGGCGCGCAAGCCACCGCGGAGGAGATCGTGGCACATTGCCGCGAGCGGCTGGCGAGCTACAAGAAGCCCCGCCACGTGTTCTTCCTGTCCGAGTTGCCGAAGAACCCGAGCGGCAAGATCCTCAAGCGCGAGCTGCGGCTCGGGCTTTCGACGTGACCGGCAGCTCGTCGATGGGCGCGGATGCAGCGACGGTTGCCACGCTTGCGGGCCCGCTGCTCGCCGGTGACCGGCGTTCGCTCGCCCGCGCGATCACGCTGGCGGAGAATGGCGGCCCCGAGTCGATTGCCCTCCTCAATACCGTGCACCCGCGCACGGGCCGCGCCTGGCGCATCGGCGTCACCGGTCCGCCCGGTGCCGGCAAGTCCACGCTCACCGCCCGCCTCGTTCGCGCCCTGCGCGCCGCGGACAAGCGCGTCGCGGTCATCGCCATCGATCCGTCCAGCCCGTTCACGCATGGCGCGATCCTGGGCGACCGGGTGCGCATGACCGACGTCAGCATGGACGACGGCGTGTTCATCCGCAGCATGGCGACGCGCGGGGCGGTCGGCGGGCTCGCCCGGGCAGCCAGCGACGCCGCCGATCTGCTCGATGCCGCCGGGTTCGATGTCGTCATCATCGAGACCGCCGGTGTCGGCCAGACCGAGCTCGAGATCGCCGACGCCGCGGATACCACGGTGCTCGTGCTCGTCCCGGAAAGCGGCGATTTCGTCCAGGCGCTGAAGGCCGGCATCATGGAGATCGCCGACCTGTACGTGCTGAACAAGTGCGATCGCCCCGGGGCATCCGAGGCGTTGCACGCGATCCAGGCGATGCTCGTCGCGCAGCGGCCGCAGCCGGGCGACTGGCGCCGGCAGGTTCTCGAGGCGGTGGCCGCGGAGGGGCGCGGCATCGAAGCCGTGGTCGCCGAATGCCGGCGTCACCGGGAGCATCTCGTGGCGACTGGCGGACTCGCGGCCCGGCGCGCGGAGCATCTCGTGCGCCGGGTCCGGGCGCTGGTCGATGTCACGCTGGCACCGCACCTGTGGGATGGCAGGCGCAGCGCCGCACTCGACGCGCGCCGTGACGATCTCGTGGCCGGCCGCATCGCGCCGCATGCGCTGGCGCGCGCCATAGTGGCAAGCTATCACGACGACGTGCGCAACACCCCTGCCGCGGCCCGCTGAACGCCGCTCGCTCCGGAGCAGACCCATGGCCGACTACACCCCGCCGCTCGACGATCAGCTGTTTCTCCTCGACCAGGTCCTGGACGTCGCGCGCCTGTATGCACTGCCCCGCTACGCGCATGTCGATCCGGACACGGTCGCGGCGGTGCTGGCCGAGGGCGCGCGCTTCGCGGCCGGCGTCCTGGCACCGCTCAACCGCACCGGCGACGAGGAGGGCTGCCGGCTCGTCGACGGCAATGTCATCACGCCGGCGGGGTTCGCGACCGCATACCGAGCCTTCGCCGACGGTGGCTGGCACGGGCTCGATCTGCCCGTCGGACAGGGCGGCCAGGACCTGCCGCTCATCGTCCAGGCCGCCTTCGCCGAGATGGTGAACGGCGCGTGCCTCGCATTCGGAATGCTGCCGCTCATGCAGAGAGCGGCGGCCCACCTGCTCCTCGAGCATGCGCCGCCGGAACTCGCGGCCACGGTGGTGCCGCGACTGGTGGCCGGCGAGTGGGGCGCGACCATCTGCATCTCCGAGCCGCAGGCCGGTTCCGACGTCGGCCGGATCCGCACGCGCGCCGTGGCCCGGCCCGATGGCAGCTACCTCGTCACCGGCACCAAGATCTGGATCACCTTCGCCGATCACGACCTCACCGGGCAGATCGTGCACCTGCTGCTCGCCCGCACGCCCGGGGCGCCCGCGGGCACGCGCGGCCTGTCGCTGTTCCTGGTGCCGAAGCGGCTGTTCGCGGCCGACGGCTCGCCCGGCGAGCGCAATCCGGCTCGCGTTGCCCGCATCGAGCACAAGATGGGGCTGAAGGCCTCGCCCACCTGCGTGCTGGATCTGGAGGAGGCGGTGGGCTATCGGGTCGGCGCCGAGGGCGCGGGATTGAAGACCATGTTCACGATGGTCAACCTGATGCGGCTGGAAGTCGGCATCCAGGGCGCGGCCGTGGCCGGCGCCGCGACGGCCAAGGCGTTCGCCTACGCCGCCGGGCGTCCGCAGGGCGGTGCGCCGGACGCGCCGCCGGTGCCGATCATCGAACACGCCGACGTGCGGCGGATGCTGTTCACGATGCGGGCCCGCAGCAGTGCGTGGCGGGCGCTCGTGCTCGAGGCGGCGCTGCACCTGGACCTCGCCCGCGCCGCGCCGGATGCCGCCGGGCGCGAGGAGGCCGCCCTGTTCGCCGAGTGGCTGCTGCCGGTCTGCAAGGCCGGTGCCTCGGAAGCCGGTTTCGAGGTGGCCAGCCTCGCCGTGCAGGTCCTGGGCGGGCATGGTTATGTCGGCGAGGGCGGCGTCGAGCAGTACGTGCGCGACGCCCGCGTCCAGGCGATCTACGAAGGCGCCAACGGCATCCAGGCGCTCGACCTCGTGACGAGGAAGCTGGCGCGCGAGGGCGCGCGCCGCTACCGGCTGTTCGCCGGCCGGGTGCGCGCCACGCTGGACACGCACGCGGGCGACGCGTCGCTGGCGATCCCGGTGGCCGGATTGCACGACGCGCTCGGCCGCCTGGACGCCTGCACCGCGGTGCTGGCCGGGCGGGTCACGTCCTCGCCACGCGACGCGGAGGCCGGCGCGAGCGCCTACCTGCAGCTCGTCGGCCTCGTCGCCTGCGGCTGGATGTGGCTGCGGATGGCCGCGGCCGCCCGCGGCGACACGCCTGCCGACCGCATGCGCCGTGCCACCGCGAACTACCACGCCGAGTACCTGCTCCCCGACGCGCTGGCGCTCGAGCGGCGCGTGCTGGCCGGCGCGGCTTCCCTCGATGCGCTTGCCGCAAGCGAGCTGGCATCGGCATGATCACGCTCCGGCCACGCAGGCCGGACCTCACCCGGAGATCTCCGCAATGGACTTCCACGTTCCCTACGGTGCCTACTGGAGCAGTCCCTTTGCCCGCTGGCAGGGTGCCCTCGCACACCTGCACAGTGTCGAGTTCGCAGCCCACCTGACGCGCGGCGAACTGGCGGCCCGCAAGATCGATCCGGCGATCTTCGACTACGGCGTGCTCGGCATGAGCGTGCCGCAGCAGCATTCGTTCTACGGCCTGCCCTGGCTCACCGCGATGGCCGGGGCGACCGGCGTCGGCGGGCCGACGATTGCGCAGGCCTGCGCAACCGGTGCGCGCGTGCTCAGCGCCGCGACGCAGGAGATGGCGGCCGGCGCGGCGACCTGCGTACTGGCGGTGACGACCGATCGCACCTCCAACGGCCCGCACATCTACTACCCGAACCCGCAGGGCGCCGGCGGCACGGGCAGCCACGAGGACTGGGTGCTCGACAACTTCGGTCGGGACCCGTGGGGCGGCACCGACATGACGGTCACCGCGGAGAATTGCGCCGCCCGCTGGCAGGTGACGACCGAGGAGCAGAATGCCGTCTCACTGCGACGCTACGAGCAGTACCAGGACGCGCTCGCCGACGACTCGGCGTTTCTCAAGCGCTTCATGACGTTGCCGTTCGACGTGCCCGATGCGCGCTTCCGCAAGACCGTCGGCCGGCTCGGCGGCGACGAGGGCATCCACCCGACGACCGCGGAAGGCCTGAAGAAGCTCAAGCCCGTGAAGGAGGGCGGCACGGTGACCTACGGCGGCCAGACCCATCCGGCCGACGGTGCCGCGGGCATGGTGGTGACCACCGCCGAGCGCGCCCGCGAACTGTCGCGCGATCCGAAGATCGCGATCACCCTGCGCGGCTTCGGGCTCGCCCGCACCGAGAAATCGTTCATGCCGGCGGCCACGGTGCCGGCCGCCCGCCGGGCACTCGATCAGGCCGGCATCGGCATCGACGACCTGGCGGCCATCAAGTCGCACAATCCGTTCGCCGTGAACGACGTCGTGTTCGCCCGCGAGACCGGCGCCGACGTCATGCAGATGAACAACTTCGGCTGCTCGCTCATCTGGGGCCATCCGCAGGGCCCGACCGGCATGCGCTCGGTCATCGAGCTGATCGAGGAACTGGTGCTCAAGGGCGGCGGCTGGGGCCTGTTCCAGGGCTGCGCGGCCGGTGACACCGCCATGGCGGTGGTCGTCAAGGTCGACGCGGCGAAGTGACCGGCGGATGACGGCGCTGCCTCGCCGGCATTGCCGGCGTCGTACGCGAACTGCAGGCCCGCGGCCGTGCCGGCACGAGGTTGGGCGTTCCTGCCCGGGCCTGCTCCGCCGTCAGTCCTTCAGAACGACGATGTTGACCCCGTCCTCCGCGCCCAGATCATAGGTATTGGGGCTCAACTGCTTGACCGTGCCGACCGTCTCCGCGACCGCGGCCTTCTCGGCCGACGCATTGATGACGAGGCTGTTTCCGCCGCCGTCGGAGACCACGATCGTGCCCGCATGCGGTACCGCGATCTGGACGCCCTCGGACGGCGACACGATGCTGAACCCCGCATTGAGGTAGTGCACGCGCACGCTCGACGGATCGGTGTTGGCCTCCACGAATGCCTGCGCGGTGCTCAGGGCACCTTCCTTCGCCCTGGTCGCCAGCTTGCTCGACGTCTCGCGCGCATTGGCGACCATGTTCCTGACCTGCTCGCTCTCGGCGATGGTCTTGACCTTGCTGACCGCTTTGTCCAGATGTTCTTTCCAGCTCATGTAACCCCCTTTGCGGGAACCGTCCTCGTGGTTGAAACA
>CAYOJP010000008.1:24163-34627 GCA_964404305.1 uncultured Gammaproteobacteria bacterium
CGCCGCCGACTCGGGCTCGGAGTCCGGCGCGCTGCCGAAACCGATCCGGCCGCTGCCCTCCAGCAGCCCCTCCTCGTTGTGCAGCAACCGCTGCTGCCCGTCGGCGCCGACCACCAGCGTGCCGTTGAAGCTGTGGTCGTGCAGGTGGAAGCGGCCCTGGCGGAAGCTGAGCTCCGCGTGCAGGCGCGAGGTGCTCTTGCCCGCCACGCGGACGTGGTTTTCCTCGGCTCGCCCGATCCGCAACCGCGGATGATCGGCGTCCAGGGTGTAGGTGCGACCGCCGATGTCGAGCAGGAACGCAGTGCGCGCCGCGGCCGCCGCCGGCGCCTCGGTCGGGCCCATCTGCGTCACCTCGTCGCTCGCCTCCCAGGGCTGCGCCCAGACCTCGATCTTATCGCCCGGCGCAGCCTGGTCCAGGCGGGTGACCAGCCGCGCGGTGCGCTGCAGGTTCACCGGCAGCAGCGCGATGTCGCTGCCGGTGGTGAGGATCTCGTCCGCCTTCGCCAGCCGTATGACCTGCTGCGCGATCGTTGCGGCCGGTCCGGCGAGATCATCGCGGCGCCGCTCGACTTCGTCGTAGTGCCAGCCGATCTTCACCCGCAGGGTGCCGGTGCGGAAGCGGCCGGCAGCGACGGCCTCGCGCAGCGACTCGTGCATCTGGCCGGCCGCGGTAGCGGCCAGGACTGCGCCGGGGAACGCGCACATGACCTCGTCGCCGATCGTCTTGACGAGGCGGCCCCTGAAGCGCACGGCAACCTGCGTCAGCACCTCCAGGCAGATGCGGATGTCGTGGCGCGCGACCGTATCGCCGTAACGCTCGTACAGGCGCGTGCTGCCCGAGACATCGGCGTACAGCACCGCCTGGCGCGCGACCGTCCGCTCCGGGTCCACCGGTTCGTCCATGCGCCGGAGTATTCCCGCGGACTGCCCGCCGGACCTTGACGGCGATCACCGTCGCGAGCGTCCGCGGGCCGGTCCGGCCAGACGCTGCGGCAGCGAGTCGGCGGCAGCGGCCCGCCCGCCACCCGGGCCGGGGGCGCTGCCGCTTCAGGGCCCGGACACGCCGCTGCCCGGTCCGGCGCCTGCGTCTGGCGTCGCTCCGGCGCATGCTGCCCGCAACTCCTCCAGGGGCACGCGGAGGTCGTCGCGCGCCCGCCGGAACCGCGCCATGAGCGCGGCGTGGTCGAGGGCCGGGTCCTCGCTCGCCGGGTCAGCGATGGGCCAGTGCAGGCGCTGAACGCGGCAGGGAACCACGGGACAGACCTCTTCGGCACACAGGGTGACGATCAGGTCGAAGGCGGCGGGGTCGAGCGCGTCGACGCCCTTCGAGCGCTGGTCGCCGATGTCGATGCCGATCTCGCGCAGCGCCTCGATGGCGCAGGGGTTCACACGCGTCGGGCGCGAGCCGGCGCTCGCCACGCGGATGCCGAGCGGGCCGAGCAGGCTGCGCGCGAGGCCTTCGGCCATCTGGCTGCGCGCCGAGTTGGCGACGCACAGGAACAGCACCGAGCGCGGACCGCTCATCCGCCACGCTTCGCGCCGAACCAGGCCGACGTTCCCAGGCAGATGCGCACGAGCAGCAGCATCAGCGGCACCTCGATCAGCACGCCGACGACGGTGGCCAGGGCCGCCCCCGACGACAGGCCGAAGAGCATGGTGGCCGTCGCGATGGCGACCTCGAAGTGGTTGGAGGCACCGATCATCGCCGCCGGGGCGGCGTCCTCGTAGCGCAGCCCGAGCGCGCGCGCCGCACCGTAGCCGAGCGCGAAGATGAGCAGCGTTTGCAGCGCGAGCGGCACCGCGATCCAGAGGATGGTGAGCGGACGGGCGACGATTACCTCGCCCTTGAAGGAGAACAGCAGCACCAGCGTCGCCAGCAGCGCGCCGATCGCGATCGGGGTGAGCAGGTGCAGGAAGCGCTCGCGGAACCAGCGCTCGCCGCGGCGGGCCAGGATCCAGCGCCGGGACCAGTGGCCGGCGGCGAGCGGCAGCGCGACGTACACGCTGATCGACAGCGCCAGCGCCTGCCACGGGATCGGCAATCGGCCGACGCCGAGCAGGAAGCCGCCGAGCACGCCGTACAGGACCAGCATGGCGAGGGAGTTGATCGCCACCATCACCAGCGTGAGGCCGTCGTTGCCGCGCGCGAGCCAGCCCCACACCAGCACCATCGCCGTGCACGGCGCGACCCCCAGCAGGATGCAGCCCGCGAGGTAGCTGCGCCATAGCGGCACTTCGAGCATCTTCGCGCCGTCGACGAGCACGACCCGGCCGGCGCCGTGCTCCGCGCCGACCGGCAGGTCCAGCCCGAAGGGCAGGCGCACGAGATCGACGGCGTCGGCGCCGATGGAGTCCCGGAACACGACGCCGAGGAACAGCGAGGCGATCGCGACCATCGTGAACGGCTTGATGCCCCAGTTCACGATCAGCGTCAGCAGCACGGGCCGGGCATTGCGCCCCGCCCGCACGACGCCCGCGAAGTCGATCTTCACCATGATCGGATACATCATGAAGAACAGGCAGACCGCGATCGGGATCGACACGACCGGCGCGCCACCGACGTCGAGGCTCCAGCCGTCGAGGGTCGAGGCGAGTCCGGGCGCGAGCCGGCCGAGCGCGATGCCGGCAACGATCGCAAGGCCCACCCACAGCGACAGCCAGCGCTCGAACAGGCTCTCCATCCGCCGCCCGGCGGCCGGCGCGACCATGCTGCTCATCGGCCGGCGCCCGCGGCCGCGGACGGGCAGGGGGCGTCGACCCCGCAGGCGGCAGGCTCCCCGCGACAGCAGTTCTCGGTGAGGTAGCCCAGCAGGGCGCGCATGGCGTCGTAGTCGGCGGTGTAGATGATCGACCGGCCGGCCCGCCGCGACCGCGCCAGGCCGGCGCGTTCCAGGTGCGCCAGGTGGAAGGACAGGGTCGCTGGTGCCACTGCCAGGCGGGTGGCGATCTCGCCAGCCGGCAGGCCGCCGGCGCCGGCCCGCACGAGCAGGCGATAGGCGGCCAGGCGGGTCTCCTGCGCGAGGGCGGCGAGCGCCGCCACAGACGTCTTCATTTCCATAGTTCCATCATTATGGAAATATTGATTCGGCGCAATCATCACGGATTTCTCTGCGGTCATCGGATCGTCATGCATTTCACGTACACACCGGACATGCTTGCCGAGACCACGTCGGCCACCGGAGACCCGACCCCGGGACGCCCAGCGGGGCTGCGCCAGGCCCACCCGGTACCTGCGGTCCCCCGGGCCCTCGTCGTGCTCGACTTCGACGGCTTCCTCGTGAACTCGTACGCGGTACTGCACTCGACGTTCGAGATCTTCGGTCTCGACATCGGCGACGAGACCCGCTTCCGGCATCGCCGCAAGTTCCTGAAGTACCTGGGCGGCGGGCGCGAGATCCTGGGCAACCTCGTGTCGTACGCACTGCCGCGCAAGCGCCGGCTGCGCCAGACGCTCACCGAGCAGTTCCTCGCGCACGGCCGCGTCTACCTGGCCTTCACGCCGCTTGTCAACGCGATGATCGCCAGCCCGCGCGTGCACGTCGGCATCGTCAGCCGCAACTTCACCCTGAACCCGGGCACGACCATGCGCGCGGTGCTGCGACACAGTGGCGTGCGGGAGCAGGACCTCGATTTCGTGATTCCGATCCCGGTGGGCGCGGAGAAGCGCGACGTGCTCGACGCGATGCAGTCGCCGCGCTACGACCTCGCCCTGTTCGGCGCGGACGAGATCGGCGACTACCGTGCGGCGAAGGACGCCGGCTACGACGCGGTCATGGCGGGCTACGGATTCGATGCCGCGAAGCGGCTCATCGACAAGGGGCAGGTGCCCCCGGACCGGGTGTTCGACACGCCCGAGCGGGTCGTCGGGCACCTGCGCGCCCGCCTCGCGGGTGTCCTCGGCTGAGCCGTCGCCCGGCGGCGGGCCTCACCCGAACCGCACGTACTCGAAGTCGACCGGGCGGCCGGGTGACGGCGCCCGGTCACCGCCACTTCGCCAGCAGGCGGTCGAGCAGCGGATCGTGTTCGAGCAGTGCCGGGTCCACGCGCAGCGGCGGCTCCGGAGTGGCCTCGCGGACATACAGGCGCTGCGGCTCGGCGCGCGGGGGCAGGACGGCACGGGTCGGATCGTGATAGGGGTTCGCGTCGAATGCCCCGGCGAACGCCGGATCGCGAAGGTAATTCGGCAGTTGCGCCACGACGGACTGGTCGCCCGCAAGCTGCAGGATCATCTCGTCCGCCTTCAGGTCGAGCACCGCGGACCCGGTGCCGAAGCCGGTCAGCTTCGCCATGTCTTCGGCGGCGACCAGGTTCAGCGCACCGAAGCACTGCAGCACCCGGCAGTTGTTGACCATGGTCTGCCAGTCGCGCGGGTAGAGCGCCTGCAGTTGGCTCGCATCCTGCCAGAAACTCCAGGTCTGCAGACCGTACCCGCGCAACAGCGTGATCGCCTGGCGCAGATGCGGGAGCTCGCCCAGCTGCGCCGCTTCGTCGAGGATGAACAGGGTCGAGTACGGCGGCCGCGAGCGCCGGCGGGTGATGCAGGTCATCAAGGCGCTGAGCCACAGCCGCAGCAACCGCCCGTGCGACTCGAGCATGTGCGGCGGCAGCACCAGGTAGATCGACAGCGGTGCCCCGGCCGTCACCGCCTTCAGGTCGAACGACGTGGCGGCGATCGATGCCTGGACAGGCTCGCCGCGAACCCAGTCGACCATCTCCTGCGCGAACGAGATGATTCCGCCCAGCGTCTCCGGCGCCCCGACGCCGAGCATGCGCGCGATGCGGGCCACCTCGGGGTGGCGCGAATCCTGCAGCCGCTTGCCCAGGCCTGCCGGGTCGGCGGCGCCCGAGTTGATCAGATCGCGCACGCCCGTCAGCGTGCCGCGGCCGCCGGGTGCCTGCACCAGTGCTTCCAGCATCGCCCCGATCAGCAGGTGCGTCCCGCGACTGAGCCAGTAGCCGTTGCGCTCGTCCCGCAGGCCGCGCCCGAGCGCATCGGCGAGCACGGCCACTTCATCCACGGCGTCGGTGCGCGAGACGTCGATCACGTCGAGCGGGTTGAGCATCGCCGGCGGAAAGTCCGTGATCCCCATCGGGTCCACCACCACCACGACCTGGCCCATCTCCCGCCGCCGCCGCGCGGTGACCGCCGCATTCTCGCCCTTCGGATCGATCACGATGACCGGGCCGGGGAAGCGCAGCAGCGTCGGGATCACGCAACCGGTGCCCTTGCCCGCGCCGGTCGGGGCGACCGTCATCAGGTGTCCCTCGCCCTGCAGCAGCACCGGATCGAGATACCCCATCGCGGGGTTCTTGAGCGGGTCGCCGTAATGAAAGCCGATGGGCCGCGTCGGCTGGCGGGGCTCCAGCGACCAGCCGACGAGGATGCCGTCGCCCGGGAGTGCCTTCGGCTGCCTCAGGCTGCCCTGCATCACGGTGCGCAATGGCATCGCCGTCGCCTCAGCCGGCAACCGCGGGCCGTCGCCGGATCGCGCGGAACGGGCAGTGAGTCGGCTCGGGCGCACGGCTGAACTTCGCGATGGGCTCGTCTTCTTCCATGTTCACCAGACCGCTCGCGATGCGGAACGTCGCCTGGAACAGCGTGTTGCCGTAGCGGACTGCCGCCCGGGCGACGAGCGCATCGCCGTCCCGGTGCATCGTCACGGGCCGGATTCGCTCGCGCCAGTCGTCCATGCCGTTCTCGATCAGGGCGAACTCCGGGAGGTCGGGAGACTCGACCACCGTGAACGGACCCTCCTCGCCCCACACCGACCCGCAGAAGAAGTGCAGGTAGTCCGGGCCGGTCACCGACTCGTCCAAGGCGGCGAGTGCCGCCGGCAACGTACGAGCCGCCGCTGCAAGTGCCTCGCCGGCCGCGCCCGCTACGGGCGCTGCCGGCGCGACGCTCACGGTCAAGCCCGAATTGACGTCGTGAACGACGCTGCTCGTGCCGTCGATGAGCAGCAGGACTCCCGGCCCGAACAGGACATTGAAGGTGCCGCTGTCGAGCGCGTTGAACGCCGCCTCGCCTTCGATCAGCAACCAGCCGGGATAGAACGACAAGGGCACTGCACGCAGCCCTGAAATCGGCCAACTGCGTTGCAACAACCCGTGCCCGTCCGGCGGCAGTGTGGCATGCAGTCGTTCGACGACGGCGCGCGCCTCGTCCGCGTCGAGGGACTTCCACGGGCCCGGGATCAACGGTTGAACCGGCAGTTCGCTCAAGGGGTTGAATCCTGCTCAGGAGGTGCGCCGGATGGCTGAATCGGCCGGGAGGTGCGTCAGCGGCTCGCTCGCGCCAGAGACAGCAGGCCGCGGGCGCGTTCCGACGTCGGATCCGTCGCCGCGCACGCGGCATACAGCCTTTCGACCGGGCAGGTCCAGAACCGGCCGTACTTTCGGGGATTGGCATCCGCGATCGTCACTTCCCCGGATGCCGGATCGTAGTCGGCGAGCAGGGAGAAGTGACCTCCGCCCAGTCGCGGATTGCCCTGCGCGATGCCGACATCGAAATTGAGCACGTGCACGTCTCCCCGATGCTGCACCGCAGCTTCGAACGTCGCTGCCATCGTCGCCGCCGAGAGCCCCGGGGTGTCGAAATGCATCGCGACGCACGCTATCGGCAATCCTGCCAGCGCCACGTAACGGGAGGCAACGTCATGGGTTTCCGAAAGCGTCATCCCGTCGTCAAGAACCGTGGCAACTGGAATACGCAAGCCGTGGAAGATGTCGTCAACGGTGGTCGGGTACCCCAGTGCCGACAGCCCGAAGGCCAGGGAGGTCAGATTGCAGCACCGGTATGGCTGCTGAAAGAAGAGGTCCGCGAGCGCTGCATAGTCCCTTTGCACGGAATCGTCTCGTCCCGAGGTCTCCGACCGGCCCCTCACGACTTGAGGCCTCGCTACAGGCTTCAGGATCTGAACCCGACGCGCCCCGGGCGTCAAGCGCCGGGGCAAGGGCGCGCCCGATAGACCGGGAAAGGAAGCCTGAGGCACACTCTCGCGCACCCAACAGCGCACCGCCGGGAAGCCCGCATGCCCATCGGCAGCTCGTCCAGCATCACCGAGCACGACCGCGCCCTCTTCCTGTTCACGGACCGCATGGTCGAGCGACGGCGGTTCGTCGAGTACCTCCACGGCGAGGCTCGGGACCAGGTGCTTTGTCTCCATGGCGACGGCGGCAACGGCAAGTCCCTGCTCCTCAAGCTGCTGCGGACCCGGTACTGCCGGCGACTGGACCTCAGGGACTGGGAACACGTTCGGCAGATCCAGGCAAACGACCGGTTCATCGCGGCCTACGAGGAGGCGGCGGACCGCGCCGGGCGGCCCGTGCCGTGCGTCTACCACGATTTCGGCGGGCCGGAGGGCAGGGGGAACCCGCGCACCGACTGGTATGCCTTGATGAGCCTGCGTCGCGAGCTCGGCAGCCAGGGCTTGAAGTTCCCGCGGTTCGACCTCGCGGTGATCCTGTACCTGCGCCGTGCCCACGAACTGAGTGCCGCGGACATCAAGTCGTTGTTCCCGGACGACGAGGCCGGTCTCGTCGGCACGGTCGTCGATACGCTGGTCCTCGACGAGAACAAGCTTCCGGTTGCCGACCTCGCACTGAAGATCGTCAAGATCTTCAACAAGCATTTCCAGGAGGATCTCTGGCTCTGGTGGAGCCAGCGTGGCGTCGATTCCACCACCGTGGAGACACTGCAGCGATTGGACAAGCATGATCTTCTGGTCGGACTGCCCGGCCGGTTCGCGAAGGACCTCGATCAGAACGCGCAACAGGGGCTGGACAAGCCGACCGCCGCGCCACGCATCGTCCTGCTGTTCGACACGCACGAGGCGTTCTGGGGCACGGGCCGGCAGAACGAGAGTACCGATTCCTACTTCAGCAGGGACGAGTGGCTGCGGCGCCTGCTCGCGCCGCTCTACGATCCGAACCATGGGGTGGTCGTCGTCGTCGCCGGCCGTGAGCCCCCGCGCTGGCCGGACGCGGGAGAAACCCCGATACCGGCGGCCTATCTCGACCGACAGTTGATCGGGCACCTCGACCCCGACGACGCGCGCGACTACCTCGCGCGCGCGCTGGTCCCGGCCGGGCGCGAGAAGGACACGCCGCTCCTGAACGCGATCGTTCGCGCGGCGGAGGTGCTTCCGGACCAGATCCACCCGCTGCACCTCGGGTTGCTCGCAGACACCGTGCTGGCGGCACACGAGCGCGGCAAATCAATCGATCCCGGCGATCTCGATGCGGCCGGACCCGACGATGACGTTGCGCGCAAGATCGTGACCCGACTGCTGCGCTACTGCAACAAGGAAACCGAATCTGCGATCAAGGCGCTCGCCGCGGCACGCACGTTCGACCGCGACGTGTATCTGTACGTGGGCGACCAGTTGAAGTTCGCCGCCACTAGCGCCGGGTTCGAGACGCTGACCTCATTTTCATTCGTCTGGCGAGGTTCGAGCACACTGTCCGAAACATATCGGGTCCACGAGACACTGCGACGTCTGCTCGCCGAGTTGGATCCGGACACCTCCGCGACGGCGCATGCTGCGCTCGAAGACTATCACCGGCAAAAAGCGATCGATGAACCGACCGCAATTGTAGATGCGATTTTCCATGCGAACCGAGTCGACTGGAAGCGGAGTTGCGATGAATGGTTGAACGCTATGGCTAGGGTGGCCATAAATGCGCAGATTGCCGTCGGCGACGCACTCTCGGTGCTTCCGGACGAGCTCAATATGAACAGCGACTTGCTGTTGGAAGGCTCCATCCGATTTCGTGCGGGAGCGTACATGCACACTCGCGCCAACTATGACCGAGCGATTTCTGAACTCACCGCGGCTGCGGCGGCGTACGAAACTGCATTGGTGCGCGCGCCTTTGGACATCACCGAACACACAAACAGAGGCGTTGTGCTAGCAGCACTAGGAAACTTGCAGTCGGAGGTGAGCAGACACGGCGAGGCGAGAGTGAGCTACGCGACCGCGGTCGCCGAATTCGACTCCGTACTGGCGCTAGCACCAGGGAACATTGATGCCCTTATGAGCAAAGGTACTGCGCTCTATAATGTGGGCACCGCCGGGCTTATGGCCTTGGAAAGTGACGGCCATACCGCGCGTGACGAGGCGGGGAATATTTTTTCAGCGGCAGTCTTGGCTTGCGACGCGTCGTTGAGATTGGCGCCCGACGACGTTGACACAATCCGCAAGAAGGGCGATGCGCTGCAATTACTCGGTTTGCAGCAGAAAGAATCTGGCGAGTTCTCAGAGGCTACCGCAACGCTCTCTGCGGCAGTCGCTGTGCGCGCGAAGCTGGTGGAATTGGCGCCCGACGATGTCGCGAACCGCGAAGAGTACGCTAGTCAGCTAGGTGCGCTGGGCAAGGCGCAAGAAGATATGCTCGGTTTTGCCGCGGCGCGTGAAAGCTATGCAGCTGCAATTGACGCATATGACGCAATACTAGCGATTGCCCCTGCTGAGCCCCGTGTTCATTACGGCCGGATATCTGTGCTTTTGTCTCTGGGCGAAGTACAGGCGCACTTCGGCGAATACTCTGAGGCGTGCACGACCTATTCGGAAGCGAGTGTGGCGTGCGACAGCATTCTGGCGCTCAGACGCGAAGATGTGGACGCATACCTTTGCAAGGCACGCGCGCTGAAGTCTCTGGGCACAATGAATGATCGCCTGATTGAGCATGCCAAGGCGAGAGCGAACTTCGCAGCGGCGTCAGCGACGTATAGTAGGGCATTGGAGGTCGCACCAGATAAATTGGAGGCTCGCCTAGGCAAGGCTGATGCGCTAAGGTCTGAGGGCAAAATGCGGACGCGCTTGGGCGATCAAGCCAACGCGCTGGTGTCTTACGGTGGAGCGTTGGCGGAATACGAGGTGGCGTTGCAGCTCGCGCCGAGCTTTTTTCTTTTCTCAGACAAAGCCGACACGCTTGAATCACTGGGGGCGATTCAAGCGCGCTTGGGCGAACACGCTGAGGCGCTGGCGAACTACGAAGCAGCGGTGAAAGCCTACGGTGCCGCACTTGCAATCTTTCCGGAAGCGTGCTCAGTTCGCGAAAGAAAGTGCCGTTTGCTGGTATTGGCGGGCGACTTGCACGTAGCCAAGAACCAAAATGCTGCGGCGCAAGCGTGTTATCTAGAAGTAATAGCCAACTGTGATAGTGATGTTGTTCGCGATATTGGTCTTGATAAATATTTCACGAGAGCAAAGGCATATTCGTTGCGTGCGCTGGCTCAGGTCGAACTGGCGCTAGGGAGTGCGCCCGATATCGCTTGCGCGCATCTATTGGCCGCTCAGAGGGTGCTTGAGTCTGCTCGAGTAGTTTTCGCTGAGGATTCAGATCTCGCTGCTGAATCTACTGTGGTCCGTCAGCTTATCGCGAAGCACTGCATGTCCTGAATTGCCTGGGTAGGCTATTGAGCCTCAGCCGAAGCGCACGTACTCGAAGTCGACGGGGCGG
>CAYOJP010000009.1:0-7143 GCA_964404305.1 uncultured Gammaproteobacteria bacterium
CAAGGCCGCCGTCACCGGCGACACCGTGGGCGACCCCTACAAGGACACGGCCGGCCCGGCCGTGAACCCGCTCATCAAGATCATGAACATCGTCGCGCTGCTGATCGTGCCGCTCATCTAGGCTGGCGCGCCGCCTCACGAACCCCGCGGCCGCGGCAGTGGCCGCGGGGTTTTTTTTATTGCACCGCCAAGTCGAGCAGCGCCGCAGTCTCGAACAGCGGCAGGCCCATCACGCCCGAGTAGCTGCCGTCGATGCGTTCTATGAACGCGGCGGCAAGTCCCTGGATGCCGTAGGCACCGGCCTTGTCGAGCGGCTCGCCGGTGGCCACGTAGGCGGCGATCTCGGCGGGCGCGAGCGTGCGGAACCAGACGGTGGTCGTGCTCACGCGCGCTGCGGTGCCGGCGGACGTGCGCAGCGCCACGGCCGAGCACACGAGGTGCGAGCGACCGGAGAGACGGCCGAGCATCGCCGATGCTGCGTCGGCACCGGCGGGCTTCCCCAGGATCTCGCCGTCGAGCACGACCTCGGTGTCCGCCGCGAGGACCGGCGCCGTGGCGCCCGCGGGCCGCACCGCCCAGCCCGCGGCGGCCTTGTCGATCGCGACGCGTCGCGTGTAGTCGGCTGCCGACTCGCTCTCGCCGGGCGCCTCGACGACGTCCACGTCGAGCACCTCGAAGCGCACGCCGATCTGGGTCAGCAGCTCGCGGCGGCGCGGGGAGCGGGAGGCGAGATAAATGAACGACCGTGGCATGGTGGGGAGTCTCGTGGATGCGGGGACGGTGTCTGGTGAACAGCGACTGGTGATTGGTAACTGGTGACTGGTAGTTAAGGACAACAGCGGCTACTTGACCGGCCCGCCCCGAAACGAGATTCTCTCCAGTCACCAGTCACCAGTCACCAGTCACCAGTCACCAGTCACCGCCCTCAATGCCCCCCGTGATACGGATGCCCGGCGTTGATCGTCCACGCCCGGTACAGCGCCTCGGCGATCACGACGCGCACGAGCGCATGCGGCAGCGTCAGCGCGGACAGCGACCAGCGTTGCGAGGCGCCGGCGAGGAGGTCGGGCGCCAGGCCGTCGGCACCGCCCACGAGCAGCACGACGTCGCGCCCGCGACCCTGCCAGCGGGCCAGTTCCCGCGCGAGCGCGGCGCTCGACCACGCCGAGCCGCCGGTATCGAGCGCGACCACCCAGGGCTCCCGCGGCCACGCGCGACGGATGCGCTCGGCTTCGTCGGCGAGGCGCATCGCCACGGTCCGGCCGGCGCTGGCGCGGGCGGGGGCGATCTCCACCAGTCCGGGTTGCAGTTCCGGCGGCAGGCGCCGGACGTACTCGTCCCAGGCGCTCGTCACCCAGGCGGGCACGCGGCGGGCGACGGTGAGGAGCCGGATGCGCATGACCGGCAGGCGGCGCGCTCAGCGCGCGCGGTTGCGGGCCTCTCCCGCCGCCTCCCAGAGCTTCTCGAGCTGGTAGAAGTCGCGGCTGGCCGGCAGCATCGCGTGCACGATCACGTCGCCGAGGTCGATGAGCACCCACTCGCCGGTCTGCTGGCCCTCGACGCCGATCGGCCGCACTCCGGCGGCGCGTGCGTCCTCCAGTACCTTGTCGGCCATGGCTTTCACCTGGCGGTCGGAGCGGCCGCTGCCGATCACCATGAAATCGGTGATCGGCGTCTGTCCGCGCACGTCGATGACGCGGATGTCGAACGCCTTGAGTTCCTCGAGCGAGGCGCTCGCGAGCGCCGCCAGCTGCTCAGGTTGCATGTCGGTATACCCCTGTGCTGCGGATGATGGCGCCGACCGTGTCCGGCACCAGGTAACGGATGCTGCGCCCGGCCGCGACGAGCGCGCGGACGCCGGAGGCGGCGAGATCGAGGGGTGGCGCATCGAGCATGCACACTCGTCCCGCCGGGCTCGCCGCGAGCGCCGCCGGATCGTCGGTGCGCGCGCGCTCGAGCCACTGTGCCAGCGGTCCGGTATCCGGCAACCGCGTCCCGGGACGCATCGCGACGGCGAAATGCGCGAGCTCCCGCAACTCGGTCCAGCGATGCCAGCCGGGCAGGCCGGCGAAGGCGTCCAGGCCCAGCAGCCACACGAGCGGCCGCTGGCCGAGCTCTGCGCGCAGGGCCACGAGCGTGTCGACCGTGTAGGAGGTGCCGCCGCGCTCGATCTCGCGGGTGTCGACGGCGAACCGCGGCTCGCCGGCGATGGCGCCGGCGAGCATGGCCACGCGCAGTGGTGCCGGCGCGATCGGTGGCTGGCGGTGCAGGCCGCCGGCGAGCGGGATGAACAGCACGCGTTCCAGCGCCAGGCGCTCGAGCGCCTCCAGCGCGAGGCGCAGGTGGCCGACGTGCACCGGATCGAAGGCGCCGCCGAGCAGCCCCAGCGGCCTCATGCGCGGCGCGACTGCAGGGCTCTCACTCGCGGATGTGGCCGTCCCCGAGGACGACGTACTTGCGGGAGGTCAGGCCCTCCAGGCCCACCGGGCCGCGCGCGTGGAACTTGTCGGTGCTGATGCCGATCTCGGCCCCCAGCCCGTACTCGTAGCCGTCGGCGAAGCGCGTCGAGGCGTTCACCATCACCGAGCTCGAATCGACCTCGGCGAGGAAGCGGCGCGCGCGGGTCCAGTCCTCGGTGACGATCGCGTCGGTGTGCTGCGAACCGTAGCGGGCGATATGCGCCATCGCCTCGTCGATGCCCGCGACCACGCGGATCGCGAGGATCGGCGCCAGGTACTCCGCGTACCAGTCGTCCTCGGTCGCCGCCTTCGCCTCCGGGACCAGGGCCCGCGTCGCCGCGCAGCCGCGCAGTTCCACGCCGGCGGCGCGGTACTGCGGCGCGATGCGCGCGAGGAAGTCCGCCGCCACCGCCTGCGCGACGAGCAGCGTCTCCATCGTGTTGCAGGTGCCGTAGCGCTGCGTCTTGGCGTTGTAGGCGACACGCTGGGCCTTGTCGAGGTCGGCGCGGTCGTCCACGTAGACGTGGCACACGCCGTCGAGGTGCTTGATGACCGGCATGCGCGCCTCGCGGCTCACGCGCTCGATGAGGCTCTTGCCGCCGCGCGGCACGACCACGTCCACGAACTGCGGCGCGCCGAGCAGGTGGCCGACCGCCGCGCGATCGGTGGTGTCGACGAGCTGCACGGCGGGCAGCGGCAGCCCCGCACGCGCGAGCCCGGCGTGGACGCAGGCCGCGATCGCGCGGTTGGAGTGCAGCGATTCCGAGCCGCCGCGCAGGATCACCGCGTTGCCGGATTTCAGGCACAGCGCCGCGGCATCGGCCGTCACGTTCGGGCGGGACTCGTAGATGATCGCCACCACGCCGAGCGGCACGCGCATCGTGCCCACCTGGATTCCGGAGGGCCGGTAGCGCAGGCCGTCGATCTCGCCGATCGGATCGGCGAGCGCTGCCACCTCGCGCAGGCCGGAAGCCATCGCGGCAATGCGCCGGCCGTCGAGGGTGAGGCGGTCGCGCGCGGCGGCGTCGAGCCCGCGGGCTTCGTCGAGATCGCGCCGGTTGGCGGCGAGAATCGCTTCGCAGCCGGCCTCGATCGCATCGGCGGCGGCCTGCAGCGCGCTGTTGCGGGTGCGCGTGTCCGCGCGGGCGAGCGCGCGCGCCGCCTCCCGGGCGTGCTCGCCCAGGCCGCGCACGTACGCCGCCAGATCGTCCTGCAGTTTCGCCGTTTCCGCCATGCCGGCCCAGTCTACCGCAGGAGCGGTTCCTCCACCCAGGCGAGGGGCGCGCCGGCCAGCAGCAGCGCGAGCCAGCGCAGCTCCTGCCATGGCTCGCCGGGCGCGGCGCCCTTCAGGACGCGCTCGAGCCGTCCGGACAGCCGCAGCAGCCGCCGCCAGGCCGGGGGCCGGCGCCGGCGCACCGCCGCCCCGACGAGCGCGCGGCGCGAACTCCACACGCCCGCCTCGGTGAGCGCGCGCTCCTGCGGCGCGCCTGCCGCCAGGGCTTCGGCGACGCCGGTCAGCGTGCCGATCTCGCGCGCGAGCGCCCAGCCGATCATGACCGGCTCGACACCCTCGGCCGCCAGGCCGCGCAGGATCCGCTCCACGCGCGAGGCGTCGGCCGCGAGCGCGGCGTCGACCAGATCGAAGGCGTCGTAGCGCGCGCTGTCGTTGACGATCGAGCGTACCTCCGCGGTCGTCAGGCGCCCGCCGGCGGCGGCCAGCGAGAGCTTGTCGATTTCCTGGGCGGCCGCGAGCAGGTTGCCCTCGGAGCGCTCGGCGATGAGCGCGGCGGCATCCGCGTCCAGCACGAGTTCGCGCGCCGCTGCCCGGTGCGCCACCCACCGGGGCATCTCGGCCGCTTCCACCGGCCAGGCCTGCACCGCGACGCCGGCCTGCTCGCAGGCCTTGAACCACGCCGCCTGCTGCGCGCGCGAATCGAGCTTGCCGGCGGTGACGAGCAGCACGTCATCCGGAGCGGGGCGTTCGGCATAGCCGGCGAGCGCGGCGCCGCCGTCGGCGCCCGGTTTGGCATCGCCCAGCCGCACCTCGATCAGGCGCCGCGAGGCGAACAGGGACAGCGAGCCGGTGGCCTCGGCGAGGCGCCGCCAGTCGAAACCGGACTCCACGTCGAGCACCACGCGTTCGTCGGCGCCGGCCTTGCGGACGGCGGCACGGATCGCATCCACGGCCTCGGTGACCTGCAGGGGCTCCTCGCCGAACACCACGTAGATCGGCGCGGGAGCCTTGCGCGCGAGCGCCGCGGCGAGCTGTTCGGGCCGCAGCCGCACGGGCGGGCTACTTCAGCTCGACGCTCTCGAGGCGTCGCAGCATGGTCTCGGCGGCGTCGATGCGCAGTTCGCGCTCGAGGAGCACCTGTTCCTCGAAGGCGCCGAGCACCGCGGTCTCGTCGAAGGTGAAGTCGCGCTCGAGCTCGATCCGATCCTCCTGCAGCACCACGGTGCCGTCGGGTCGGCGCACGCTGTAGCCCAGTTCGTAGCCGATCTCGAACTCGCGCACCTTGCCGGTGTCCGGGTCGACCGACAGCACCCGCCGGTCGAAGCGCTCCGGGCCGACCGTCACGACGATGTCGGCCGCCGCTGCCGAGCCCACCACCCGCACGCCGGCATAGGCGAGCTGGCGGCGCAGCTCCTGCGAGGCGAGATCGCCGCCCTGCGATACCAGCAATGCCTTCGCCACGCCCAGGTCGACGTTGCGCTGCCCGCGCAGCTGGAAGCCGCAGCCGGCGAGCGCGGTGGCGACCGCGGCGAGGAGGGCGACGAGGAGCGCGGCTCGGGCCACCATCAGGCCACCACGATGTTGACCAGCCGGCCCGGCACGACGATGACCTTGCGCACCCGCATGCCCTCCGTGTGCCGCCCGATGGCGGCATCGCCGAGCGCGCAGGCGCGGACCTCGTCGTCGCCGGCCCCGGCCGGAACCGCGATCTCGCCGCGGCGCCTGCCGTTCACCTGCACGACCAGCGTCACCCGTTCCCGCGTCAGGGCCCGATCATCCGCCTGCGGCCAGGGCGCGTCCACGATCGGCTGCGCGTGCCCCAGCGCGCGCCACAGGGCGTCGGTTACGTGCGGGACGATCGGCGACAGCATCAGGACCGCCGCCTCCAGCGCCTCCTGGCGCACGGCGCGACCCGCGGGCGTCGCGTCGCCGTAGCGGGCCAGCTCGTTCAGCAGTTCCATGACCGCCGCCACCGCGGTGTTGAAGGTGTAGCGGCGGCCGATGTCGTCGGACACCTTGGCGATGGTCGCGTGCGTGTGCCGGCGCATGCCGCGGGCGGCGTCGTCGAGGGCGTCGGGGAGCGCGGTGCCGGCCGGGCCCGCGCTGACGTGGTCGTGCACCTGCCGCCACAGGCGGCGCAGGAAGCGGGCCGAGCCCTCGACCGCGGCGTCGTTCCACTCGAGCATCTGCTCGGGGTGCGAGGTGAACATGACGTACAGGCGCACGGTGTCGGCGCCGTAGCGCTCGATCAGCGCCTCGGGGTCCACGCCGTTGTTCTTCGACTTGGACATTTTCTCGACGCCGCCCAGGGTCACCGGCAGGCCGTCGGCGGCCAGCCTGGCCGCGACGATGGCGCCGCGCTCGTCGCGCTCGACGTCGACCTCGGCGGGCGCAATCCAGCGGCGCCGGCCGTCGGCCTCGTCGCGGTGGTAGGTCTGCGCCACGACCATGCCCTGCGTGAGCAGGTTGGTGAACGGCTCGCCGGCCTTCGCCAGGCCCGCGTCGCGCATCAGCTTCTGGTAGAAGCGCGAGTACAGCAGGTGCAGGATCGCGTGCTCGATGCCGCCGATGTACTGGTCCACGGGCAGCCAGTAGTCGGCGCGCTCGTCGAGCATCGCCGTCGTCGCGTCGGGGCAGGCAAAGCGCGCGAAGTACCACGATGACTCCATGAAGGTGTCGAACGTGTCGGTCTCGCGGCGGGCCGGGGCACCGCACTGCGGGCAGACGGTGCGCACGAAGCTGTCGAGGCGCGCGAGCGGCGAGCCCGCGCCCTCCACCGCCAGGTTCTCGGGCAGCACGACCGGCAGCTGCTCGTCCGGCACCGGCACCATCCCGCAGGCTTCGCAGTGGACGATGGGCACCGGACAGCCCCAGTAGCGCTGCCGCGAGACGAGCCAGTCGCGCAGGCGGTAGTTCACGCGCCGGGTGCCGGTGCCCTGCGCCTCGAAGCGCGCGGCGATGCGCGCGAAGGCCTGCGCGGAGGTCAGGCCGTCGTACTCGCCCGAGTTCACTAGCACGCCCGCGTCCGTGTACGCGGCCTGCTGCACGTCGATGGCCGTGCCGTCGGCGGGCCGGATCACCTGCACGATCGGCAGCCCGTAGGCGCGCGCGAACTCGTGGTCGCGCTCGTCGTGCGCGGGCACCGACATGATCGCGCCGGTGCCGTAGCTCATGAGCACGAAGTTCGCCGCCCATACCGGCATCCGCGCCCCGGTGAGCGGGTTCAGCGCGTCGACCCCCAGGGGCACGCCGCGCTTCTCCATCAGCTCGATGCCGACCTCGGAGGTGCCGCCGTGGCGGCAGTCCTCGGCGAAGCGGGCGAGCTGCGGGTTCGTGCGCGCCACCTCCAGCGCCAGGGGGTGGTTCGCCGCGACCGCCATGAACGTCGCACCGCACAGGGTGTCGGGACGCGGGGGGTAGATGCGCAGGCGGTCGTCGCGGCCGGCCAGC
>CAYOJP010000009.1:7153-11992 GCA_964404305.1 uncultured Gammaproteobacteria bacterium
AGGAAGCCGGGGCTGGCCGAGTTGGCGACGTTGGCGAGCAGTTCGTCGGCGTACTGTGTGATCGCGAGGTAGTAGCCCGGGATCTCGCGCCGCTCCACCGGGGCGCCGCTGCGCCAGCCGCGGCCGTCGATCACCTGCTCGTTGGCGAGCACGGTCTGGTCGACCGGATCCCAGTTCACCTCGGCCATGCGCCGGTAGGCGAGGCCCTTGCGGTACAGCCGGGTGAACAGCCACTGCTCCCAGCGGTAGTACTCGGGCCGGCAGGTGGCGAGCTCGCGCGACCAGTCGTAGGCGTACCCGAGGCGCTTGAGCTGCCCGCGCATGTAGTCGACGTTCTGGTAGGTCCAGCGCGCCGGGGGCACGCCATTCTGGATGGCGGCGTTCTCCGCCGGCAGGCCGAAGGCATCCCAGCCCATCGGCTGCAGCACGTTGTGGCCGCGCATGCGCTGGTAGCGGCTCATCACGTCGCCGATGGTGTAGTTGCGGACGTGCCCCATGTGCAGGCGGCCGCTCGGGTACGGGAACATCGACAGGCAGTAGAACTTGGGCCGGTCGCGGTCTTCCCGGACCCGGAAGGCGCCCGTCGCGTCCCAGTGCTGCTGGACCCGGGCTTCGATCTCGGCCGGTGAGTAGCGCTCTTCCATGGATCCCCGGTGAACGGCGTTGCAGTGCGGAAAGAGCGGAAGAATACCGTAGCGTCCGGGCGTCGAACAGCCGCCGGACGTGGCCGGAGCGCAACGCGGGCGGCTGTTTACGGGAACCGGGAAAAGGCCCCCGCCGGCGGCCCGGCGGGGGCAGGAGGGGCACTGCCGAGGGGGTCAGCGCGGGCCGGACTTGCCGGCCGTCAGCTGGTCACGGTTCTGCTCGACCAGCTTGTCGCCGATACCGCTGACCAGCGCCAGATCGTCCACGGTGGCGAACGGTCCGTGCTTCTCGCGGTAGGCGACGATCGCCTCGGCCCGGCTCTGCCCGACCCCCTTGATGGAGGCGGCCAGCGTGGCGGCGTCGGCGGCGTTGATGTCCACCGGCCCTTCGGCGGTGGCGAGGATGGGCAGCGCGAGCAGCCCGGCGACCAGCATCGTCCTGATGTGCGACATGTTCCTGCTCCCTGTCTTGATGGTCGGATGGAGTCCCGGACGCAGTCCTGCGTCCCGGTTGCGGCGGCACCCGCTGCCGGGGACCGCCACGGTGGCCACGTTAGCCGAAGCCAGGCCGGCCCCGGGCGCGCCAGCGGCGCGTCCGGGACCGGGAAATCCTCCCGACGTTCGTGCGCCGCCGGCGCGCGCGGAGAACCGTGGTCGGGCCCCGCGGGTGCCCCCTTCGCGGCTTCCTTTCCCTCAGAACTTCACGTTCAGGTCCGCCTGCACGAGTACCTGGTCGACCCCGGTCGGGTCGTCGGTGACGCTGTACAGGTCGAGCCCCAGGACGACCTTCTCGAACAGGGCGTAGGTCACCTCGAGCTCGTGACCGTAGATGTCGGTGAGTCCGTCCAGGCGATCGGAATCCGGCAGGAAATCCGGCACCGCATTCGCGTCGACGTCCGCATACAGGTACTTGACCCCCCACTTGCCGATGGCGTACTTCGCCCCCAGCGCCCACGCCGTGTCCTCCTGCGAATCCGTGTCGAAATTCCGGATGTACTCGCCGATGACCTTGGCGTTGCCGCCGCCGAGCGCATGCCCGAGCTCGCCATTGAGATTGAAGGAACTGAGGTTCGAATCGGTGTTGGTGCCTTCCGACTTGGTGAAATCGGCGACCTCGTTCACGTCGCCGAAGCCGTACACGGCGGCGGCGAGCGTGCCCGTCCAGCCGCCGGCGCCCCACATCTGGCCGACCTGGCCGTAGCCCATGTAGGGGTCGTCGCCCGATCCGCCCACCTCCTCCAGCACCCACACCCCGCCGTTCGCGAACCACGTGCCCCAGCCATTGCCGCCGGTGTAGTTCAGGGACATGCCCTCGGGGTTGATGTCGGTGTCCCACATCACGTCGGTCGGCACGTACAGATAGCTGGCATACGGATACTTGCCGGCGATCGCCTTCAGGCCGTTGCCGAAGTCGTGCTGCATGTAGGCGTAATTGAGCCGGATGTCCTTGGTGGAGAAGGTCTCGTCGAACGACTGGTTGTTGGACCGCTGGTCGTCGCCGCCGCTGGTGAGACCCGCGCCGACTTCCCAGCGCGCCAGCGGCTGGGCGATGACGCCGAGGCGGTAACGGAACCGGCCGCGCGTCCGCGAGGTGCTGTCGTCCTCGTCCATGTATTCGTAGCGCGTGCGCACGTCGCCCTTCAGCTTGACCTTCTCGGCCCAGGCGAGGTTGGCGGTGGACTTCTCGACGCGCGCGACCTGCTCCTTCACCTCGTTCTTCACCGTGGACTGTTCGTGGGCGACTTTCTCCTCGTCGGCCCGGGCAGCGCTGACGAGCATCTCGTACTCCTGCGCGTCGAGGGTGCCCTTGGCGTGCAGGAGCTTGAAGAGATCCATGAGCGCCTCGTTGGCGGCCGCTACCGGACCGGACAGGACAGCCAGGGCGATGAAGGCGGCACTGTGGCGAGCACGCGACAGCGGGGAATGGGTTCCGTGCATGGGGGTCTCCTGTAGAGCGGTATGCATTCGTGACGCACCGCGAACGTGATGCGTTTGCAGACGAGGCGTAGTTTTATCAGTCGATATGTCAGAATTGTTAACTTCTCGTGACAGTTTGATGACAATGGGCTCGCTCAGCGACGCCCGAAGCCACGGCGGTCATGCGGCTGTAACACGCGGTCGCTTTAATGCGCTGCGACAAACCGGGGGCGCGCGTCGTGGGCATGAATCGGATCCTGGTCGTGGACGACGAGCCAGCCATCCGGCAGATGCTGGACTTCGCGCTGACGTCCAACGGTTTCGAGTGCCGGGGCGCCGGCGATGCCGAGGAGGCGCAGGTTGCGATCGCCAGCGAGCGGCCGGACCTCGTGCTCCTCGACTGGATGCTCCCGGGCGTCAGCGGCCTCGACCTCGCCCGCCGCCTGCGCCGCGATCCGAAGACCAATCGCGTCCCGATCATCATGCTCACCGCCCGGGGCGAGGAGCCGGACCGCGTGTCCGGCCTCGACGTCGGCGCCGACGACTACGTCACCAAGCCCTTCTCGACCCGCGAGCTTCTCGCCCGCATCCGCGCGGTCCTGCGCCGCGCGGCGCCGGGCGGCGGCGGCGGCGGCGGGGGCATCGTGTCCGCCGACGGGCTGGCGGTCGATCTCGAGACGCACCGCGTGACCGCGGACGGGACGGCCCTCGATCTCTCCCCGACCGAGTTCCGTCTGCTACAGTTCTTCATGACGCATCCGGAACGCGTGTACAGCCGCAGCCAGCTGCTGGACCAGGTCTGGGGCGACCACGTCTATATCGAGGAACGGACCGTGGACGTGCACATCCGCCGCCTGCGCAAGGCGCTGGAGTCCTTCAGTTATGACCGCTACATCCAGACCGTCCGCAGCGTCGGCTACCGCTTCTCGACGCAGCAGTAACCCCCGGCCCGCGCCCCGGGCGCAGCCGGCGGTCCGCCCCCGGTGAAGGTGTTCACCTACCCCGACTTCGCCCGCCTCGCTGCCGTCCTGTGCGGCGCCTGGCTCATCGGCATGCTGAGCCACCACGTGGCCCTGGCGGTGCTCGCGGCGCTCGCCGGGTACTGCCTGTGGCAGCACCAGCAGCTCGCGCACCTGCTCGACTGGATCCGCCGCCGCAAGGAAAGCGACGCGCCGGACGTTCCGGGCGTGTACGAGGAGATCTGCAGCGAGATCGATCGCATGCGCGAGCGGCACCGCAAGCGCAAGAAGAAGCTCTCCGGGTATCTCAAGCAGTTCCAGGAGGCGACCAGCGCGCTGCCGGACGCGATCGTCGTTCTGGGCCCGGACAACGCCATCGGCTGGGCCAACTCCGTGGCGCGGCGCCACCTCGGCATCCGCTGGCCGCAGGATTCCGGGCAGCGCATCACGCACCTCGTCCGCCACCCGCTGTTCACCGGGTTGCTGGCGGGCCCCGAGGCCGCCGACCGCTCCGTCGACATCCCCTCGCCCCTCGACGATTCGGTCCACCTCAGCGTGCAGATCGTGCCGTACGGAAAGGAGCAGCGGCTGCTGGTCGCGCGGGACGTGACGCGCCTGCAGCGGCTGAGCCAGACCCGCAGCGATTTCGTCGCCAACGTCTCGCACGAGCTGCGCACGCCGCTCACGGTGTTCAGCGGCTACCTGGAGACGCTGGAGGGGGATACCGCGCACTGTCCGCCCGCCTGGCAGCCGGTGCTGGGACAGATGCGCGATCACGTCGCGCGCATGCAGGAGGTCATCAACGAGCTGCTGCTGCTCTCGCGCCTGGAGCAGGACGCGGAGATCGACGATCCCGAGCCGGTCGCGGTGCCCGAGCTGCTGGCGGCGATCCAGCGCGAGGCGCAGGTTATCACCGGCGAGCGCAAACACATGTTCACGCTCGAGATCGACCCCGGGCTGTGGCTGCGCGGCAAGCAGACCGAGCTGCACAGCGCATTCTCCAACCTGGTGGTGAACGCGATCGAGCACACCCCGCCCCGCGGTGTCATCCGCTTGCATTGGTGGGGCGACCAGGACGGCGCGCACCTGTCGGTGCAGGACACCGGGGCCGGCATTCCGCCCCAGCACATTCCGCGACTGACCGAGCGTTTCTACCGCGTGGACAAGAGCCGCTCGCGCGACAGCGGGGGCACGGGCCTCGGCCTCGCCATCGTCAAGCACGTGCTCTCGCGCCACGGCGCGACACTGGCAATCGACAGCCGGGTCGGGCAGGGCAGCACGTTCACCTGCCACTTCCCGCCGGAAACCGTGCTGCGGCA
>CAYOJP010000009.1:12092-33454 GCA_964404305.1 uncultured Gammaproteobacteria bacterium
TCGGCGTCCTCGAGACTGATGTGGCGGATGTCCTTGCCGCGGACGAGGTAGATCACGTCCTCGCAGATGTTGCGGGCGTGATCGCCGATGCGCTCCATCGCCCGCACGGCGAGCACCACGCCCAGCACCCGCGAGATGCTGCGCGGGTCCTCCATCATGTAGGTGATGAGCGCCCGCATGGCGGCGTCCTGCTCGCGATCGACCTCCGGGTCCTCCTTGGCGATCGTGAGCGCGGCGTCGGAGTCCATGCGCGCGAAGGCATCGAGCGCGTCGTGCAGCATGCGCCGCACGTGGTGCCCCATGGCCAGCACGCCGATGTAGTAGGACTTGGGGTTCTCGTTCTCGATGAGGTTGAGCACCATGCGGGCGATCTTCTCGGTCTCGTCGCCGACGCGCTCGAGATCGGTGATGATCTTGGTCACCGCCAGGACCAGCCGCAGATCGCGCGCCACCGCGTTGCGGCGGGCGAGGATCTCGGTGCATTCCTCGTCGATCTGCACCTCGAAGGCATTGACCTTGTAGTCGGCGTGCGCGACCGACTCGGCGATCGCCGCGTTGCCATGGCCGAGCGCGTCCAGCACCTGCGCGAGGTGCGACTCCACCAGCCCGCCCATCGCCAGCACCTTGGAACGGATGTCCTCCAGTTCCTTGTCGAACTGCTGGGAAATGTGGGCGGCGAGGGGGGTGCTGGCCATGCAGGGGTTCTCCCGGGAGGGGGCGTCGCGAACGGCGACTCAGCCGTAGCGGCCCGTGATGTAGTCCTCGGTCATCTTCTTGCGCGGATTGGTGAAGATGCGCTTGGTCGGCCCGTACTCGATCAGTTCGCCCAGGTACATGAAGGCAGTGTAGTCCGACACCCGGGCGGCCTGCTGCATGTTGTGCGTCACGATCACGATGGTGTAGTTGGCCTTCAGTTCGAAGATTAGTTCCTCGATCTTCAGGGTCGAGATCGGGTCGAGGGCCGAGGCCGGCTCGTCGAGCAGCAGGACCTCGGGCTCGATCGCGATCGCCCGGGCGATGACCAGCCGCTGCTGCTGGCCGCCGGACAGGCCCATCGCGCTCTCGTGCACGCGATCCTTCACCTCGTCCCACAGCGCGGCGCCCTTCAGCGCCTTCTCCACCACCTGGTCGAGGACGCGGCGCTTGTTGATGCCCTGCAGGCGCAGGCCGTAGGCGACGTTCTCGTAAATGGATTTCGGGAAGGGATTGGGCTTCTGGAACACCATCCCGATGCGGCGGCGCAGGTCCGGCACGTCCACGCCCTTGCCGTAGATGTCCTCGTCGTGCAGCCGGATCGCGCCCTCGATCCGGACCCCGGAGTACAGGTCGTTCATGCGGTTGAAGCAGCGGATGAGCGTCGACTTGCCGCAGCCGCTGGGTCCGATGAAGGCGGTGACCCGCCGCTCCGGGATGCTCATGTCGACGTCCCTGAGGGCCTGCGCCTCCCCGTACCACAGGTTCAGGCTTTCGACCCGCAGGCACTCGCGCTCGTCGCTCTCGGCTTCGCCGGTGTCGCCCACGTCGCGGACGCCCAGGGCCGCGGCGTGGGTCGGGATCGTGTCGGCCGCGGCCGGATCGGGGACCGGCGGCACCGCGGGGGCCTCGGCGTGGTCGCTCATGCCGGAACGTTGCTCGCGCTCAAGTTTCGGAAGCATTGTACTTCTCCCTCAAGCGGTTGCGTATCCGGATGGCCGCGAGGTTCAGCGCCACGATGATCGTGACCAGGAGCATCGAGGTCGCGTACACCAGCGGCCGGGCGGCTTCCACGTTCGGGCTCTGGAAACCGACGTCGTAGATGTGGAAGCCCAGGTGCATGAACTTGCGGTCGAGGTGCAGGAACGGGAAGTTGCCGTCGAGCGGCAGCGTCGGGGCCAGCTTCACCACGCCCACGAGCATCAGGGGGGCGACCTCGCCGGCGGCGCGGGCGATGGCCAGGATGAGCCCGGTCATCATCGCCGGGGTCGCCATCGGCAGCACGGTCCGGAACAGCGTCTCGGCCTTGGTCGCGCCCAGGGCCAGACTGCCCTCGCGGATCGCGCGCGGGATTCGCGACAGGCCCTCCTCGGTCGCGACGATGACCACCGGCACGGTGAGGATGGCCAGGGTCAGCGACGACCACAGCAGGCCCGGGGTGCCGAAGGTCGGGGCGGGCAGCGCATCGGGGTAGAACAGCCGGTCGATGCCGCCGCCCACGAAGTAGACGAAGAACCCCAGGCCGAACACGCCGTAGACCACCGAGGGCACGCCGGCCAGGTTGTTCACCGCCACGCGGATGATGCGGGTGAAGGTGCCCTGGCGGGCGTACTCGTGCATGTAGACGGCGGTGACCACGCCGAAGGGCGTCACGAACAGCGACATGATCAGCACCATCATCACGGTGCCGAAGATGGCCGGGAAGATGCCGCCCTCGGTGTTGGCCTCGCGCGGATCGTCGAAGACGAACTCCCCGGCCTTGGCCAGGTAGTGAGCGCAACGTTCGACGAAGCCCATGTCGTTCGGCCTGAAGACGCGCACGATCTTCGACAGCGGCACGCGGCGCTCGCTGCCGTCGGCGATGCGCACGACCAGGGTATCGCGCGCCATCGCTTCGTTCAGGGCGGCGAGCTCGGCGCCGAGATTCTCGTAGTCGCGCTCCCGCGCCGCGCGTTCGGCCGCGATGCGCTCCCGGGCCTCGCCGGCGTCGCGACCCGCGCGCGCCAGGGCGCGTTCCTCCAGCCGCAGTTGCTCCAGTGCATAGTTGACGGCGCCGATCCGGTCCTTCTCGATCTCCTCGATGCGTCCGGCGAACTCATGCCGGCGCTCGAGGCGATCCTTCAGTTCGGTCCAGGCCGGCGCGCCGGTCGCCACCTCGCGGTCGCCCTCGTGCACGGCCGCGAGGTAGCCGTACATGTTGCCCCACTCCTCGCGCTCGACCACCAGCACGCCGGAGGGCTCCTCGAGGCCGCTGATCAGGTGCTCGTCGTACCAGGCGAAATCGGCCCCCGATACATCGCGATTGCCGACCTTGTAGAGACGGCGGGTGACCCATTCCAGGCCCGGCGGCACGTGTCCTGCGTTGGCCTCCACGACGCTGCGGTGGACGCGCTCGCTGTCGACCCAGCGGCCGAGCACCGGCACGTTGCCCGCGTCGGGATCCGCGTACGTGAACGCCTGCACGTGATGCGGCCAGAACTGCGTCAGGCCCCGGGCGGCGATGAGGTACAGCAGCCCGAGCACCATCACCAGGTTCAGGCTCACCGCCCCGGCGGTGAGCCAGACCCACGGGCTGCCGGTGCCGATCCAGTCGCGCAGGGAGCCGTTCATGCCGGGCGCCATGTCACAGGCTGGCGTACCTGGCGCGCAGCCGTTGCCGCACGACTTCGGCGACCGTGTTGAACACGAACGTCACCAGGAACAGCACCAGCGCGGCGAGGAACAGGACGCGGTAGTGCGTGCTGCCGACCTCGGACTCCGGCATCTCGACGGCGATGTTCGCCGACAGCGCCCGGAAGCCCTGGAACACGTTCATGTCGATGACCGGCGTGTTGCCGGTCGCCATCAGGACGATCATGGTCTCGCCCACGGCGCGACCCAGGCCGATCATCACGCCCGAGAAGATGCCCGGGCTGGCGGTCAGCAGCACGACCCGCACCATCGTCTGCCACGGTGTCGCGCCCAGCGCCAGCGAGCCCACGGTGAGCTGCCGGGGCACGCCGAACACCGCGTCCTCGCTGATCGAGAACACCGTCGGGATGACCGCGAAGCCCATCATCAGGCCCACGACCAGCGAATTGCGCTGGTCGAAGCCGATGCCCAGCTCGCGGGTCAGCCAGCGCGGCAGGTCGCCGCCGAACCAGCGGACCTCGGCGGCTTCGCCGACGACCATGGCCAGCGCGACCGCCCCGCACACGACCGGCAGCAGCAGCGCAGCCTCCCAGCCCTCCGGGATCCGGTGGCGCAGGGCCGCGGGCGCGAGCGACCACAGCCGCGCCGCGACGACGACCGCGAGCGGCAGCATGAGCAGGCTGAGGAACACTCCGGCGAGGTTGTGCTCGATGATCGGGGCGAGCCACAGGCCGGCGAGGAACCCGAGGATGACGGTCGGCAGCGCGGCCATGACCTCGATGGCGGGCTTCACCACGCCGCGCATGGCGGGGGACATGAAATAGCCCGCGTACAGCGCGCCGCCGACCGCGAGCGGCACCGCGAACAGCATCGCGTAGAAGGCGGCCTTGAGCGTGCCGAAGGCGAGGGGCATGAGGCTGAACTTGGGTTCGAAGTCGCTGGTGGCCGCCGAGGACTGCCAGATGTAATCCGGACCCGGCCGGCTCTCGTACCAGACCCGGCCCCACAGCGCACGCCACGAGACCTCGGGGTGGTGGTTCTCGATGCGCCAGAACGACAGCCGGCCGTCGACCCCCAGGTACAGCGCGGCGTCCGCGCGCGGGCAGATCGCGGTGGCGGTGATCGGGCCGCCCGAGACCGGCTCGACGAGCAGGGTGCGGTGCGCGGTCATGTGGTGAATGCCGGCGTGGCCACCCGCATCGACCGCGATGAAGCCCTTGCGCCCGTGCTCCGGCGCGATCGCGGTGATGCTGCCCGAGCCGCCCGGGAAGTCGCGGATCCGCTCCAGCCGGTAGTTGTTGGCCTCGTCGCGCACCGGGAACCACTGGTTGACGGTGCCGTCGTCGTCGCCGACGAGGACCGAGATCCCGCCGGCGCCGAATTCGAACGCGGTCAGGTGGTGGCCATCGGCCACGAGCCGGCGCGCGTCGAGCAGGCGGGGCGCCTGCGGATTCACCACGTCGTAGAGTGATGCCTTGCCGCCGGCGTCGACGACGTAGAGGCTGCGCCGGTCCACGCTCAGCGCGAGACGCTCGACCGGCACGTCGTTCGCGGGGATGACCCCGGCGCGGCGCTCGATCGTCACCGAGCCGTCAAGCATGTTCTCCTCGCGGGTCAGCCCGACGACCGCGACCTGGCCGCTCGCCAGCAGCGCGGCGACGACGGCATGCTCGTCGCGCACCTGCACGTCGATGGCGCGCAGCGCGCCCCCGGCCTCGTCGATGACGATCGGCTCCTCGCCCAGCGGGTAGCCGACCGACGGCGTGCTGGAGCGGCGGTCGTCCGGGAAGCTGACGGCGTACTGGTGCCGGAACACGAGCGCCCGCCCGTCGTCGAGGCCGAAGGCGAGGACGCCGCCCGCCGGGTCGCCGGCGCCGAAGGCGGTGACGCGGCCCGCCGGCAGGTTGCCGGGTCGGGTCGTGACGAGCGGCGTGCCGTCGGTTGCGCGGAAGAACGTGGCGTCGCCCGCGCGGGTGATGCGCAGCCCGATCTCGGCGTACTCGTCGAGCGCCAGGAACTCGGTCGCGTCGGCGGCCACCCCGGGGACGGGGTAATCCGACACCCTGGTCGTCGCGGCGGGCGCGAACAGAGGCACGACCACGTACACGAGGTACACGAAGATGAGCACGAGCGCGGCGATCACGCCCACGCCGCCCGCCGTCATCGCATGGCGGGTGAGCCGGTCCTTCAAACGCCGCCAGACGCGGCGGCGGGCGCCGGCCGCAGCCGGACGCAGCGACTCCGTCGCATCGGGAGGGGGAAGCACCGTCGCCATGATGGCCGCGAATTGTGACAGCTTTGAAAGGGGCGAAGGCTGATTCCGGACAATCCGGAATCGCCAGGCCCCGCGTGCTGCGGGGCCTGGCCGGGTCCGGAAACGGGGAGCAGCGCGGGCGGGCGGTTACTCGCCCAGCAGGGCTCGCTGCCTGGCCGCCACGGCTTCGGGCAGCGGGACGTATCCGTCCTTGAACACCACTTCCTGGCCGGTCTTCGACAGCACCAGCTTCAGGAACTCGCGTTCCAAGGGCGGCAGGGGCTGGTTCGGGTGCTTGTTCACGTAGACGTACAGGAACCGGGCCAGCGGGTACTTGCCGCTGATGGCATTCTCCGGCGTGTCCTCGATGAACGGCTGGCCCTCGGCCTTGGCCAGCGCCAGGCCGCGGACGCCGGAGGTGCGATAGCCGATGCCAGAATAACCAATTCCATTCAATGACTTGGTAACGCCCTGCACGACCGAGGCGGACCCCGGCTGCTCGTTGACGCTGTCCTTGAAGTCACCGTTGCAGAGCGCATGCTCCTTGAAGTAGCCGTAGGTGCCGGACACGGAGTTGCGGCCATAGAGCTGGATCGCCCGGCTCGCCCAGTCGCCGGTCAGCCCGAGGTCGCCCCAGGTCTTCACGTCGTTCGGGAAGCCGCACTTGCGGGTCGCCGAGAAGATGGCGTCGACCTGCGGAAGCGTGAGCTCCTGCAGGGGGTTGTCCTTGTGGACGTAGACGGTGAGGGCGTCGATGGCGACGGCGACCGCAAGCGGCTTGTAGCCGTGCTTGCCCTCGAAGGCCTCCGTTTCCTGATCCTTCATCTTGCGGCTCATCGGCCCGAGGTTGGCGGTCCCCTCGGTCAGCGCCGGCGGTGCGGTGGACGAGCCGGCCCCCTGGATCTGGATGTTGACGTTCGGGTACTGCCGCTTGAATTCCTCGGCCCAGAGGGTCATGAGGTTGTTGAGGGTGTCGGAGCCGATGCTCGAGACGTTCCCGGAGACGCCGCTCGCCTTGGCATAGGCGGGCAGGGCGGGGTCGACGTTGTCGGCGGCCTGCAGGGCGACACTGGTCGCGAGGGCGAGTGCGGCGGCGGTCAGGCCGGGGGCTCGGCGGATCATGGCGAATCTCCTGGTCGGGGGTCCCGTAGCCCGGGAAGGATAGGAACGGTCTGTTACGGGTGCGTTACAACGGGATCGCGAACCGCAGTCCCGGACGCCTGCCTCATCGATACGAACCGTGTGCGGACCGTCATCGGAACGCGACCTGGAGCTGGGAGAGGCGGCTACTTCAGCGCGACCACGTAGCACAGCCAGCCGGCGTCCGGCTCGCCCCGCTCGACCGGCCGGAACTCCTCCCCCGGTTCCCCGGTCTCCTCGTCCCAGGTCTGCCAGTACACGCGGGAGTCGGCGAAGCCGGCCTCGGCCAGCAGTTCCCTGATCTCCGGCAAGGTCCACAGCCGCCAGTAATAGGAGAATGCGGGTTTCAGGCGCGAGCCGTCGTCGAACTCGAAGTCGATGTGACACTCGAGGTCGCCGCTGACGGGGTCGAAGGCTGCCTGCCGCCAGCAGTACGTGTAGCCGCGGTAGCGGGTACGCTCGCGCAGCACCCGGGAGGCCTCGTAGCCGCCGAAGGCGTCCAGGAACAGGATGCCGTCGCGGACCAGGGCTGCGCGCGCGGCGCGGAAGTAGTCGCGCAGGGCGGTACGCTCCTTGAACAGCCAGTAGCTGAAATTCATGGCCAGCACCATGTCGACCGGCCGGGTTCGCGCCGCGAGGACGTCCTCCTGCAGGAGGCGCACCCGCGCGCGCGCCGCCGGCGCGAGTCGGCCGAGATTGTGCTCCCGGCCCCAGGCGAGCACCTCCGGGTCGAGGTCGACGCCGATGGCGACGTTGCCGGGGCGCCGGCGAGCCCATTCGCAGGCGACGGCGCCGGTGCCGCAGAAGTCCTCGCGCAGTCGCGCCGCGCGCCGCCCGCGCAGTTTCCGGAAGGTCGCGTCGACGAAGTCGATCTCCGCCTCCGGACATTGCACCGAACGTTCGTACAGGGCGTGCCGATCGGCGCGCCGGGCCTTGGGGAGCCGGGTCCTGGGCATGCGTGGCGTCGCGCTCGGCGCTCGTTTAGACTGGTAAAAGCAGCGAAAGCGCAAAATGATAGCATCGATCCCCGCCGCGGACGCCGTTGCCGCCGTGGTGCCGCGCACCGCCTCGACACCGCCCGCGGCTGCCCCCGATCTGCTCGCGCCCGAGCTGTTCATCAACCGCGAGCTGTCGTTGCTCGAGTTCAACCGGCGCGTGCTCGCGCAGGCGACCGACGAGGGGCAGCCGCTGCTCGAGCGGCTGCGCTTCCTGTGCATCGCGAGCTCCAATCTCGACGAGTTCTTCGAGATCCGCGTCTCGGGCCTGAAGCAGCAGGTCGCCTACGGCGCCACGCAGCGCGGCCCCGACAATCTCTCGCCCGGCGAGCAGCTCGCGCGCATCGCCGAGATCGCGCACGGGCTGGTCGACGAGCACTACCGCGTCCTGAACGAGCAGTTGCTGCCCGCGCTCGCGCGCGAGCGGATCCGGTTCCTGAAGCGCTCGGAGTGGACGACGCGCCAGGCCTCGTGGGTGCGCTCGTTCTTCAACCGCGAGCTGCTGCCGGTGCTCTCGCCGATCGGGCTCGACCCGTCGCACCCGTTCCCGCGCATCCTCAACAAGAGCCTGAACTTCCTCGTTTCGCTCGAGGGCAAGGACGCGTTCGGCCGCGCCACCGCGGTGGCGATCGTCCAGGCGCCGCGGGCCCTGCCGCGCATCATCCCGGTGCCGGCCAGCCACACCGACGGCCCGAACGACTTCGTCATGCTCTCGGCCATCATCCACGCGCACGTGGGCGACCTGTTCCCCGGCATGAAGGCGACGGGCTGCTACCAGTTCCGCGTCACGCGCAACAGCGATCTCTTCGTCGACGACGAGGAAGTCGACGATCTCAAGCGCGCGCTGGAGGGCGAGCTGTCGTCCCGGCGGTTCGGCGACGCCGTGCGCGTCGAGGTCGCGGTCGACTGCCCGGCGGAGATGTCGAGCTTCCTGCTCGCGCAGTTCCGGCTCGGCGAGCAGGACCTGTACGCCTGCAACGGGCCGGTCAACCTGACGCGACTGATGGCGGTGCCCGATCTCGTCGATCGCCCGGACCTGAAGTACCCGGGCTACGTGGCGGCAGTGCCCGCGCGGCTGCAGCGCAACGGCGATATCTTCGACGTCCTGCGCAAGGGCGACGTGCTGCTGCACCATCCGTTCGAGTCCTTCACGCCGGTGGTCGATTTCGTGCGTCAGGCGGCTGCCGATCCGGACGTGCTCGCCATCCGCCAGACCCTCTACCGCACCGGGTCGGACTCGGCGATCGTCAAGGCGCTCGTAGAGGCCGCGCGCGCCGGCAAGGAAGTGATGGTGGTCGTCGAGCTGCGCGCGCGCTTCGACGAGGCGGCCAACATCGAGCTGGCCGAGGACCTGCAGGAGGCCGGAGCGCACGTGGTGTACGGCGTGGTGGGCCACAAGACCCACGCGAAGATGTGCCTGGTCGTGCGGCGCGAGGGTCGCATGCTGCGCCGCTACGTGCACGTGGGCACCGGCAACTACCACGCGCGCACCGCGCGCCAGTACACCGACTTCGGCCTGCTCACCGCCGATGCCGCGTTCGGCGCCGACGTCCATCGCGTGTTCCAGCAGCTCACCGCCCCGGGCCGCGCCGGCAAGCTGAAGAAGCTGCTGCAGTCCCCGTTCACCCTGCACCGGGGCGTCGTCGATCTCATCAATGCCGAGGCGGCCAACGCGCGGGCCGGCAAGCCTGCGCGGATCATGGCCAAGATGAACGCGCTCATCGAGCCGCAGACGATCAAGGCCCTGTACGAGGCGTCGCGTGCCGGCGTGAAGATCGACCTCATCATCCGCGGCGTGTGCGCGCTGCGGCCGGGCATCGCGGGCGTGTCCGACAACATCGTCGTGCGCTCGATCGTCGGCCGGTTCCTCGAGCACTCGCGCGTGTTCTATTTCCTCGCCGGCGGCGAGGAGCAGGTCTGGCTGTCGAGCGCGGACTGGATGGGCCGCAACTTCTTCAACCGCGTCGAGGTCGCGTTCCCGGTCGAGGACAAGCGCCTGCGCCAGCGGGTGATCGAGGAGTCGCTGCTCAACTACCTGGGCGACAACACGCAGGCGTGGCTGCTGCAGCCCGATGGCACCTACCGGCGGGCTGCCGGCGACAAGCAGAAGCCGCGCTCGGCGCAGAACCGCCTGCTCGTGGAGCTCTGCAGCTGAGGGCGCGGGCCGCCTGAGCACCGGGCGCCGGGGGCGCCGCACGCATGGCACTCGACGGCATCGGAATGAAGGCTTCGCAACCGGCCCGCCGGGGCAACCCGATCGGGGTGGCGCCGCGCACCGCGTCGTGGCGCCGGCCCGGGGCGCGCGCCGCGCGCGCCTGAGGCCGCCGTGGCCGGCATGGATCTCGATCGCGTCGTCGCGCAGGCCCGCGCGGCGCGCGAGCGGCGCGAGCGCGACTACCGCGAACAGGCGCTGAAGCTCTACCCCTGGGTGTGCGGCCGTTGTGCGCGGGAGTTCACCCGCGCTAACCTGCAGGAGCTGACCGTCCACCACCGCGATCACGACCACGACCGCAATCCGCCCGATGGTTCCAACTGGGAATTGCTGTGCGTGTACTGTCACGAGCAGGAGCACGTCAAGCACGAGGACGCGGCCCGGTACGGGGTGACCGCGGCGCAGGACCCCCGCGCGCCGTCCGCCTGCCACAAGCCCTTCGCCGCGCTGGGCGACCTCCTCAAGCCGCGGCGGTAGGGGGCTGCGCCCGGTGCGGCGCCGGCCCCGGGGCGGGCCCCGCACCGATCGTCCTGCCCCACGTGTTGCCAGGCCCGCTCCGGCGGGCCTAAAGTCCCGTCACCGCGGCAGACGCGCCGCGCCACCGGACGGGAACCGTGGCATGACGACCGCAGCAACCGACACCTATTTCCAGCCACGCCGCCTCGGCCACGTCAACCTGTGGGTCGAGGACATCGCGCGCTCGGAGCGTTTCTACCACGAGACCTGCGGGCTGACCGTCGAATTCACCGAGCCCGACCTCGTCGCGAGCTTCCTGGGCACCGGCCAGACGCCGCACGACCTGGGCATGATCGAGACGACCAAGGGCAAGGACCGCTACGGCCGCAACGGCCTGCTGCAGCTGCCGGCCGCGATCGGACGGAACGTCGGCCTCAACCACCTCGCGTGGGAGCTGGAGAACGAGGCGGCGCTGGTGGCGGCCTACCGGCACCTGAAGGCGAACGGGATCGAGACCGACATCACCGTCGACCACCAGGTCGCGCACAGCGTCTACATGTTCGATCCGGACGGCAACTACAACGAGTTCTACTGCGATACCGTGCGCAACTGGCGCGGGGTGCTCCACGGGGCGATGGACCTCATTACAAGCCACTGGGATCCGCTCACCGCCGAGGGGTTCACCGACGGACGCTGGGATCCCGAGCCGCAGCTGCGCCTGGTCGAGACCGCGCCGATCCATCCGCGGCGCGTGACGCACGCGGTACTGGAGACGGCGAACCAGGCCGGCCTGCTCGACTTCTACACGCGCATCGGCGGCCTGAAGGTCGTCGCCCGGGAGGCCGGTGCCATCTACCTGGCCGGCACGCATGGCGCTTATCCCTGCAACCTCGTGCTGGTGCCCGCGACGGCGCCGGCCTACCACCACGCGGCCTTCGAACTCGCCGGCGAGCCCGAACTCGACGCCGCCCTGCAGGCGCTGGACCGCCGCGGCATCGCCATCGAGGGCACGACCGACCTGCCGTGGAAGCGCTCGTTCTTCCTGCGGGATCCGGACGGCCTGCTGAGCGAGTGGTACGTGCGCCGGGGAGGTGCCCGCGACCTGGCGGCCCGCGGCGCGCTGTCGCTGGCGCGCGCGGTATAGCGAACGCCGGCGATCGCCTCTGCCGGTACCTGGCCCGCGCCCGCGAACCGGGCCCCGGATCGTGCGTACCGCCATGCCCTCCCGCGTTGCCCGGCCCTGCACGCGCGCCGGCGTGAGCCCGCGAACGGATTGACGACGAAGATGAACCTGTGAAAGGGGAGCGCGAATGCCCAAGTTGACCGCGGTCGTTGCCGGAGGCGGCATCGGCGGCCTCGCCACCGCCGCCGCGCTCGGCCAGCGCGGTTTTGCCGTTACCGTCTACGAGCGCCAGGACGCGCTGCGCGCCGTCGGCGCGGGCATCTACATCTGGGAGAACGGCCTGCGGGTACTGGAGACCCTGGGCGCGTACGCCGACGCCACGCGCGACGCCTTCCACGGCACGCATTTCGAGCAGCGCGACAACCACGGCGCGATCATCGAGTCCGCGCCGATCCCCGCCGACAAGCGCCTGCTCACCGTGCCGCGCAGCCAGCTCCTGGGCGCGCTGCACGACGCCTGCCTGCGGGCGGGCGTGACGGTCGTCACCAGCACCGAGGTGGTGGGCGCGACGCCGCGCGGCGAGCTCCTGTTTGCGGGCGGCGGCACCGCCGCCGCCGACCTCGCCGTGGGGGTGGACGGAATCTGGTCGAAGGTGCGCGAGAGCCTGGGCCTGGAACTGCTGCACGAGCAGACGCTCGAGGGTGCGCTGCGCACGATGATTCCCGCGCAGCCGGGGGACTTCGGGCCGGACGACGCCGGCAAGTACATCGAGTGCTGGAACGGCACCCGGCGTTTCCTCATCACGCCCGTCAACGCGACCGAGACCTACCTCGCGCTCACCTGCCTGCGCACCGAGACCGGCTACGCCGCCATCCCGGTGAACAAGGCGCTGTGGACGGCCGACTTCCCGCGCTGGCGGCACCTCATCGAGCGCATCGGCGGCGCGCCGGTGAACTGGGGCGTCTACAGCGTGACCCGCTGCAAGACCTGGTCGGCCGGTCGCACCGCCATCGTCGGCGATGCCGCGCACGCGCAGACGCCGAACCTGGGCCAGGGCGGCGGCATGGCGATGCAGAACGGACTGGCGCTCGCCGAGGCGCTGAAGGACGTGACCGATCGCCGCGACATCCCCGATGCGCTGGAGGCCTGGGAGGCCGGCGAGCGCGAGATCGTCGAGCACTGCCAGCGCTGGGCGTCGCTCTACGGCGAGGTCACGCACCTGCCGGACGACGTGCGCACGCGTGTCGTGCGCGGCGCGATGAGCGATCCCTGGGTGGCGGGCCAGGTGTTCCGGGCGGCGAACCATGCGCCGCGGGGGACGCGGGCGCGATAACGACCGGATCGCTCACCCCGCCTTGCGGAAGGTGAGGTTGATCCGGCAGCCGCCGGTCAACGGATGCCCTGCCGCCTTCAGCGGCAGCACGCCATGGAAGCGCAGGCGCGCGGGGCCGCCCCACACGACGACGTCGCCATGCGCGAGCGGCACGCGCAGGGCGCGCCCGGTGCGCTGGTGGCCTCCGAACTGGAACACGGCGGGGATGCCGAGCGACACCGACACGATCGGCGCCCCGAAGTCCCGCTCGTTGCGGTCCTGGTGCAGCGTCAGCCGCGTGCCGGGCGCGTAGCGGTTGACCAGGCAGGCGTCCGGCACGAACCCGGGGAACCCTGCCTCGCCGGCGGCACCGGCCGCCAGCGCGACGAACGCCGCCGGCAATGCCGGCCAGGGACGGCCGGTATCGGGATCCCGCGGGTCGTAGCGGTAGCCGCGGCGGTCGCTGACCCAGCCCAGCGCGCCGCAGTTGGTCATCGCGACCGACATCCGGAAGCCGCCGGGCGTGACCATGTGGCGCCAGGGCGACTGCGCGAGGACGGCGTCGAGCGCAGCCAGCAATGCGGGTGCGACCGGCGCGGCATAGCCGCGCAGCAGTACGGCGCCCTCGGCGAGCGACTCGCGCGCGTGCAAAGCGGCCGCGGCGTCCGTGAACAGGTCGCCGGTCATCGGGCCGCAACGCCGCCGGTACCCGCGCCGGGCGCGGCCACCGGCCACCGGGAGATTCGCGCACTCACGCGCCGCATCGACGCAATCTAACACCGTCATCGGCACCGTTGGCGCCCTGCCCGGCTGGCGCGGCGTCCGCCGTTCGGTGCACCATCGACAGCGGGCTGCCGGGGACGTCGGTCGGCCCGGATCCGGTCACCCGTGCCGGAAGGAGCGCCATGGCAGGGAAGGTACGTGTCGATCTGCATTTCACGGGCGACCGGCTGCCGGTCGCCGAAGTCGTGCGCCTCGCGCGCATGGCCGAGGACGCCGGCCTGGGCGGCGTCTGGCACGCCGAGGCATTTCACGACTCGCTGGTGCCGCTGACGGCGGTCGCCTGCGCCACGCGGGCGATTCCGCTCGGCACCAACGTGACGCAGTGGAGCCGCACGCTGCCCAACCTCGAACTGGCCGCCGCCGATCTGCAGGAGATCTCCGGCGGGCGCTTCACGCTCGGACTGGGAACCGGCGTGCGCGAGTGGAACGAGGACTGGCACGGCATCCCGTACGCGCGGCAGGTGCGGCGCATGCGCGAGTACGTGCAGGGACTGCGCGTGCTGTGGACCGGCAGCCTGGAGCGGCCGGTGCACTTCGAGGGCGAGATCTTCCGGGTCCGCAATTACGTGCGCTTCAACGGGCCGGCCCTGCGACCGCCGCCCATCCACCTCGCCGCCTCGCTGCCCGGCATGGCGACGCTCGCCGGGGAGGTCGCCGACGGCGTGCACTACAACGCCGTCCACTCGGTGAAGTACCTGCGGGAGGTGATGCTGCCGGCGCTCGCCCGCGGCGCGCAGGAGGCCGGGCGGGCCGCGGCGGGGCTCGCGCGGGCGACCCTGCTGATCGCCGGCGTCGCCGCGAAGCGCGCCGAGGGGATCGAGATCGCACGCCACCAGGTCGGCTACTTCCTGGGCGTCGCGCCGTACTTCGAGCCGGTGCTCCGGCTGCACGGCTACGAGCGCGAGTACGCCACCGTGCGCCAGCGCTTCGCCGCCGGCGACGTGCCCGGCGGCATCGCCGCGGTCACCGACGACATGGTCGCCACCTTCGCCCTCGGCGGCACGCCCGACGACGTGCGCCGCCAGGTCGCCCGCTACGACGGCCTGCTCGACTACGTGATGCTGTTCGCGCCGAGCTTCGGCTACGAGCCCGCGCAGGCGATCGCCCATCACGAGGCGGTAATCGCGGCGTTCGCACGGTAGCGGGCTCTGAGGGCGAGGGGGCGCCGCATTCAGCCCCGAACGCCTCAACCCGTCGCTGGCCCGATCGCCTCCGGCACCGATCCCCGCGCCCCGAATACCCGCTGCAGCGTCGCGCCGAAGTCACGCACCTCCGCGTCGTCGAGCAGTCCGCGCTCGCGCAGCAGGCGGTGCAGGTCGGGCAGGCGGTAGTGGGGCACCCCCGGGTACAGGTGGTGCTCGATGTGGTAGTTCACGTGGTGCGGGAAGAAGAACGTGCGTACCAGCGTGCCGCGCAGGCCTGCGCCCGGCAGGTTGGTGCGCGCGGCGCGCAGGGCCGAGTCGTAGCCTGCCGGCGCACCGTGTTCGGCAATCGCGCGCAGGCGCAGCAGCGCTTGCAGGATCGTCACCATCGGCAGGGTCCACAGCACCAGGTACTGCGCGAGCCCGGTCCAGCCGCCGAGCGCCGCGGCGACGATCGGGGCGAGCGCATGGAAGGCGAGCACACCGCGGCGGTCGCGCCGGGCGGCGGCTCGCAGCGACGCCGAAGTGTCGTCGAGGGGCCGCTGCGCGCGCTGCGTATCCGCATTGACCGCCGGCGCACCGAAGAAATAGGCGTAGGTCTTCGGCGCGGTCCAGCCCGACAGGTCGACGAGCAGCTTGCGCACGAGGTACATCCGCCCGCGCGGGTAGCCGCCGTGCAGCGCGAGGTCCGGGTCCTGCGTGCCGTACAGATGATTGTGATGCAGCCGGTGGGTCACGCGGTACGTGCACATCGACACCCCGCCCAGCGTGCCGGCGAGCCGCCCGGCGAGATCGTTCGCGCGCCGACTCGAGAACAGCCGGTAGTGCGCGGCATCGTGGGCGAGGACGAACAGGGCGTGCTGCTGCGCGGCCATGAGCACGACCGCGAGCGCGACGCCAGGGGGCGCGGGCCAGAACGCGACCCCGGAGGCGCCGATCGCGCCGATGGCGAGCAGCGTGCCGCCGACGGCCAGCGCCGATCGCCGCGCGTCGAGCTGCATGAGCGGGGCGAGTTCGGCGGGGACGAGCAGGCGCATCCGCTGCTGCGGCACGCCGGTCGCGGACGACGGGCCCGGCGCCCGCAGATCGTCGCGAAATTCCTCGCCGGTCGTTGCGTCGCTCATGCCCGGGCTGGCGTCCGGCGGGGAGCCGGGTTTCTCGCGCCTTCCACCGGCATTCTGCACGCGGGCTGTGCCCGGCACCATTGCCGCCGGGCGCACTGCGCCGCCGGTTGACCCGGGCGCCGTCGACGCCGACCATCATCCGCGACCTGCCGTCGCTGTCGAACCGAGCGGAGCAGAAAGCGCTGCGGTTCACTCGATGCACGCCGGCCGCGCGCAACTCGCGGTGACGCCCGCAGGTCCGCCTGTCGGTCCGGCGTCACCCGGACGCGCGCCGGGCATTGTTCCGGGCGTTCGCAAGGATGACTGCGATGATGTGTTGCCGTCACGCGAGCAGCCCCAGCTCCCGCGCCCGGCGCACGGCACCGGTGCGCCGGTGTACGCCGAGCTTGTCGAACACGTGCTGCAGGTGCCACTTGACCGTCGCCTCGCTGACGCCCAGTGTCGCCGCGATCTCCTTGTTGCTCGACCCGTTGCCGACGCAGCGGAGGATCTCGCGTTCGCGCCCGGTGAGCGGACCGGACGGGCAGGCAAGGTTGCGCGGCGGCGTGGCGGTGGCGGGCAGGCTGGCGTCACCCGCGGGCAGGGCTGCGAGGCGGCGGAACTCCGCGGCGGCACCGGCGATCGCGTCGTCGGTGCCCGCATCGAGCGGTGCGGCGGACTCCACGAGCAGCAGCAGGCCGGGGCCCTCGTCGAGCAATGGCCGCCACAGCCCGCTCGCTGCCGCCGCCTGCAACGCCGGACGCAGGGTGCGCCAGGCTTCGCGGGTCTCGCCGAGCGCTTGCAGCTGCTGCGCCAGCACGGCGCGCAGGCGCAGCGACCAGCGCACGCAGAAATGGCCCTCGACGTGCTTCACCCACTGCTTGAGGGCCGGGACCGCGGCGTGCCCGTCGGCGTCGCCGCGGGCGAGCCGCGCCAGCGTGAGCGCGGCGACAGCATCGCTGACCGTCGCCTGGTGTCCCGGCGGCACGACCGGGCCTGCGAGTCCGCGCGCCGCCGTGCGCCGGCGCGCCTCTTCCAGCGCGCCGAGCTGCTGCAGCTGGCGGACGCGTTCCTCGCCCAGGTGCGCCTCGAGGCGCGCGAAGCCGTGCTCGGCGGCGAGCTCGTCGCCCCGGTCGAGGAGCGCGCGGGCGCCTGCGCGGTCGCCGGCGATGCAGGCAAGGCGTGACGCGCACACGTACCCGGCGATGAGCTGATCCACGAATCCCTGCCGATCCGCCCGGCCCAGCCACTGCTCGAGCAGCCCGCGGGCGCCGGCCAGCTCGTTGCGCTCGTACAGCACTTCGGCGAGCAGCAGCGAGGGCATCGCGACCACCGGCGAGTCCGCGCCGCTCACGCGTCGCGCGGTGTCGATCGCGCCGCGCAGGATCTCCTCCGCCTTCTCCGGATCGCCGCTCATGAGCCAGGCGGGGGCGACGATGCAGTCCTGCCACACGGTGCCGAACTCGGCGCCGGCCTCGAGGAACAGGCGCCGGATGCGCGGCGCCTGCCGGATCACCGCCAGGCAGTCGAACCGTTCCCGCGTGGCGAACTGCCAGGGCGATTGCGCCGAGCCCTCGAAGTAGGGATCCCTGCCGGAGGAGATCTGCTGCCAGGCCTGCCACAGCGCCTCGGCCTCCGGGATGCGATCCTGCAGCAGCGCGACCATGAGTTCGCGGTGCAGGATCTTCTCCTTCAGGCGGCTGGTCGGCGCGCCGCGATCCTCCAGTTCGCGGACGTACTCGCGCACGGACTGCAGCAGGCGTTCGGCCTGCGGTGCCGCCCAGTTGAGAGTGTGGATCCAGACGAGGTCGAGCGCGAGGCTGGGGCAGTGCCGCAGCACGCGCGCCGGCAGCCGGCGCGACAGGCTGAGGAGCATGTCCACCCGCCCGCCCGTGAACACGTCCTCCGAGTACCGCTCCAGCAGTTCGCCGGCGCGCGCGTCCTCGCCGGCCCGCAGTGCGTAGTCGATGGCGACAATCGGAGCGCCGTGCTGCGAGTGCCATTCGCCGGCCCGCGCGCACAGGTGCCGGGCCCGCGACGGATCCGCGCTTTCGCCGCGCTCGCGCAGGAAACCGGCAAACAGGTGGTGATAGCGGTAGCGCTGTCCGTGCGCGTCGACTGCGAACAGGAACAGGCCCTTCTGCCAGGCCGTGCGCAGCAGCGCGGCGCTGTCGTCGCGCTCGCGCACGTAATCGCAAAGGGCCGGCGACAGCTCGTCGAGCGGCGCGGTGTCGAGCAGGAAGGCCTGCAGTGCTTCGGGCTGCCGGCCGAGCACGTCCTCCTGCAGGAACTCGGCGATCGCCGTGTGCCCCCCGGAGAAGGAGTCGATGAACCCCGCGCGGGCCGGCTCGTCGCGCATGCTGATCGCCGCCAGGCGCAGGCCCGCGGCCCAGCCTTCGGTGTTGGCGGCCAGTGCCGCGGCTTCGGCGGCCGAGAGGTCGAGGGCCTCGCTGCGCAGGAACTCGCCCACCTCCTCGGGGGAGAACTGCAGTTCGTCGGCCCGGATCTCGCAGTACTGGCCCAGCTCGCGCAGGCGCCCGAGCGGGAACCGCGGCGTCTCGCGGCTGGCGAGCACGAAGTGCAGCTTCGCCGGCGCATGGACGACCAGCTCGTGCAGCACCGCGAGGGGCGCAGCGCCGGTGACGAGATGGAAGTCGTCGAGGACCAGGAAGGTCTCGTCGCCGAGGCCGCCGAGTTCGTTGACGAGGGTCGTCGCCAGGGCCGCGTCGGCGACCGGCAGGTTCGAGTTGAGCAGGGTCAGCGTCGCCTCGCCGATCGAACCGCAGGCCGGGCGCAGGGCGGCGATCAGGGTGCGCAGGAAGACCCGCGCGTCGTCCTGCGGCCCGGCGAGGGTCAGCCAGGCCACCCGTCCGCCTCGGCCGAGGCGGTCGCGGGCCCATCCGGCGACCAGCGTGGTCTTGCCGAACCCGGCCGGCGCGCGCACGCAGGTCAGCCGGTGCCGGGCCGCGGCGTCGAGCCGCCGTGACAGGCGCGCGCGCTCGATGGAACGCGGCGGCGCCAGCGGCGGCGCGAGCAGGGTGGATACGAGCTGCGCGGCGTCGTTCAGCAAGGTCCGATTACCCTCGAGGGACCACGATCGGGCCTCCTGCGAGCGCACGCGGACCCAAGGTCACCCTAGCCGAAAGTAGGGGCAGGCGGCCAGCGCTGCTGCACTGCGGCCCCTCCGTCGCGGCGGGTCCGGCCGGACTGGCGTCCCGGGGACACTGCAGCAACGCCGGACCCTCCCGGCGACAACTTCAAGACACCACGACGGGGAGACACCATGGGCCAGGGCAGCACAGCACGCGTACTCGATTTTCCGGTGACGGCGACGAATCCCTCCGGGGCCGGCAGTCCGCCGGCGGCGGACTTCGCCGTCGACGGCGCGACGCTCAGGCAGCATCTCGCGCAGGCGGACATCCCGACCCTGCTGCTGACGGTGGCGCACCTCTCGGGCGACCTCTCGCTGCTCCGGGACGAATGGCGCCCGACCCTGGCGCTCGGCGTGGCCATGAGCGGCCTGACACAGGCGCAGGAAGCCGAGGTCCGCGCGCTGTGCTGCGAGCGGCTGGTCGCCTTCCGCGACCGCGGCGCGCCGATGCCGCCGCGCCCGACCTACGACCAGTTCGTCCGCATGGCGACCTGGCTGATGGGCGCGGTGATCGCGCCCTGGCTGCCGCTGGTGGCCGAGGAACTGGTGTTCGCCGGCGACGATCCGCGGGCCCCCGGCTGGACGAAGGAGCAGGTCGCGCCGGGCCGCGACTTCCACGTCGCCATCATCGGCGCCGGGGAGAGCGGGCTGGTCACCGCGTTCCGGCTCAAGCAGGCCGGCGTGCCGTTCGTGATCTACGAGAAGAATTCCGAGGTCGGCGGCACCTGGCTGGAGAACCACTATCCGGGCTGCCGCGTCGACATCAACAGCTTCTTCTACAGCTACGCCTTCGCCCGCCGGACCTGGAAGGAGTATTTCAGCACCAGCCAGGACGTGCTCGCCTACATGCAGGAGGTCGCGCGGGAGTGCGGCCTGTACGAGCACATCCGCTTCGGCACCGAGGTCACGGCCGCCCGCTGGGATGAGCAGGAGGCGCTCTGGCGCCTGACGACCCGCGACGCGAGCGGCACGCACGCGGCGCAGGGCAACCTGGTCGTGTTCGCGGTCGGCCAGCTCAACCGGCCGCTGCTGCCCGACATCCCCGGGCAGGCGGACTTCACCGGGGAGTCCTTCCACTCCGCGCGCTGGAACCACGACGCCGACCTGGCCGGCAAGCGCATCGGCGTGATCGGCACCGGCGCCAGCGCCGCACAGTTCATCCCGCAGCTCGCGCGCATGGGCGGGGACGTGTCGATCTTCGCGCGTACGACCAACTGGCTGCTGCCGACGCCCGATCTTCACGACGCGGTGAGCGACGGCGCGCGCTGGCTGCACGATCACCTGCCCGGCTATTCGCTGTGGTATCGCGCCGCCGTGGTGATGCCGCAGACGGTCGGGTTCCTCGACGACGTGGTCGTCGATCCGGACTATCCGCCGACCGAGCGGGCGGTCTCCGCGCGCAACGAGCGGTTGCGCGAGCTGATCACGGCCTGGATGGAGCCGCAGTTCGCGGACCGACCGGATCTGCGCGACGTCATCATTCCGGACTCCCCGGTGGGGGGCAAGCGCATCGTCCGTGACAATGGCACCTGGATCGCGACGCTCAAGCGCGACAACGTCCACGTGATCCGGGACGCGATCGAGGCCATCACCCCGGCCGGTATCCGCTGCGCCGACGGCACCGAGCACGCGCTCGACGTGATCGTCTACGGCACCGGCTTCGAGGCCTCGAAGTTCCTGATGCCCGTGCAGGTCACGGGGCGCGACGGCCGGGACCTGCACGACACGTGGCAGGACGACGCGCGCGCCTACATGGGCATGACCATCCCGGACTTCCCGAACCTGTTCTGCATGTACGGCCCGAACACGAACCTGGTCGTCTACGGCAGCATCATCCTGTTCTCGGAGCTGACGGCGAAGTACATCGTCGACGCCACGCGCCTGCTGCTCGAGGGCGGCCAGCGCGCGCTCGAGGTGCGCCCGGAGGTGTTCGAGACGTTCAATGAGCGAGTCGACGAGGCCAACCGGCTGCGCGCGTGGGGCTACTCGAAGGTCAACAGCTGGTACAAGAACAGCAAGGGCCGGGTGGCGCAGAACTTCCCGTTCGACGCGGTGGAGTTCTGGAAGCGCACGGATCACGTCGTGCCGGCGGAGTACCGCTTCGACTGACGCCCCATCGGGAGGACTCCTGTGGGAGCGGACTTGTTCGCGAATGGCCCTTACCGCCAGCGCTACCCGTTCGCGACCGCAGGTCGCTCCCACAGGCGCTCCGCCCCACTCGTGGAAGGGCCCTTGTGGGAGCGACGTGTTTGCGAAGGCACTCTTCACGCCGGCCCGACTGCACGGCAGCCGCAAAGCGTGTATAGTGCACGGCAGTTTGTCGTGACCCGCACCTGTTCCGCGCGTCCAGAGTACCCCTGCCAACGT
>CAYOJP010000010.1:0-4416 GCA_964404305.1 uncultured Gammaproteobacteria bacterium
CGACGCATGTCGACATGAAGACCGGTCGTCCGCAGGTCGTGAAGAAGTACTCGACCCATGCGAGCGGCGAAGACGTCAACACCACCAACATCTGCCCGGCTGCCCTTGGCACCAAGGACCAGCAGCCTGCAGCCTACAGCCCGCGCACCGGCCTGTTCTATGTGCCGACGAACCACGTCTGCATGAACTACGAGCCGGTTTCGGGTGGTGAGTACGTCGCCGGCCAGCCCTACGTCAACGCCGTGCTGTCGATGTTCCCGGCCGGCCGCGTCACGGGCGATGGCACCAACAACCTCGGCAACTTCATCGCGTGGAACGCCGATTCGGGCAAGATCGTCTGGTCGATCCCGGAGCGTTTCTCGGTGTGGAGCGGGGCCCTGACCACCGCGGGTGACGTGGTGTTCTACGGCAACCTCGAGGGCTACCTGAAGGCGGTCGATGCCAACAGCGGCAAGCTGCTGTGGAAGTTCAAGACCCCGTCGGGCATCATCGGCAACGTCAACGGCTGGGAGCACAAGGGCAAGCAGTACGTCGGCGTGCTCTCCGGCGTCGGTGGCTGGGCCGGTATCGGCATGGCAGCCGGTCTCATCAACGACACCGACGGTCTGGGTGCGGTGGGCGCCTACAAGGGCCTGAACAACTACACCCGCCTCGGTGGCACGCTGAGCGTCTTCAGCCTGCCGTAAGGCGGGTCGATCCGAGGTTCGGCAAGTCAGTGTGACGAACCCGGTATCCCGTGAGGGGTACCGGGTTTGTCTTTTTATAGAGGCCGGTGCGCAGGCACGTCGCCGGGCGGGAACGCTGTGGCGAGCCGCCTGCGATCCGTATGGATGGCCGAGGAATTCAGGGGCTATTCACGGGCGCGACCTTACCCTGCCTCCCGAGATCCCCGAACGGCCCGAAGCCAGCGCGGATCGGAGCGCAGGCCGATTGAAGCGATGGTCAATTCGTCAGTCAGGAGAGAACGACAGTATGCGCAAGTCCGAGATTCTGTCCCTCGTCGCCGGAGCCGCCATGGTCGTGGCAGCCGGCGCCTCCTCCGCCGAGGAGCACGTCGTCAAGGCCGTGGTCACGAACTGGGATCCACTGGTCGTGTTCGTGAAGCCGGGCGACACCATCCGCTGGACCAACATGGCAGGCCACGACACTGCGTCGGTCGAGGGGATGCTGCCCGAGGGTGCGGCTACCTGGCACTCGAAGATGGGCGAAGAGGTCGTCATGCAGTTCGACACGCCGGGCGCCTACATCTACAAGTGCACGCCGCACGTGTCCGCCGGCATGGTCGGTGCGATCGTGGTCGGCGATGGCTCGCCGGGCAACCTCGCGCAGATCGATGCCGCGCTGGAGACGGTGCCGGATGCCAAGAACATGGTCGCTCGCGCCATCCGCAAGATGAAGATGGAGCTGGAGAAGCGCGGCGGGGGCTGATCTCGGCGATCGCTGCGCCGCCGGCCACGGCTCGCACTGTCGAGCCGTGGCGGATCGTCCGGATACAGCCCGTTCGCATCCGGGTGCGAACCGGAACGGCCGGTGGTGGTCGAACGACCAGCGAAGCGCAATGTCGCAGCCGAGCCAGAGGAGCGGGATACGATGCAAGGGTCGTTCGGTAGGGTGGGAGCGGGCGCTGCGACCGTGGCGCTGCTCCTGTATGTGGCGGGCGCCGCGGCGGCGGAGCCTGCCGCGGCCCGCGAGGCGCTGAAAGTCTGTGCCGATCCGGTCAGCATGCCCACCTCGAACAAGGAGGGACAGGGCTACGAGAACAGGATCGCGGAGCTGTTCGCGAAGTCGCTGGGTCTGCCCCTGCAGTACGAGTGGTTTCCCCAGCGCATCGGCTTCATCCGCAACACCCTGCGCAGCAACGATACGCCGGACGAATCGTACAAGTGCGACCTCGTCATGGGCGTGCCCGACAACTTCGAGCTGGCGGCGACGACGCGGCCCTACTACCGGTCGGTCTGGAGCATGGTCTACGTGCAGGGACGCGGCCTGGATGACGTGAAGGCGCCGGCCGATCTCGCGGCGCTGCCCGAGGAACGCAAGCGCAAGCTGCGCATCGGGCTGTTCGACCGCAGCCCGGCGGCCGAATGGGTCATGACCAACGGCTTCATAGAGCAGATGGTGCCTTACCAGATCATGAGCGGCGACGCGAACGCCTATCCCGGCCAGATCATCGAGCAGGATCTGCTGGAGGGAAAGATCGACGTCACTTTCGTGTGGGGACCGATCGCCGGTTACTTCGCCAAGCAGGCCGCCGGCAAGGGCCACGACGTCATGGTGCTGCCGATGCCGACCGATACCGGGACCAAGTTCGACTACCAGATCTCGATGGCGGTGCGGTTCGGCGAAAAGGCGTGGAAGGAACAGGTGCAGGGGCTGATTGACCGGCATCAGGCCGAGATCGAGGCAATCCTCAAGGACTATGGCGTGCCGCTGCTGCCGGTTGTCGTGCGCGGCAAGGATGACGGCGACGATGATTGACGCTGCCCGAGTGCGCGGGCTCGCCCTGGCGGTCGGGTTCGCGGTGTCGCTGCCGCTTACCGCCGCCGACATCGACACCGTCGTGCCCCCGACCGACGCGCCGGCGCAGGAGACCATGTCGGAGGCCGAGAAGGTGCTGTGGCTCACCGACCAGCTGCACATGGTGAAGGAGCCGGTGGGCCTGACCTACCGGTTCGAGAAGTCCGGCACGTTCGAGGAAGGTTTCAACGACGTCATCGATCTCGATATCTTCGCGGTGAAGCCCGACGGCATGAAGAGCGCGCGGGTGAACTTCTTCACCGGAGAGCGTCACAACTTCGTGCCGGACAACGAGAGCACCAACGTCAACCCGGTGCTCGGACTGTACCTGCAGGGCGACGTGTACGAGATGGAACGCCTTACCGAAGGGCACTGGCGCTACTTCCATCGGCGGATCAAGTTCGCCTTCGCCGAAGGCGCGCAGATCGAGAACGTGGAAGTGGAGTTCAACGGCCGCAAGGCCAGCGCCCGTCGGGTCCACATCCGGCCGTATGCGAAGGATCCGAGGCGGGACGAGATGAAGGCCTTCGCGGACAAGGAATACTGGATTACGGTCTCCGACGAAATCCCCGGCTATCTCTACGAGGTCTATACCCGCGTCCCGGGGACTCCGGTAGAGGGACAGCCGGCGCCTGCTCCGCTGCTCGAGGAACGCCTGCGGCTGGTGGAAACCCGGCCGGTCGCGCCGGCGCCTGCCGGCACCTGAACTGCGGGTCCCCGCGTCGTCCCGGTGCGGGTCGCGCCGCCGTCATCAGGAGGCGTCCGGGCCCGCACGTCCGATCCGGACCGCGCAGTACTTGAACTCCGGGATCTTGCCGAACGGATCGATTTCCTCGTTCGTGAGGAGGTTGGCTGCCGCTTCGTGGTAGCAGAACGGCATCCACACGGTGCCGGGCAGGAGTCCGTCGTCCATCCGGGCGATTGCGCGCACGACACCGCGGCGCGAAGCTACTTCCACGATGTCGCCGGGTGCGAGACCGGCCGCAGCGAGATCCTGCGGGTGCAGGGTGGCAATCGGAACCGGTTCCAGTGCATCGAGCACCGCGGCGTGCCGCGTCATGCTGCCGGTGTGCCAGTGTTCGAGCTGCCGGCCGGTGATGAAAATGTACGGGTATTCCTCGCTGGGCAGCTCGGCCGCGCGCGTGTACCGGGCGGCGACGAAGCGCGCCCGTCCGTTCGCGGTCGGGAAGCCGTCCTGGAACAGGATCGGCTCGCCCGGATCGCCTTCCTTCAGGCACGGATAGGTGATGGAGCCTTGCTGCTCCAGCCGTTCCCAGGTCATCCCGGCGATGCTCGGCACGGCCTTGCGCAGTTCCTCGAACACGCTGCGCGCGTCCGGGTAGTCCCAGTCGAGGCCGATACGGTTGGCGAGCTGCTGGATGATCCACAGATCCTGGCGCGCATCGCCCGGCGGTGCGATCGCCTGGCGGCCGAGCTGGACCCGCCGGTCGGTGTTGGTGAAGGTGCCGGTCTTCTCCGGGAACGCCGACGCCGGAAGTATCACGTCGGCGAAGCCGGCCGTTTCGGTGAAGAAGATGTCCTGCACGACGAGATGCTCGAGTTCGGACAAGGCAGTGCGCGCATGGTTGAGGTTCGGGTCGGACATCGCCGGGTTCTCGCCCATGATGTACATCCCGCGGATGTTCTTCTCGTGCACGGCGTTCATGACCTCGATCACCGTCAGTCCCGGCTCCGGATCCAGGGTGGTGTTCCACAACGCCTCGAACCGTGCGCGCACACTCGCGTCGCGCACGGGCTGGTAGTCCGGGAAGACCATCGGGATCAGCCCGACATCGGACGCGCCCTGCACGTTGTTCTGGCCGCGCAGGGGATGCAGCCCCGAGCCGGGGCGCCCGATCTGGCCCGTCATCAGCGCGAGCGCGATCAGGCAGCGCGCGT
>CAYOJP010000010.1:4426-31363 GCA_964404305.1 uncultured Gammaproteobacteria bacterium
TGTCGTCCGCTCGGTCCTTTGCCTTGCCGAGCGGAAGATCATCGAGCCTGCCGACGTCGCGTAGACGCGCGCCACCTCGCGCAGCGTCTCGGCCGGGATGCCGCAGATGGGGGAGACGCGCTCGGGACTGTAGTCCCTGACCGTCTCCCGCAGCGTCTCGAAGCCCTCGGTGTGACGGGCGATGAAGTCCGGGTTGGTCAGCCCTTCCTCGACGATGACGTGCATCAGCGCGTTCAGCATCGGCACGTCGGTGTCCGGGCGGAACTGCAGGAACCAGCGGGCGTGGCGCGCGAGATCCGACCGGTACGGGTCCATCACGATCAGCTTCTTGCCGGCCTGGGCGGCGTTCTTCATGAACGTGGCCGCCACCGGGTGGTTGACCGTCGGGCGCGCGCCGATGACGACGATTACCTCGGCACAGGCCACGTCCGACACCTGGTTGGATACCGCGCCGGAGCCAATGCCTTCCAGCAGCGCGGCGACGGAGGAGGCATGACACAGGCGGGTGCAGTGGTCCACGTTGTTGTTGCCGAAGCCGGTGCGCACCAGCTTCTGGAACAGGTAGGCCTCCTCGTTGCTGCCCTTGGCCGAGCCGAACCCGGCCAGCGCCCGCTTGCCGTGGGTGTCACGGATACGGGCGAGGCCGGAGGCGGCCAGGGCCAGGGCTTCGTCCCAGTCCGCCTCGCGGAAGCACTCCCCGAGCCGCTCGTACGGGATCACCTCGGCGGTCTTCGGGGTGCCGTCGCGACGGATGAGGGGGCGGGTCAGTCGCTCGCGGTTGTGCACGTAGTCGAAGCCGTAGCGGCCCTTGACGCACAGCCGGCTCTGGTTGGCGGGCCCGTTGCGGCCTTCGACGTGCGTGATATGTCCGTCCCGGACGTTGAACGTCAGCAGGCACCCGACGCCGCAGTAGGGACAGGCCGAATCCACGCTCCGCTCGGGCTCGAGCTTTTCGGTGGCCACGGCCGGGCTGAGCGCGCCGGTCGGGCAGGCCTGCACGCATTCACCGCAGCTGACGCAGCTGCTCTGGCCCATCGGGTCGCCCAGATCGAACACGATCTCGGAGTGCCGGCCGCGGAAGGCGTAGCCGATGACGTCGTTGACCTGCTCCTCGCGACAGGCGCGCACGCAGCGGGTGCACTGGATGCAGGCATCGAGATTGACCGCGATGGCCGGATGGGAAAGATCGGCTCGCGGCTGCTCCCGCGCCGGGAAGCGCGGCTCCGGCACTGCGAGCCGGTCGCTCCACAGATCGAGTTCCGAACGCCTGGAGTATGGCGAGCGCCCCTGCGCCGGCATGTCCGCGCGCAGCAGCTCGAGCACCAGCTTCTGGGAATGCAGGGCCCGCTCGCTGCGGCTGCGCACTTTCATGCCCGCCGCCGGCGCACGACAGCAGGACGGCGCAAGCACCCGTTCACCGTCGATCTCGACGACGCACGCGCGGCAGTTGCCGTCGGGCCGATAGCCGTCCTTGTAGCACAGGCGCGGTATGGCGACCCCGGCGCGGTCGGCGGCCTGCAGGATCGTCTCGCCAGGACCGAACTCTATCGGCAGGCCGTCCAGCTCGAAGCTGTGCGCGGGGTCGGGACGTACCTCCGGTATCGCGTTCATGCGCGCTCGAACTCCTGCGGGAAATAGCGCAGCGCGCAGCGCAGGGGGTTCGGGGCTGCCTGGCCGAGCCCGCATATGGAGGCATCCTGCATGACGCGGGCCAGCTCCTCCAGGAGCGCCGTATCCCAGCGGTCACGCTGCATGAGTGCCGCGGCCTTCGCGGTGCCGACGCGGCACGGCGTGCACTGGCCGCAGGATTCGTCCTCGAAGAACCGCATCGCGTTCAGTGCCAGAGCGCGCGCACTGTCGTGCTGCGACAGGACGATGACCGCGGCCGAGCCTATGAAGCAGCCGTGCGGATTGAGGGTGTCGAAGTCGAGCGGCAGATCGGCCATCGAAGCGGGCAGAATCCCGCCCGAAGCGCCGCCCGGGAAGTATCCGTAGAGCGTGTGACCGGGCAGCATGCCGCCGCAGTACTCGTCCACGAGTTCTCGCAGGCTGATCCCGGCCGGGGCCAGGTGAACGCCTGGCCTGACGATCCGTCCGCTGACGGAGAACGAGCGCAGACCCTTGCGTCCGCGGCGGCCGTGACTGCTGAACCATTCGGGTCCGCGCTCGACGATATCGCGGACCCAGTAGAGGGTCTCCATGTTGTGCTCCAGGGTCGGACGGCCGAACAGGCCCACCTGGGCAACGTACGGCGGTCGCAGCCGCGGCATGCCGCGCTTGCCCTCGATGGATTCGATCATGGCCGATTCCTCGCCGCAGATGTAGGCGCCGGCGCCGCGGCGAAGCTCGATGTCCGGCAGCGGGCAGGGCGGACTGGCCTGCAGTTCGGCGAGTGCTCCGGTCAGGATCTCGCGGCAGGCGGCGTACTCGTCGCGCAGGTAGATGTAGATGCCAGCGGCCTCGATGGCCCAGGCGGCGACGAGCAGGCCCTCGAGGAAGCGGTGCGGATCCCGCTCCAGGTAGTGCCGGTCCTTGAACGTGCCCGGCTCGCCTTCGTCGATGTTGACCGCGATGAGCCGCGGCGCGGGCTGCTCGCGCAGTACCCGCCACTTGCGACCGGCCGGGAAACCGGCGCCACCGAGGCCGCGCAATCCGGAGTCCTCCAGGGCGCGGATCACGTCGTCGCGGGTCCGGATGCCGCTCGTGCAGTCGCGGATCAGCGCATGGCCGCCGCCGGCGCGGTACGCGCGCAGGTCGAGGTGGGCGGGCGGCGTATCGCGGATCCGGCCCGCGGCGACGGCGGCGGCGACGGCGTCGACCGTCGCCTGCTCGATCGGCCGTTGGCCGACGATCGCGACGGGGGCGCCATGGCAGCGCCCGACGCACGGCGCGTGCTTGACACGCACGCCGGGGGCAAGCCGTGCGGCGACATCGGCGGCGAGCTTCTCGCCGCCGAACATGGCGCAGGTGACGGAGTCGCAGATCCGCACCGTGACGGGCGGCGGCGGCGTTTCGCCTTCCTTCACCACGTCGAAGTGATGATAGAACGTCGCGACCTCGTAGACCTCCGTCGGCGCGAGCTTCAGTTCGGCGGCGAGCGCGACGACGTGCCGGGCGGCGATGTGGCCGCAGGCGTCCTGCACGCGGTGCAGGAATTCGATCAGGAGGTCCCTCCGGCGCGGGCTGTCGCCCAGCAGGGCGCGCACGTCCTGCGCCGCCTGCGGCTCGACGGCCCGGCCCCGCTGCTGCCCCTTGGGCTTGCGGGTGTTCGCTTCGGTCACCTTATCAGTTCCCCTTGCAGTCACTCCGGGCCGGCGAGCAGCAGCAGCTCGCCCTTGCCGCCCAGCGCGATGTCGCCGACCAGCCGCTCGGCGCGCGGTCCGAGCTGTTCCAGGACGGAAAACCGGCGATGCTCGCGGCGCAGGCTGCGGAACAGGAGCCGCAGCATCTCCATCTTCAGCACGCCGCAGCTGTTGAACGTTGCGCCTATCAGCTTGGGCCGGCGCCGCAGCACGATGGTTCCCCGGCGCATGCCCGCGCCGACGTGGCGGCCCGCCTCGCCCAGCACGATGATCGTCCCGGCGCGCATGCGGCTGCCGCAGTAGTCGCCGGCGTCGCCCTCGATGACGATCAGGCCGCGGCGCTGCCGATCGCCGACGCGATCGCCGGCGTTCCCGCGCACGTGGATGCGGCCCCCGGCCATGCCCTCCATGGCGCCCGGCAGCCCGCCGCCGAGGAAGTCCCCGGCGTCGCCGCCGATGTCGATCCAGCCGTCGTGCATGCCGGCGCCGGCACCGGCGCCGGCGTCACCGGAGACGTGGAGGATGCCGCCGCGCATCCCGCTGCCGAGGTCGGCGCCGACGCTGCCGCGCACGTCGATACGACCCCGGGTCATGCCGGCCCCGATGCCGGTGAGGCATGTGCTGCTCGCGCGCAGCATCAGGGTGTCGGGATCCGATCCGGGGCTCGCGTCGAACAGATCGCCCAGAGGAACCTCGCGGTTGCCCAGACGCAGGGGCAGGGCGGTCAGGACGGACGGCGCGAGGCCCGCGAGCCGCTCGGGCAGCAGCGACGAGGCGTCGAGGCGCTCGCGCAGGCGCACCTTCAGGCGCAGGGTGAGCCCGCTCACGCGAGCACCTCGTGCAGGTGGAAATGGTAGGGCCCGAGCTTGCCACCGTAGTTGCCGGCGGAAATACGGTAGATGCCCTTGGCCGGTCCGAAGCGGCACACCGCCTGGATGCCCAGGCGCATCGCCTTGCGCACCGCGGCGTCGTTGAGGCCGTCGATGACGATCTCGAGCACCGAGCCGATGTCGTCGGTCAGTTCGGTCCGCGGCACCAGGCCCTTGATGGTCGGGCAGTAGGCCTCGTTGGTGGAGGCGCTCATGAACTTGTACTTGGAGCCGACCTTGGAGCCGGAGCCGACGATGCCGCCCGGGAAGGTCGTGCCGGCATCGTCCACGGCATCGATCGCCTTGATGGCGGCCCGGCAGGCCGCCAGCCCCTGGCGCGAGGTCTTCGCCATCACCAGGAAGTTGCCGCCGCCGATTGCCGGAACGACGCCGGTCGTCTCCTCGCAGACGAACTCGCCGTGCATGACCGGTATGCGCCAGTACCGCGTGCCGTTCACCACCTTCGACATCTGGTAGCCGTCGCCGAAGAAGCGCAGGCCGCGCCCGAGGCTGACGGTATTCTCGCTGCGCACGCCGGAGAAGCAGGCGCTGGTCGCGGTCGTCATGACCGACTGCCCGACGCGCTTCTGCACCTGCTCGGCGAGCGCCCGCGTCGACATCGCGAAGATGATGACGGCTATGCCGGGGCGCCCGTCGGGAGTCTCGGCCGGGGACAGCTCGCGTTCGATGGCGGCCTCGCATCCGCAGGCTATCACCGAGGAGGCGAATCCGGTCAGCGAATTCGCCGCCCGGTAGGCCCAGTAGGTGTCGATCGCGGTGATGATGAGGCGCGTGGCCTTCATGGGAAAGGCTTCCGCGAAGGTGTCGTCGATGGTGACTCCGTTGAGCTTCATGCGCGGCTCACCGGCTGGCAGGGGTGGATCTCGAGCCGGCCGCCCCAGTCTGCCACTTCCTGGTCGCTGATCCGGAAGTTTCCGAGCCGCACCGTGTGGTAGCGGTCGAAGTAGGCCCGCAACCGGCGCTCGATGCCGCGGTCGTACTCGGGCCGTACCGTGTGCGTGCGGCCGTGGGTGACCTTCACGACGCGGCCCTCCCGCACGATCAATTCGCCGTCCTTGAACACGTACTCGGGCCTGCTGAACATCCTCTCCTTGTCGGAGTGCGGCCGGTAGACGGTGATGTCGGCCGCAGCCCCGGTGCCGAGCTGCCCGCGATCCCGCAGTCCCAGGATGTGCGCGGGCGCGGCGCGGGTCATGGTCGCGATGTCGTACAGCGTGTACTCGCGGGTGATGGCTCCCAGCGCGGACAGTTGCGCGGCCTCCGGGTTGATTGCCGCGAGCGCGTCGTTGCGGAAGCTGCGGTCCATCAGCAACCGGATGAGGTGGGGGTAGCTCGTGAACGGCGCGCCGTTCGGGTGGTCGGTGGTCAGGAACACGCGCCAGGGGTCGCGCACCAGCAGGAACAGCTCCAGGCCGATGGCCCACTGCAGCGCGTTCACGAAGTTGCGGTCGCGGTAGCGGAACGGGACCACGCCGCAGCCGGCGTCGCACTCGATGTCCATGCACACCCACTTGGCGGGCGATGCGTGGTGGCGGTTGCGGTGCTGGGCCATCGTGTCGCCGGAAGCTGTAACCGTCTGCCCGAACATGATCTGGCCGACGTCGATCGTGACGTTCGGGTTGCCATTGACCGCCTCGGCGATGCGTGCCGCGGCCGAGGAGAACTTGCGGTCGCCCTCGTCGCCGTAGGCGTGGAACTGCACGTGCGTGAGGTGTATCGGCAGCCCCTCTATGCCGTCGATGGTCGCGAGCGTGGTCGCGGCATTGCCGGGCACGCCGAGGTTGCAGCCGTGCACGTGCAGCGGATGCTGGATGCCGAGGTCGTGCACCGCCTGCGCGAGCGACTGCAGCACCTGGCGCGGCGTCACCCCGTAGTGTGCGCTGTGCTCGTCGAGTTCTAGCCGGCGCTGGTTGAACTTGAAGGCGCTGATGCCGCCGGGGTTGACGACCTTGACCCCGATCGCCTGCGTCGCCTCGAGCGTCCAGGCGACGTAGTCGTTGATCACCGACTGGCCGGCCTTGCCGGCGAGCAGGCGCAGGTAGAAGTCGTCGCTGCCGAGCATGGCGTAGGCACCCTTGTCGATGAGCGGCGTGTCGCCCATCTCCAGGTGCGCCTGGCGAGCGTTCGCCGGCAGCATCGCCGGTTCGAAGCAGGCCGTGTATCCCATCTCCGCGTAGCGGTAGCCCGTGATCTGCGTCGACGGTGCCGCCCGGCCGCTGCCCGAGCGCGTCAGGGCGGTGCGGTCGACCTGGGCGTCGCGGTGGTCCTCCGGCAGCAGCATGCGCGCGATGTTGACCTTGCCGCCGCCGATGTGGGTGTGCAGGTCGATCGCTCCGGCCATGACCACCAGGTCGTCGAGGTCGTACTCGACGTCGATGCGTTCCTCGGGCGCAGGCTTGCGCACCATGCGGCCGTCGCGCACGAACAGGTCGAGCTTCTTGCCGTTGACCCCTTCCATGGGGTCGTAGACGGTGCCGCCGCGCAGCTTGATGAGCATCGGGACTACTCCAGGCGCGCCGCGATCCGCGCGACGACGTCGGCGACGGAGGGCAGGGGCGATGGCGCGACCGCCGACAGCGGCAGCGTGACCACGGTATCCATGCGCACGGTGTGGCCGCCATGGTGGACGCCGGGCGTGCCCACGGGGATGAACACCTCCGGCGGCTTTTCGCCGGCCGCAGGCGCCCGGCTGAGCACGATGCGGGGCACGGCGGCAGTCGGGGCCGGCAGGTCGGCGAAGCTCGATATCCACACGAGACTGTCGATGCTGCGCGCCGCGAGCAGGGCCGCGGTGCGGTTGCCGCGCGGATCGTAGACCGGGTGCCCGGATCCGAAGCCGACGCGCAGCGGGTAGCCGGTCGTCCAGGAGCAGACCGCGGTGAACGTCAGCGCCCCGTCGTCCCCGCCGAGAGGCAATCCGGACCAGCGCGAGACGTCGTTCAGATCCCGGACCAGGTCGCAGGCCGCCTCGACCGTGAGTTCGGCGTGCGGAAATGCGAGTCGGCCCGGCGACCAGACGAGGACGCCGTAGCGCGCGGCGCGCATGCGCTCGATCAGCCTGCCGAGGGCGGCCACGTCGATCCCCGCGACGGTCCCGGCGCGCAGCCGCCGGCCGGCGAGCAGCGCGCGCATGGTGCCCAGCACCTCGCCGAGGCGGTCCTGTGCGCAGCGCAGGCTGAGCGGGCGCCGGCCGTCGGGGGCGCGGCCCGGGCCGGTCTCCAGCGCCTCGCCGACGTAGGCGATCTGCCGGCTGCCGGTGTCGAGCCCGAACTGGGACTCCTGGTTCCAGACCACGCGCTCGAAGAAGCGCGGGAATCCAGTGGCATCGGTACCCGCGAACAGGATGAAGTCGGCGCGATTGCGGACCTCGGTAAGGGTGGTGTTCATCCAGCCGGAGTCGCCGAGCGTGGCGAGGTTGCGCAGCAGCGCGTCGCCGTGCAGGTGATCCACGATGCCCCCGAGCCGGTCGGCGAGTTCGAGTACCCGCCGCGCGCCGGCGAGATCGGTGGCGAGCCCGGCGAACAGCGGTGCCCGCGCCTTGCGGAGGATGTCGGCTGCCGCCGCGACCGCGACGTCCAGGCTTGCCGGCCGCCCGCGCAGCAGCGGCGTCGTCGCGCCGGCCGCCGCGCCGAAGCCGGCGCGCGCCTTCGGGCAGTCGGTGTTGAGCGGGCGCAACCGGTCGCCCTCGCGGCCAACCTCGAGGTCGTCGCAATGGAGGGCGCAGAACGGGCAGGTTACATCGCGCGCGGGTTTCGGTGCGCGGGTGCGCGGAGCCGCTGGGCGCTGCATGTGCGGACGGTGAATCCGGTTGAGAGTAAGCCGGGCAACGTTGTCGGGGACGTCAGACTGTCTCTCAGCAACCAGCAGCGTACCGACGGCGGGAAATCTATCACAGGCGGGTCGGCGGCTCCAGCGATGAGCGCCGGTAAACCCCTAAAACAAGTGCGAAAATGCCTGCCCCGGGCGGATCGCTCAGGCGCGGTGGACCAGCACCTCACCGCGGTTGATCTCGATGCCGTCGCCGCTCCACCGATCCCAGGCGCCCGTCAGGTGCGACTGCAGCAGGGGCAGGCCGCGCGCCTGCAGCGGGCGCAGGTACAGGCGCAGCCACAGCGGCCGATAGCAACAGTCATAGGCGAAGGTCGGCAGCAGCTCGGTGCCACGCAAAAGCACGATGCTGCCGCGGCGCATGCCTGCACCTGGACGCTGGCCCGGTTCGCCGCACACGACAATCGTGCCGGCGAGCAGGTTGACACCCACGAAGTCGCCCGCACTGCCGCCGATCGCGACCAGTCCGCGCCGCATACCGTTGCCGGTCTCGTTGCCGGCGTTGCCGAGGACCACGATCTCCCCGCCGTGCATGCCGCTGGGGCTGCCGCGGTAGGCCGCGCCGACCATGTGCCCGGCATTCCCCGTCACCAGGATGCTGCCGCCCTGCATCTCGGCACCGAGCCAGTCGCCGGTGTCACCCTCGACCCGGATGGTGCCCCCGGTCATGGCAGCGCCCAGGTGCGCGCCAACTGCACCCGCGACCACCAGCGTGCCCTCGCGCATTTCGGCGCCGATCAGCTTGACGCGCGACAGGTCGCCTTCGAGGCGCAGGTCCGCATCCGTGCCAGGGCCGAGACGGAAGAAATCGCCGACCGCGACTTCCTCGTTGCCGTGCATCAACGGCAGGCGCAGCAGCGCTTCGGCCGTCAGCGTCCGCACGGCGTCGGGGCGCAGCCGATCGCCCTCCAGTGGCACGGACGGCGCGGTGTGCAGGATCAGCGTGTGGCCCACGACGGTGCGCCTCAGCCGCCGAGCACGGCATGCAGCCGGATGTGAAACTGGCCGAGATTGCCGCCGTAGTTGCCGGCCGACAGGCGGGGTACGCCGGGGTGGGCCGCGGCGCGCAGGCCGCGGCGGGTGGCTTCCTCGATGGCCGCCAGGTCGAGGCCGTCCGCCACGATCTCGAGCACGCAATTGACACCGTCCGGCAGGCGGGTCGCGGCGGCGACACCGCGCAAGGTTGGGCAGTACGCGTCGTTGGTCGAGGCAGGGAGAGACTTGTAACGCGATCCGACCTTGCTGCCGCTGCGCACCACCCCGCCGGGAAAGGGCAGGATGACGCCCGGTACCGCGCGCATCGCGCCGACTGCGGCCTCGGCGGCCGCCAGTGCGGCGGCGGTGTCGGCCGCGAGGATCAGGATGTTGCCGCCGCCCACCGCCGGCTGGACTCCGAAACGGTCGTCGACGAGGAATTCACCGTCCATCACCGGGATGCGCCAGACGCGGCGGTCGCCGAGCAGCTTGGAGCCCTGATGCCCGTCGCCGAAGTAGCGCAGCTGGCTGCCGACCGCGACCCGCTGTCCGGCGGCGAGCCCGTCGTAGCACGCCGTGGTGGGGCAGGTCATGATGCACTGGCCGATGCGCTCGACCAGGCGCTTGCCGACCGACGCCGCGTCCATCGCGAACAGCAGCACCGCGACGCCGGGGCGACCGTCCGGCGTGTCCGCGGCGGCGATTTCACGCTCGATCCCGGCCTCGCACTTGCAGCCGATGACCGAGGTCGCGAAGCCGGTCATGGCGTGGGCCGCGGCCAGCGCCCAGGCCGGGGTCTCGGCGGTGATCACCACGCGCGCCGCCCACATCCCGAAAGCTTCGGCGAAAGTGTCCTCGATTTCGGTCGACCCGATGTTCACAGCGCGCGATTTCCCCGTCCCTGCGTCAGCGCCACCCGCCCGCCGGTCAGCCCGTCTGCGCGCCGGCGAGCGGCACGGTCTCGTGCCGGTGCAGGTACTGGTCGCCGACCGCGTAGTTCTCGAACTGGATGGAATAGTAGTCCTCGAAGAACGGTTTGATCGACGCCTCGATAGCCGGGTCCACGGGCGGCGCGACGTGCAGCACGCGGCCCTCGTGGTCGGTGCGGAACTCGTGGTCGTCGATCACGCGCACGCCGTCCTTGAACACATACCGCGGGGCGTTGAACATCGCCTCTTTGTCGTCCTGCTCGGTGTAGATCGTGATGTCGGCGTCGGCCCCTGCACCGAGATGGCCCTTGTTTCGCAGCCCGAGCGCCCGGGCCGGCGCCGCCCGGGTGATGATCGCGATTTCCCCCAGGGTGTACTCCCGCTCGAGGTCCGGAAGCACCGTCGTCGCGATTGCCTTCTGGTTCACGCGCGCGATCATCTCGCGGCGGAAACCGCGATCCATCAGCAGCCGGATGAGCCGCGGGTAGCCGGTGAACGAACCGCCGTTCGGGTGGTCGGTGGACAGCATCACGCGCCATGGATCCCGGGACAGCAGGAACAGCTCGAGTCCGGTCGCCCACTGCACGGTGTGGATATGGCGGCGTTCCTGGTATTCAAATGGCATGATGCCGCAGCCGCTCTCGCACTCGGTGTCGGAGTTGATCCACTTGACCCACCGCTTCTGGCCGGTGAGGTTGCGGACCATCCATGCGAGCGGCGCGTCGGCGGTCATGAACACGGCCTTGCCGAACAGCACCTGCCCGACGTCGCAGGTCACGTTGGGGTTGGCGTTGACGTAGTCGATGATCTCGCGCGCGGCTGAGGTCGGGTTCTGGCCGGGCTCGCCGCCGTAGCTGTGGAACTGGATGTGTGCCATGTGCACGCGCCGGCCTTCGGCGGCACGCATGGTCTCGAGGGTCGTGCGGTAGTTGCCGCTGTGCCCGAGGTTGTTGCAGTGGACGTGGGGCGGGTGCGGCAGGCCGAGTTCGTCAACGGCCTCGATGAACGCCCGCGTGACCTGCAGGGGCGAGAAGCCGTAGGGCTGCAGGATCTGGTTCACGTCGGTGACGTTGGCGTTGCGGCCGCCCTTCCACAACTCATCGGATCCGACGTTGACGAGCTTGGCGCCGTAGGCCTTCGTGGCGCTGATCCACCAGGCGATTGCCTGGCGGAACTCCTCGCGCCGGCCCTGCCGGAGCAGGTCGTACAGGAACAGGTTGTTGCCTAGGACGATGTAGTAGCCCTTGTCGATGACCGGGGTGTCATGCATCTCCTCGAGCACGTGGCGGGCGGCGATCGGCGGCACCGCCGCCTCCATCACCGTCGTGTAGCCGAGCGCGGCGTACTTGTAGCCGGTGGCGAACGTGGAGGGGACGACGCCGCCCGTGCCGGAGCGCAGCCCGGGGCGGCCGTAGACGGGGTCGTGGCGCCGATCCTCGGGCTGCAGCTTGCGCGCGAGGTTGACCTTGGGGCCGGCCACGTGGGCGTGGATGTCCACGCCGCCCGGCATGACCACCATGCCGCGGACATCGAGCCTCGGTGCATCGGCGGGCAGCTCGGCGACGATGCGGCCATCGCGGATGCAGACGTCGCCGACGTCTCCGTCGATCCCGTTGGCCGGATCGTACACGCGGCCGTTCGTGATTCTGAGCGCGCTCATGGATCGCGATGGGTGATCCGTCAATCCCGGGCCGCGGTCCGTTGTTCGCAACCAGTGCCGGTTTTGCGGATCGTCGAGCGCGGAGCGCGATTCACTGCCTCGTCCCGCGCGCCGCCAGCAGCGCGGCCAGGCGGGTCCGGATCCGGCGCAATACTTCCTCGTCGCTCGGGAACGGCGACTCGAAGGCCGGGCGCAGCGTGATCGGCACGTCGTCCATGCGGTACACGGTGCCGCCGGTGTTGATGCCGTAAGTGGAGGTGGCGAACGCGACGTGAGCCAGTTCCGACGTCAGCGTGCGTTTGGTGTCGAGCGAGATGACGGGTATGCGGCGCATGTGCTCGATCGCGCCCTTGGGGAAGTTCGAGGCCGGATCGGTGGCGAGGAACAGCGCCGCGTCGGCGTCGCCGCGCGACAGCACGTCCACGGTCGTGAACTCGCCGGGGTTGAAGCGCGGGTAGCCGCGGCTGAAGTTCACGCCGAAGGGGTAGCCGGTCTGCCAGGCGACGACGTTGTCGGCCCCGGTCACGTTGCCATGGCCGCGCACCGGCTTGGCGACGAAGTGCGTGAACTCGTTCAGATCGGTCGCCAGGGCGAGCAGAGCACCGGAATTGAAGTGGCGCCCTCGCGTCATGGTCAGCCCCATGCCGAAGAACAGGACCCCGTAACGGCAGGCCTTCATGCGCGCCGCCAGCGCCTCGAGCGTCGCCAGCGCCACGCCGGTGCGGTGCTCGATGTCGGGCGCGACCCGGCGCCCGCGCACCAGCGCCCGCAGCGTCCACAGGACCTCGAAGTCCGTGCCGGGCTTGACCAGTATGGTCTCGTCTACCGCGTTCGCGCTCGGTGTGTGGCGCACGTCGACCAGCACGACGTAGCGATCCTTGCGGCCGTTCGGAATGTACATGCCGCGCGGCATCGCCGAGTAGCGGGTGAAGTGGCGCGGATGCGCGGCGGCCGGGTTGCCGCCCCAGTAGACGATCAGATCGGCCCGGTTCTTGATTTCACCGAGCGTCGCGGTGCTTTCGCCGACGCCCTGGAAAGCCATGCCCGACGGCCCATGGCAGACCGACGTGGTGGTGTCGATGTTGCCGCGCACGAGATCGGCTATCGACACGACCACGCGCTGGGCCTCGCAGGTCGTGTCGCTCAGGCCGTAGATGGCCGGGAATCGCGCGCCCGCCAGCACCCGCGCCGCCTCCTCGACCGCCTCGTCGAGACTGGCCGGACGGCCGTCGATGGTCGCCACCGGCCTGTCCTCGATCGTGTGTTCGGCGAACCACGCCTTGCCCAGCACGCAGGCGTTCTTCGCCTTGATGATGCGTTTCTGCTTCAGGTCGACCGTCAGTTCCATGTCGTCGCAGACGCAACCGCAGAAGGTGCAGGTCGCGTTCTCGACCACGCGGATGTCGGGGTTGCCCGTCGTCGTCTCGGCCATGGTGTCGCGACCTCCGGTACGCAGAGGATACGCCTCAGGCGCGCTGCACGCGCACTTCGATGTTCTTCGAGATCGGCATCCCGGTGCCCGCGGTGTCAGCGGCCATCAGCTGGCTGGAGGGCGGACCGTAGGCAATGAACATCACGCCGGCGGGCAGTTCGTCGGGCTTCGTCGCCTTGCAGCGGACGATCGCCTCGCCCACGAGGTTGCTCAACCGCACGCTGTCGCCTTCGCCGAGTCCGAGTCGCTGCATGTCCGACGGGTGCATCTCGAGCGTCGAGGTGACGTCGACGTACTCGTCCTTGAGCTTGCCCTTGTTCAGGGCGGTCCCCTGCCTGCTCGAGCGGCCGGCGATCAGCAGCAGCGTGTCGGACATGGCGGCGGGTCGCAATCCTGGAAAGGTCACACGGAATACAGGGTCATTGACGCACTTCCACCCCGCGGATGCCTGCTGCGAAGGTAAGCGCAGGCCGTCATGCTGTCAAACCGGCGCCGGAGCTCAGCGGGCGTCGAGCACCGCCAGCATTTCGGCGACGCGCGTGAACTTCTCGCGCGGTTTGCCGGCGGCAGCGCCGAGGGCCACCTCGGCCGCGTCGATCGCGCGCCAGTCGTCGAAATCCACCACCCGCACGCCGCGGGCCGCGAGCAGCGCCTGCAGGGCCGGGCGCCCGTCGCGCTCCCGGGCCTGCAGCGCGGGCAGGTCGACGTGCAGCGTGTCGACCGTCTCGACCGCGTCGGCGCGGTTGGTGCCGATGATTCCGGTCGGTCCGCGCTTGCTCCAGCCAGCCGTGTACAGTCCGGTGAGCGGCGTTCCGTCGCTGCCGATGACGCGACCGGCCCGGTTCGGAACGATGCCGCGCCGCTCGTCGAATGGGGTGCCGGGCAGCGGCCGGCCGCGGTAGCCGATGCTGCGCAGGCACAGGCCGCAGGCGGTTCGTTCGCTGCGTCCGGTCCCGCGTGCGATCATGTTGAACGGCTCGCCGACGAGTTCGTTGTGTTCGAAGGTGATGGCGGTCAGCCGCCCTTCGCCGTGCAGTTCCTGGGGGCTGCGCAGGAAGCGGAATTCGCAGCGGCGTCTGCGTCCACGCGGCGGGGCGGCGGCGAAGGCCTGCAGCAGTTCGTAGTTGCGCCCCGCGGCAGGATTGGACCGATCCTCGACTTCGATGCGGCTGGCCGGGTCGAGGTCCAGGGCGCCGGGCTCGACCGCCGCGTCGCAGTCCGCCAGTTCGCCGAACTCCTTGAGCTCCTTGCGGGTGAACTTGGCCTGGGCGGGACCACGCCGGCCGATCACGAGGATTTCCCTCACCCGGCTGAGCGCCAGGGCTTCGATGGCGTGGGCGGCGATGTCGGTCGTGCGAAGTTCGTCCACGGACTTGGCGAGGATGCGGGCGACGTCTGCGGCGACGTTGCCCTGGCCGACGATGACCGCCGTCTCGACACCGAGATCGAACGTGCGATCGCGGTGGTCGGGGTGCCCGTTGTACCAGCCGACGAATTCGGTCGCGGTGTGGCTCCCGGGCAGATCCTCTCCGGGGACGCCCAGCCGGCGGTCGCTCTCTGCCCCGTGGCACAGGATGACCGCATGGTGGGTGTCGAGCAGTTCGGCGACGGCCACGTCACGTCCGACGGTGACGTTGCCGAAATACGCGAAGCGCGGATGCGTCGCGATCTGCTCGTACACCTTGATCGCGTTCTTGAGCTTGGGATGGTCGGGGGCCACGCCGCTGCGGACGAGGCCGAACGGGCACGGCAGCCGTTCGAGGAGGTCCACTTCGGGACGGGACGGCGAATGCAGCAGCGCTTCAGCCGCGTAGAAACCGCTCGGCCCGCTGCCGACTACCGCGACCCGCGGCGATTGGCGCATGGTGGTCGCCTGGCGGCAGCGCGCACGGCCGCCGCGCACTGCGGGCGGCGTGCCTGCGCAACCGGCCTACAGGCCGAGCGCCTTGCGCTTAGCGTCCGCGCCGGGAAGCGGGTCGGTCTTTTCGTTCACGACCGGCAGCTTCGGGGCGCGCTCGGCGTTGATCGCCAGCCATTGCTCCTTGCCCGCTGGCAGATCGTCTTCCTCGTAGATGGCCTGCACCGGGCACTCCGGAATGCACGCGCTGCAGTCGATGCAGACGTCCGGGTCGATGTAGAGCATCTTGTCGTCGCCGTGGAAACACTCCACGGGGCAGACGGTCACGCAGTCCGTGTAGCGGCAGTTCTCGCAGTTGTCGGTGACGACGGTGGTCATTCAGCCTCCCGGTCAGATGCCTTTTTCTTATCGGCGCTTGCCGGGTGCCGCTCGCGTCGGTACCTGGCTGCCCCGCGGCGCGGTCTCGGGCATACGCGCCGGAGCCGCTGCGGTCAGGGCTTTATAGCCGGGTGCGACGGCCCCTGTAAAGCGCGGTCCGACCCCGGCGCGGGACATGCGCGGCGGCGCCGCCACCGTATAATGAAACCATGGCCATGGACGCGCCGGGCGTGCCCCGGCCGGACTGGATCCGAGGCGTGCCCGCGAGGCGGAATCGGGGCGACGCATGTCAACTCCGCCGGAAGCATTTCGTGCCGATGCGTTCCCCTGCGTTCGTTCCCTCCGTCGAAGTCGAGGCGGCCGCGCGGCTGCACCTCGGGTTCGTCGATCTCCACGGCGGACTCGGGCGCCGGTTCGGCAGCCTCGGCGTGGCCATCGACGGCCTCGCCACCCGGGTGCGCGTCGAGCGCGCCGCGGTCACCGAGGCCAGCGGTCCGGGTGCCGCCCGCGCGCTGGCGGTGGCCGAGAGCGTGCGGGCGCTGGGGGGAATGGAGAGCGGGGTCCGCATCGAGATCCACAGCGCCATCCCGGAGCACGAGGGCCTCGGGTCCGGCACTCAGTTGACTCTCGCCGTCGCCACCGCCGTGGCGACCCTGTTCGGCATGCCCGCGGACGCCGCCGCGCTGGCTTGCGCGGCGGGTCGCGGCGCGCGCTCCGGCGTCGGCATCGGGGTGTTCCGCGAGGGCGGCTTCGTGGTGGACGGCGGGCGCGGCCCCAGGACCGGGGTGCCGCCGGTCGTCGCGCGGCTCGCGTTTCCGGAGGACTGGCGCCTGTTGCTGGTATCCGACGCCGCCCGCACGGGGGTGAGCGGGAGCGCCGAGCTCGACGCCTTCGGCCGGCTCGCGCCCATGGCCGAGGCGGTGGCCGGGGAACTCGCACGGCGGGTGCTCGTGCAACTCCTTCCGGCCCTGGTCGAGTCTGATTTCGATGCGGCGTCCGAGGCGATCGGCGCCATCCAGGCGCGGGTAGGGGATCATTTCGCGGCGTCGCAGGGGGGGCGCTATACGAGCCGCGACGTGGCCGACGTGCTCGACTGGCTCCAGTGCGAGGGCATCGGCGGCATCGGCCAGAGTTCCTGGGGACCGACCGGGTTCGCACTGGTGCCCGACGCCCGCGCGGCCGAGGTGCTGCTGGCGCGGGCGCGCGCGCGCTGGGCGGACCGGCCGGCAGTGCACTTCGCCGTGCATGCCGGCCGCAACCGCGGAGCGCAGATCGCGATCGGGGGACAGCCGCAGCGGTCCGTCCCGGCCCTGCAGGCCTGAAACGACAGGGAGCCACGCATGAAGGACCCGTACCTGCTGCACATCTTCAGCCCGACCAAGGCGGTCAGCCCGTTCGACATCAACATGGCGTACGAGGCGCGCTACGACGCCGTCATTCCCTACAGCAACGTCGGGCTGGAGGACACCGTCGGCCTGGTGCAGGACTGCATCTTCTCGCGGGGTCCGAAGGGCGTGCGCCGCACGGCAATCTTCATCGGCGGGCGCGAATTCGGCCTCGCGCTCGACATGCTCGACACCGCGCGCCGGGCCATGGTGCCGCCGTTCGAGGTCTCCGTGTTCACCGATCCGAGCGGCGCGATCACGACGGCCGCCGCGGTGGTCGCGTGCGTGGAGCGGCGAGTGGCGGCGGCCGGCCGGGGCACGCTGGCGGGCAAGCGCGTGTACGTCCTCGGCGGGACGGGCCCGGTCGGCATCTGTGCAGGCCTGCTCGCCGCCCGTTGCGAGGCGCTCACGACCCTCACGAGCCACCAGGGGCTGGGGGCCGCGCAGAAGGCGGCCGATGACTACAACCACCGCTACGGCTGGGGCCTGCGCGGCGCGGACGCGAGCAGCCCCGACGCGCTCGCCCGCATCGTCGGCGACGCCGACGTCCTCATCAACACGGCGCGGGCGGGCGTGCAGGTGCTGTCCGGCGTCCAGGTGTCCGGCGCCCGCGCGCTGCTCGTCGCGGCCGACGTGAATGCGGTGCCACCGGCGGGCATCGAGGGCATCGGCCTGCACGACGACGGCGTACCGCTCGCCACGGCGGCAGGCGCGGTGGGGATCGGCGCGCTTGCAATCGGCGACGTGAAATACAAGGTCCACACACGCCTGCTGCAGATGATGTACGAGGCCGAACGTGCGGTGTACCTGAGCTTTCCGGAGGCCTTCGAGGTGGCCCGCGGGCTCATGCGCGAGGGACCGGCCTCGAAGCCGGCGTGAGAGCGGCAGCGGGCGCGCGGCCGGTGCTATAGTCCGCCCCGCCGCGGGCACGCCGCAGGCACTGACGACTTCCTGACCGGCCGGAGGCGGGACCGGCGGTCGCGACGACACGGAGACTGCCTGGATGAGCCACGCTGTCATGGCCCGCACCGACGCCCCCGGCGTCAATGCCCTCGCCGAACCGCTGGTCCGCGCACTGCTGGACGATGCCGCGGCGCTGCGCGTACGCGTCGATCGACTGGCCAACGGCACGCGGGTCATCGATGCCGGGATCGCCGCACGCGGCGGCATCGAGGCCGGCCTGCTCATCGCCGGGATCTGCATGGGCGGACTCGGCCGGGTACAGATGCGCGCCGGTGGCGGCTTCTCCGACTGGCGCTGGCAGATCGACGTGCGCTCGACCGATCCCGTCCTTGCGTGCCTGGGCAGCCAGTATGCCGGCTGGAGCCTGAAGCACGGCGAGGGCAAGCAGGCGTTCCATGCGCTCGGCTCCGGGCCGGCGCGCGCGATGGGCAGCAGCGAGCCGCTGTTCGCCGAACTCGGCTACCGCGATCGGCATGCCACGGCCTGCCTGGTGCTCGAGGTCGACAAGCGGCCGCCGGTGGAACTCGCCGAAAAGGTCGCGGCCGCCTGCGGACTCGGGCCCGAGGCGCTGACCCTGATCCTCACGCCGACCACGAGCCTCGCCGGGAGCGTGCAGGTGGTGGCGCGGGTGCTGGAGGTGGCGCTGCACAAGGCGCACGAACTCGGGTTCCCGCTCGACGCGATCGTCGACGGTGCGGCCAGCGCACCGATGGCGCCGCCGGGGCGCGATTTCCTGTCGGCGATGGGGCGCACCAACGATGCCATCATCTTCGGCGGCGACGCGCACCTGTACGTCGATGCCGACGACGACATGGCTGCCGGCCTTGCCCGGCGCCTGCCGAGTTCGACGTCGCGCGACTACGGGCGCCCGTTCGCCGAGGTGTTCAAGGCCTACGAATACGACTTCTACAAGGTCGACAAGCTGCTGTTCAGTCCCGCGCGCGCGGCGGTTACCTCGCTGCGCACCGGCCGCACGTTCCGTGCCGGGAGGCTGGACGAGGCGCTCCTCGATCGATCGTTCGGCCCGGCGGCCGATGCCTGAAGGCGTCACGTCCCTGCTCCGCCCCGGTGCCGCGCCGGCGCCGTGCGTGGCGATCGTCACCGATGAGCCCGGGTGGCACGGCCGGCGACTGCGGGCCGCGCTCGCCGGCCGCGGGTACGCGAGCCGCTACGTCTCGGCGACCGCCTGCGATCTCGACCTGTCCGACGGACGCGCACAGGTCCGGCTGCCGGGCTTCGAGGCGGCGCCGCCGGCGGGCGTGTTCGTGCGCGGCATTCCGGGCGGCACGCTCGAGCAGGTGATCCTGAGGCTCGACGCCCTGCACGGGCTGCGCCTGCTGGACGTGGTCGTCTACAACGATGCGCGCACGATCGAGCGCACGGTGGACAAGGCGCAGACAACGTTCCTGCTGCGCCTCGCCGGGCTGCCGACCCCGGATACCTGGGTCTGCGAGTCCGTCGGGCACGCGCGCGCGGTGGCGCAGGCGGTCGCGGCGGAGGGCGGGCGCCTCGTCTGCAAGCCGCTGTTCGGCTCGCAGGGCAGCGGGTTGCGGCTGGTCGCCGGGCCGGCCGATCTCGAGGCCGGATCCGCGGTCGGCGGGGTGTGGTACCTGCAGCGCTTCATCGACAGGCCCGGGGGCGTCTGGAGCGACTATCGCGTGTTCGTCGTCGGCGGTCGCGCCTGTGCCGCGATGCGGCGGACGAGCCGGCACTGGATCGTCAATCGCGCGCAGGGCGGGCACTGCGAGGCGGTGCCGCTCGAGCCCGCGCTGCGCGCGCTCGCCGAAGGCGCGGCGGCGGCGGTCGAGGCGGACTACGCCGGCGTCGACCTGATGCACGACGCTGCCGGCCGGCTCACCGTCATCGAGGTGAATGGCGTGCCCGCGTGGCTCGGCCTGCAGGGCGTGAGCACCGTCGACATCGCCGGGACGCTGTGCGACCACTTCGTCGCGCGCATGGAGGCGGGCGGCACGCTGCGCGCGCGGCGATGACGGCCGCGACGCTCGCCCCGCAGGCCGTGGCCGCGACGGTCCTCGCCGCCTGCATGGCCGACGTGGACGCCCTGAAACCCGGCAACGTGGGCCGCCACGCCCCGGGGCACGGGATGACCGTCGAGCACTTCCTCGCCAGCGCCCGCGCGATCGCGCCGGTCATCGTGGCACCGGCGAGCGGCGTCGGGCAGCGCATCCTGCGGGCCGTGGAGGCGACGATCGCGGCTGCGGGATGCAACACCAACCTCGGCATCGTGCTGCTCGCCGCGCCGCTCGTGCATGCGGTCCTAGAACCCGTTGCCGGCCCGACCCTGCGCGACCGGCTCGCGGGGGTGCTCGCAACCCTGACCGTCGCCGATGCCGAGGCCGCGTACGCCGCGATCCGGCTCGCACAGCCCGCGGGCCTGGGCCGTGCCGCGCGCGGCGATGTCGCTGCCCCGGCCACGATGACGTTGCTGGAGGCGATGCAGGAGGCCCGGGACCGCGATCGTATTGCGCTGCAATATGCAACTGCGTTCGCAGACCTGTTCGATTGTGCCCTGCCCTGGCTGCGCGACTCGCGCGATCGCCACGGCGACCCGCTCGTCGCGGTCACTGCCTGCTTTCTGGAGATCGCGTCGACCTGGCCGGACAGCCACGTTCTGCGCAAGCACGGCACCGCGGTCGGGGAGGCCGTCCGGGCCCGGGTCGGCGCGGTGGCATCGGCCTGGAAAGCGTGCGAGAATCGCGGCCCCGCAGACCGGCTGCTGCTGCAGCTCGATGCCGAGCTCAAGCGGGAAGGCGTCAATCCCGGCACCAGCGCGGATCTGACGGTGGGGGCACTGATCACGCAGCAGCTCGAGATTCTTCTCGACGAGGCACGCGCGGGCTGGCGAGCGGCGGCCGCGCCGGACATACCTCGCGAGTAGCGCCCGCGAACACGGCGCCGGGAGGGCATCCATGTCGATATTTCGGGCATTGTTCGGGAAACAGACCACAGGCACATCTGCATCTGCAGGAGGAAAGACAATGGCAGTCGTCAATCAGGTACTGGTCGGTGAGTCCCTCGTCGGGGACGGCAACGAGGTCGCGCACATCGACCTGATCATGGGGCCGCGCGGCAGCGCCGCCGAGGCCGCATTCTGCAACAGCATCACCAACAACAAGGATGGTTTCACCGCGCTGCTGGCGGTGGTCGCCCCGAACCTCGCCTGCAAGCCGAGCACGGTGATGTTCAACAAGGTCACCATCAAGAATGCCAAGCAGGCCGTGCAGATGTTCGGCCCCGCCCAGCGCGGCGTCGCGATGGCGGTCACCGACTGCGTCGAGGACGGCACGATTCCGGCCGCCGAGGCCGACGACATCTTCATCTGCGTCGGCGTCTTCATCCACTGGCTGGCCGAAGACGACCGCAAGATCCAGGACTACAACTACGAAGCCACCAAGCAGTCGATCAAGCGCGCCGTCGCCCGCCAGCCGAAGGCGGCCGACGTCGTCAAGAACAAGAGCCAGGCGCATCCGTTCGCCGCGCACAACTGATCGGGTTTGAGCGCCGGCGCCCGCGCCGGCCGTGCTGACCTCGAACCCCGGCCTGGCGCCGGGGTTTTTTTTCGCCTAGCGCGCCCCGCGTGCAGGGGCATCGCGGTGCGGCGCCTGCGGTCGCCGGATCATCCGGTGCCGGGCGCCAGGGTCCCGGCATGAATGGCCGTCGCGACGAGCGCGCCGTTGGCGCCCGCGCGCGCGCAGGCGTCGAGATCCGCGCGATGCCGGATCCCGCCGGCGGCATACAGGCGGCACGCGGGGAAGCGTCGCCGCAGCCTGGCGAGCAACCCGCAATCCGGTCCCTCCTCGCTGCCGACCCGTGCGAGATCCATCGCGATGACGGTGCCCGGGGGAGGGAGCGCCTCACTCAGCGCCGCAAGGGGCACGCCGTCGCGGTGATCGAGCGAGACGATCGCCCCGGCGAGGGCGGCGGGTCCCGATGCCGCGATCCGGGCGCGCGAGGTCGCGCTCTCGGTCCCGAGTACCGGGCGGATGCGGTCGGACAGGTGCGCAGGCAGCGCGTCGTAGGCGGGCGCCAGCCCGCAGTCGAGCCAGATCGCCAGGTCCGCATGCCGGGCCAGCAGCTCGCCGACGATGGCGGCATGATCGCCGCGACCCTCGAGTGCATCGAGATCCGCGACGTACAAGGTGCGCGTGCCAGCGCAGGCGAGCAGCGCGGCGACCACATTGCGCGGAACGGCGTCGGCGCACAGGGTGGAGACGAGCGGACGGTATTCCGCGCGCAAGCCGCGCCGCGCGTGGACGACGCAGCCGGCCTTCAGGTCGATGACGGGCACGATGTGCATGCGGCGCGGCGGGGCCTGTTGCGGGCATGCTATGGTACCGCCACTGCCGTGAACCCGGGGCCCGCGGGCCCGATCCGATGGAAGCTGAATCTCCGATCGCCGCCTGCGGCTGGGACGTGGGTGGCGCGCACCTGAAGCTGGCCCGCGCCGCGCCCGACGGCACGATCGTGGACGTCGCGCAGGTGCCGTGCCCCCTGTGGCTCGGCCTGGCGCACCTGCACGCGGCGATCGACCGTCTCGGCGTCCGCACGGGCGACGGTGAGCGGCATGCGGTCACGATGACGGGAGAACTGGCAGACCTGTTTCCGGACCGTCCGGCCGGCGTCGCGGCCATCGCCGGCGCGATGGCGGACCGGCTCGGGTCCGCGGCGGTGCGCATCTTCGCCGGCCCCGCGGGCTGGTGCGACGCGGGGGACGCCGGCGCTCGCGCAACGCTCGTCGCATCGGCCAACTGGCTGGCGAGCGGCCAGGCCGTCGCCGCCGCGCTGGCTTGCGACGCCCTTCTCGTCGACGTCGGCTCGACCACGACCGACATCGTGCGCATCGCGGGCGGCGCGGTCCGCTACGACGGCTACGCCGATGGCGAGCGCCTGCGTTCGGGCGAACTCGTCTATGCAGGGGTGGTCCGCACCCCCGTCGCGGCCGTGGTCGACCGGGTCCCGTTCGCCGGCGCGTGGAGCGGCATCGCGGCAGAGCTCTTCGCCACCCTGGGCGACGTGCATGTCCTGACCGGAGAGCTGACGATCGACGGGCGCTTCGGTCCGCCTGCGGACGGCCGCGACTGGTCCGTCGAGGCGTGTGCGCGACGGCTGGCGCGGATGGTGGGGGAGGACGTGGCGCCGGGCGCCGATACCGGGCGCTGGGGCGCGCTCGCGCGCCACGTTGCGCTGACCCATCGCGACCGGCTGCGGGTCGCGATCGAGCGGCGGTTGTCGACGGGCGAAGGCGCGGCGGTGACGCTGGTCGCGGCGGGCATCGGCCGGTTCGCGGTACGTGCGGTGGCCGCGACGCTGGGGCTGGCGTGCGTCGATTTCGCGCAGGTCGTCCCCGCCGTGCCGGCGATGCGCGACGCGGTCTCGGAGTGCGCGCCGGCGGCGGCGCTCGCGCGCGCGGCGGCGCGCGGGCTGCCGCGATGACGACCTGCATCGAGATCGAGCACCACCCCGACAGCACCCAGCGGTTCGCGCGCCTCGCGCAACTGCCCTGGGCGATGCTGCTCGACAGCGGCCGGCCACGGGCCCGCGGTGGCCGTTACGACATCCTCGTCGCCGATCCGGCGACGACGCTCGTGACTCGCGGCTCCGAGACGGTGATCGAGGATGCCTGGGGCCGCACGCTCTCGACGGAGGATCCGTTCGTCATCCTGCGCGAACTCCTGGGGCCGGCGCGTACTGCCAGCGACGGCCTGCCGTTCAGCGGCGGCGCGGTCGGCTACTTCGCCTACGATCTCGCGCGCCGCCTCGAGCGGCTGCCGGCGTTGGCAATCGCCGATGGCACGCTCCCGGACATGGCCGTCGGCCTGTACGAGACGGCCTGCATCGTCGACCACGACGAGCGGCGGACCTTCATCGTGGGCGACGACCCGGCACGGGTCGAGGCGTGGCGCCGCTGGCTGCGACCGCTCGATGCGGGTCCGGCAGTCGCCTCGGCGCCCTCGTTCCAGGTGCTGGCGCCGGTGGCTCCGGAGATCGACCGCGGCACCTACGCACGCGGCTTCGCGCGCATCAAGCGCTATATCGTCGACGGTGACTGCTACCAGGTGAACTACACGCAACGGTTCTCGGCCCCCGTGACCGGCGATCCCTGGGAAGCGTACCGCTGGCTCCGGAACCTGAACCCGGCGCCGTACGCAGCCTACCTGAACGTGCCGGGCGGCGCGGTCGTCAGCTCGTCGCCGGAGCGCTTCCTGCGGGTGCGGGAACGGCGCGTCGAGACCAGGCCGATCAAGGGCACGCGGCCGCGCTCCTCCAATCCCGCGCGCGACGCGGAACTGGCCGCGGAACTCGCCGCGAGCGCCAAGGATCGCGCCGAGAACGTGATGATCGTGGACCTGCTGCGCAACGACCTCGGCAAGATCTGCGAGCCCGGGAGCGTGACGGTCCCGGTGCTGTTCGCCATCGAGAGCTACGCGACGGTGCACCACCTGGTGAGCACGGTGTGCGGCCGCCTGCCGCCGGGTGCGCACGTCGTGGACCTGCTGCGCGGCGCCTTTCCGGGTGGCTCGATCACCGGCGCGCCGAAGCTGCGCGCGATGCAGATCATCGAGGAACTGGAATCGCACCGGCGCGGTGTCTACTGCGGCGCGATCGGGTACATCGGACGCGACGGCGCGATGGACACCAACATCGCGATCCGCACGCTGTCGGTCGACGCCGGCCGGATGCTGTGCTGGGCGGGCGGCGGGATCGTTCACGATTCCGTGCTCGACGACGAGTACCAGGAAAGCCTCGACAAGGCCGCGGCGATGCTCGCCGTCTTCGGCCGCACGATCGCGCACCGTGTGGGTCCTGAAGCTCGGCGGTAGCCTCGCCGGCTCGGCCGGTCTGGCGGACTGGGCGCATGGGCTGGCCCGCGCCGGCGCCGGACGGTGCGTGGTGGTGACGGGCGGCGGGCAGTTCGCGGACCAGGTCCGGCGGGCGCAGCGACGCTGGGGCTGCGACGATCGCACCGCGCACCGGATGGCCCTGCGGGCGATGGACCAGTCCGGCCTGCTGTTCGCCGCGCTGGCGCCGGGCCTCGTGCCCGCGCCGGACGCCGAGGCGATCGCGCGGGTGCTGGCTGGCGGGGAGACGCCGGTGTGGCTGCCCGCCGGGCATGCCGGGACGGATCCGTCGCTGCCGCAGAGCTGGGACACCACGTCGGACAGCCTCGCGGCCTGGCTCGCCTCCGAGCTGGGCGCCTCGGCGCTGGTGCTCGTCAAGAGCGTCCGGCTCCTGGACCCGGAGGTCGCGGTCGACGCCCTGGCTGCGCGCCGGATTGTCGATGCCGGATTGCCTGCCCGCCTGCGGGCGTTTTCCGGGTCCACGCATCTCGCCGATGCCGGCGCCGCGGCCGCCGTGTGCCGGGCGCTCGAATCGGCGGATCCGACCGCGCTCGTACGGGTCCGGCCCTGACCGCTCGCCGCCGCCGCTAAAGCCACGTCCGGGTCCGCCGCTACCTTCCGTGTGGCCATCCGCGGCATTCGCCGTGGCGATGGCGGGTTCAATCGGAGGGGTGGTCATGATGGAAGCGCTGTTCTCGCGATTCTCGCTCAGGCAGCAGGTGCTCGGGCTGATGGGCATCGCCTGCCTCGCGCAGGCGGCGGTAGCGGTCGCCGAATGGCGACTCCTCGGCGGCCCACCGACCGCCTCCGCGCAATGGATTGTCCTCGGTGCCACGCTCGCCTCGACCGTCGGCCTGCTGCTGCTGGCCTGGGCGCATGGCGCGTTCGTCGCCCGCCGGGCATCGGCCATGGTCGCCGCCCTGAATGCGATGGCCAAGGGCGACCTCGCCCAGACCTGCCGGATAGAGGGCCGGGACGAGTTCGCCTGGATGGCATGGGAATACTCCCAGGCGCGCAAGGCCTTCTCGGCGCTGGTCGCCGAGATCCTGGCCAATGCCGACGACCTGGCCGGCGCCGCGACCCGGCTCGGTGACGTCACGGTGCAGATGGAGAGCGGGGTCGGGCGCCAGAACGCCGAAACCGAGCAGGTCGCGATGGCGATGAACCAGATGTCGGCGACCGTGCAGGAAGTGGCCCGGCATTCGGCCGGCGCGGCACGCTCGGCGCATGACGCCGACGGCGTTGCCAAGAACGGCCAGGGCGTGGTGCGCAACGCCATGGATTCCATCGAGTCGCTGGCGCGCGAGGTACAGCGCTCGAGCACCGTGATCGCCAAGCTGAAGAACGACAGCATCGAGATCGGTGCCGTGCTCGACGTGATCAGGGGCATCGCCGAGCAGACCAACCTGCTGGCCCTCAATGCCGCCATCGAGGCCGCGCGTGCGGGCGAGCAGGGGCGCGGGTTCGCCGTGGTCGCCGACGAGGTCCGCAGCCTCGCCAGCCGGACCCAGCAGTCGACTCAGGAGATCCAGAAGATGATCGAGCGCCTGCAGGCGGGTGCCAACGACGCGGTCACCGCGATGCTCCAGGGCAGCAGCATGGCCGAGGCGAGCGTGACCGAGGCGAACAAGGCGCGCGAGGCCCTGGAGGCGATTACCGAGATCGTCGACAAGATCAACGTGATGAACACTCACATCGCGAGCGCCGCCGAGCAGCAGAGCCGCACGGCGGAGGAGATCCACCGCAACGTCGAGAACATCCGCTCGATCGCCGGTGACACCTCACGGGACGCGCATACCACGTCGACCGCCACGGGCGACCTGGAGCGGTTGTCAGTGACCCTGCAGCAGACGGTCGGAAAGTTCCGGCTGGCGTCCTGAGCGCGGTCGGGGCGCCGGCCCCGTCACGCGCTCGAGAGCCCTGTGCGCGGCATCGGCGCCGAAGTCGAGCGCGATGCGGTGACAGTCGATCAGCGAGGCCGGCCGTTCGGCGGGCTCCCCGAACGGCGGCCGGACGGGCTTTGCCGCGGAGACAGCGGCCGGGGGGAGAAAGGGGCCGGTATCCAGGCTGCCCCGGATACCGGCCAAGTTGCGGTTGCGCTCCGCCACGAGGAGGTGCTCGAGACTGCCCAGTCTCAGTCCCAGCTGAGCGCACCGCCGGTCTTGTACTCCGTCACGCGCGTCTCGAAGAAGTTCTTCTCCTTCTTGAGGTCGATCATCTCGCTCATCCACGGGAACGGATTGGTAGCCCCAGGGAACATCTGGTCCAGGCCAATCTGCTGAGCCCGCCGGTTCGCGATGAACCGCAGGTACTCCTTGAACATCGACGAGTTGAGCCCCAGCACGCCCCGCGGCATGGTGTCCTCCGCATAGGCGTACTCGAGGTCGACGGCCTTGTGGAACAGCTCCGTCAGCTCCTTGCGGAACTCGCTGGTCCACAGGTGCGGATTCTCCATCTTGATCGTGTTGATGAGGTCG
>CAYOJP010000011.1:0-26064 GCA_964404305.1 uncultured Gammaproteobacteria bacterium
ACCAGTGTCCCGGGCCCGCCCTCCGGCAACCCGCCGGCTGGCGCAGATGGCGCCCGGACAGAACGAGAGGCTCCTGGCGCTTCGAAGCGCACCGGGCCCAGAAAACGAGCGGGCACCTACATGTACCGAATCTTCCGCCATTACGTGCCGAAGACGCTGCTGATCCTCGGCTTCGCCGAGGCACTGATCCTGCTGGTGTCGATCTACCTGGGCATCACGCTGCGGCTGGTGGAGCCCGGTGCGTTCGGCGACGCCGATGCCCCCGGCTCCACCCTGGAACTGCTGGCCAGCGGCCCGCTGTTCGCGCTCGTGATGGTCGCCACGATGATCACGATGGGGCTGTACCAGCGCGACCTGCGCGACACGCCGCGTGGCCTGCTCGTGCGCATCGGCGTCAGCTTCGCACTCGGACTGCTGGTGATGGCGGTCATCTACGACGTCTGGCCGGGCCTGTTCGTCGGCCACGGGGCATTCGCGGTCGCGCTGGCGTGCTCGTTCGTCGGCATCGCTTCCTGCCGCTTCCTGTGCTACCAGCGCACCGACATGCACTGGAGCCGGCGCGTGCTCGTGCTCGGCGCCGGCGAGAAGGCGCGCCAGATCCTGAACCTGCGCCGGCGCGCGGACAACGTCGGGGTCGAGGTCGTCGGCTTCGTGCCGATGGGCTACGATCCCGTACTGGTCCCCGAGACCCGCCGCCTCGCCTCCGAGCGCGGCCTGCCGGACCTGGTGGAGGAACACGAGATCGACGAAATCGTGGTCGCCATCGACGATCGCCGCAATGCGATGCCCGTGGACGAGATCCTCGAGTGCAAGATGCGCGGCGTCGACATCCTCGACGACAGCACGTTCTACGAGCGCCAGCTCGGCAAGATCCGGCTCGACGCGCTGAACCCGAGCAACGTGTTCTTCTCCGACGGCTTCTCGCAGGCCACGGTAAAGGCCGGGAGCAAGCGCCTGTTCGACGTGGTGGTCGCCGCCGGCATGCTGGTCGCCAGCCTGCCGGTCATGGCCCTCACCGCCCTCGCCATCGTGCTGGAGTCAGGCGGCCGCGGGCCGGTGATCTACCGGCAGGAGCGCGTGGGCAGGGGCGGGCGGCCGTTCGACGTCTACAAGTTCCGCAGCATGTGCACCAACGCCGAGGAGGACGGCCGCGCGCGCTGGGCGACCGCCAACGACGACCGCGTCACGCGCGTCGGCCGGTTCATCCGCAAGACCCGCATCGACGAACTGCCGCAGCTCGTGAACGTGCTCATGGGCGACATGAGCTTCGTCGGGCCGCGCCCCGAGCGCCCCCAGTTCGTGGAGGAACTGCAGCGGTCGATCCCGTACTACGCGCTGCGCCACCACGTGAAGCCCGGCATCACCGGCTGGGCACAGGTGTGTTACCCGTACGGCGCGTCGGTCGACGACGCCAGGGAAAAGCTGCAGTACGACCTGTACTACCTGAAGAACTACAGCATCTTCCTCGACCTGGCGATCCTCATGCACACCGTGCAGGTGGTGCTCTGGGCCAAGGGTTCCCGCTGAGGTCGCAACGGGGACACACAATGGCCGGGCCGCCCGCGCCCCGGCCGTCGCCGTTGCCGCCCTGCATGGCGCGGCCGGGCGGTATTGGCGACAATCCGGGCGTGCCGTCCACTCGCTGCCCGCCATGCGCCCCACCCCGCTGAACAGCACAGCGCAATGGAGCGCAGTTGCGCTCGGCTGTCCGGTCGCGCCGCACCCGCCCCGCGCCCCGCCGGTGCCGCATGCCTGAGCTGGTCGTCGCCAGCAACGCCGCCGGCGCGGTCCTGTTCGCGCTGCTCGGCGCGATGCTCCTCATCAACTGGCGTGGCGGGCGGTTCGGCGCAACACTGCTTGCGTGTTGCGTCGTGTCCTCCGGCTGGTTCGCGCTGCAACTCGCGTACTACGCCGGCGGGTACGGCCTGTCGCTGCGCATCCTGCAGGCCTTCGAGGTGCTGCGGGACGGCGCCTGGTTCACCTGCCTGCTGGCGGTGCTGGACCTGGCGCGCGCGCGCACGGTCTCCCGCGGCCGGCGCATCGCCCTGCCGATCGCGGTCGGCGCCGCCTGCGTGGCCCAGGGGCTCATGCTCGCGCTGCCCGGACGGCTCGCCGGGCTCGCCGGCATCCCGCTGCACCTGTCCCTGGTCGGCTTCCTCGCGCTGGCGGTGCTCGGACTGGTGCTGGTCGAGCAGCTCTACCGCAACACGCGGCCCGAGCAGCGCTGGAGCATCCGCGCGTTCTGCTTCGGGGTCGGCGGGCTGTTCGCCTACGACGTGTTCCTGTACGCGCACGCGGTGCTGTTCAACTCGCTGCCCGCGGAACTGTGGAGCGCGCGCGGCGCGGTGAACGCGGTCAGCGTCCCGCTGCTGGCCCTCTCGGCCGCCCGCAACCCGCAATGGCGCGCGGACATCTTCGTCTCCCGGCACGTGGTCTTCCGGGGCACGGCGGTGCTGCTGGTCGGCGTCTACCTGCTGCTCATGTCCGCGGTCGGCTACTACCTGCGCGAGTACGGCGGCACGTGGGGCGAGGCGCTGCGGGTGGTGTTCTTCTTCGGCGCGCTGCTCCTGCTCGTGATGCTGATCGCGTCCTCGCAGTTGCGGGCGCGGGCGAAGCTGCTGCTGGCGAAGCATTTCTACCGCAACAAGTACGAATACCGCGAGGAGTGGCTGCGCTTCACCCGGACGCTGGCGGAGGGGGAGGGCGACCGCTCGCAGATCGGCGAGAGCGTGGTGCGCGCGATCGCCTCGATGATGGACTGCCGCTGGGGGATCCTGTGGCTGCGGCACGAATCGAACTGTTACGTGCCCGCGGCGCAGTGGCACCAGGGCGAGCTGCCGGTGGGCGCCGAGGAGCCGTTCGACTCCCCGCTGGTGCGCCTGATGGCGGAGCGGCGCTGGATCATCGATCTCGACCAGTATCGCGCCGAGCCCGAGGCCTATGCCGGCATGCCGCTGCCCGCCTGGCTCGCGCAGATGAACAACGCGTGGATGGTCGTGCCGCTGTTCCAGCGCGACGACATGCTCGGGTTCATCGTGCTCGCCCGCTCGCTCGCCGCGCGGCGCCTCGACTGGGAGGATCGCGATCTGCTGAAGACCGTGGCATTGCAGACGGCGGGCTACCTCGCGCTCCTCGACGCGACCGGCAGGCTCGCCGAGGCGAGCCAGTTCGAGGCTTACAACCGCCTGTCGGCCTTCGTGGTTCACGACCTGAAGAACCTGGCGGCGCAGCTCTCGCTGATCGTCGCCAATGCGGGCCGGTTCCGGAACAACCCGGAGTTCATCGACGACACGTTCTCGACCATCGAGAATGCCGTGGCGAAGATGCAGAGGATGCTCGTGAACCTGCGCAGCGGCGCGGCCGACGGCAGCGACATCGCCCGCGTCGCGCTGCAGCCGCTGCTCGAGGCGGTCTGCAGCGAGCGCAAGCTGCGCCGCCCGGCGCCCCGGCTGGAGGTCCGCGACGACGCCACGGTCGTGGCGGACCGCGGGAGGCTGGCCAAGGCAATCGGTCACCTGGTGCAGAATGCCCAGGAAGCCACTCCCGAGGACGGGGCAGTCGAGGTTAGACTGGACATCGACGCGGGCGAGGCGGTGGTGAGGGTAGTTGACACGGGGTGCGGGATGGAGCAGTCGTTCATCCGCGATCACCTGTTCCGCCCCTTCGACACCACCAAGGGCAATGCCGGCATGGGCATCGGCGTGTACGAATGCCGGCAGATCGTGACCAGCCTGGGCGGGGAACTCGACGTCGAGAGCGAGCCCGGGCGCGGTTCGACCTTCCGTGTCCGGCTGCCGCTCGCGCCGCCCACCATGGAGACTGGAGAGTGAATGGACGTTGACGCGGTGGAGCGCCGCCTGCTGGTCGTGGAAGACGACCCGGGACTGCAGAAGCAGCTCAAGTGGGTCTTCGCCGATTACGACCCGACCATCGTGGCGGACCGCGCGGCGGCCATCGACGCGGTGCGACGGGTGCGCCCGGCCGTCGTGACGCTGGACCTGGGACTGCCGCCCGATCCCGCCAACGCGTCCGAGGGCCTCGCCGCGCTGGAGGAGATCCTGGCGCTCGATCCGAGGGCGAAGATCATCGTGGTCACGGGCAACGACGATCGCGCGCCGGCGCTGCGGGCCGTGGCGCTGGGTGCCTACGACTACTACCAGAAGCCGATCGATCCGGACGTGCTGGGCCTCATCGTCAAGCGCGCCTTCCACCTGTACGGCCTGGAGGAGGAGAACCGCCGCCTCGCGAGCCGGGCGCGCGCAACCAGCATCAACGGCATCATCGCCTCCAGCCCGGCGATGCTGAAGATCTGCGAGACTGTCGAGAAGGTCGCGCCCGCGGACGTCACCGTGCTGCTGCTCGGCGAGAGCGGCACCGGCAAGGAACTGCTGGCGCGCGCGCTGCACGACCTGAGCGAGCGCCGGCGGGGCCCCTTCATCGCCATCAACTGTGCCGCGATTCCCGAGACCCTGCTCGAAAGCGAGCTGTTCGGCTACGAGAAGGGCGCCTTCACGGGGGCGACCCGCCAGACCCGGGGCAAGCTCGAGTATGCGGCCGGTGGCACGCTGCTGCTGGACGAGGTCGGAGACCTGCCAGCGGCGCTGCAGGCGAAGCTGCTGCGGTTCCTGCAGGAGCGGGTGATCGAGCGGGTCGGCGGGCGCGAGGAGATCCCGCTCGATCTGCGCGTGGTCTGCGCCACCCACAAGGACCTGAAGGCGCTGGTGGAGGCCGGGCAGTTCCGCGAGGATCTCTACTACCGCATCAGCGAGATCTCGGTGCGCATCCCGCCGCTGCGCGAGCGCCCGGGCGACGCGCTGCTCATCGCGCGCGCCATCCTGCAGGGACTGACGCGCGAGAAGGGCAAGCCCGAGCGCGAGTTCTCGCGCGACGCGCAGCGCGCGCTCGAGGCCTACCGCTGGCCGGGTAACGTTCGCGAACTGGAGAACAAGGTCAAGCGCGGCGCAATCATGGCGTCGGGCAAGCTGATCGAGCCCGCGGACCTGGAACTCGAGTCAGGCGTGGAGACGCTGCCGGCGACGCTCAAGGACGTGCGCGAGCGGGCCGAGTCCGACGCGGTGCGCCAGGCGCTCATCCGCTCGGAAGGGCAGATCAACAAGGCGGCCGAGAGCCTGGGCGTGAGCCGGCCCACCATCTACCATCTCATGAAGAAGTACGACCTGCAGGTCTGAAGGCAGGGCCGGCACGCAGGGCGCGCGGACGCCGCTGGCGACGCCCGCGCGTCACCCCCCTCAGGCCGCCGGATCGCCGCTCTTGATCTGGCCGATCCACTCCTCGATGCCGATGTAGCCGGCCGCCTTGGCCTTGGCCGCATCGCCCGCGGAAATCACGTCCTGCATCGCATCGATGCGCTTCCACCCCGCGACCGGCGTTTCGCAGGCTTCGCGCGGCACGTAGCGGGAGGGATTCACCTTCTGGTAGCGGTGGATGTAGCGCGGGCAGTTCTGCCACAGGTCCTCGAGCTTGACCCGCACGACCATCTCGGCTTCCTTGTAGGCCTTCAGCATCGGGTCGTCGCGCGACACCGTGGCGGTGCCCTGCACGCGGATCCGGTGGGGGCGCTCGAGCGAGATGAACAGCAGGCCCACCTTGGCGTTGCCGGCGATATTGCCCATCGAGAAGAACATGCCGTTGCCGTCGTAGCTCGGGAACACGAGCGTGGTGCTGTCCACGATCTTCACGAAGCCCGGATCGCCGCCCTTGTAGGACACCGTCGGCCGCCCCTGGTGATCGATGGTGCTCAGGAAGAACATGTCCATCGACTCGATGAAGCCCTTCTCGTCGTCGCCGAACTCCTGCTTGGCGGCGACCATCTCGACGCGGTCGGCCATGCGTCGCGTGTCGAACTCGTCCTGGAACTTGCGGTGCAGATCTCCGTACAGTCGGCTCATGGCTGTGTTTCCCGTCCGGGTGTTGGATGACCGGGGCAAGGTTAGGGGGCGCTCCGGTCGGCGGCAAGCGCACCCTCCGGGTGGTGCAGCGCAGCAGTCCGGCACGCGCGCGGACTTCGGGGCCTGATGCGGCCGGCTCAGGGGACCTGCACGGACTTCAGGTACAACAGCAGTTCCAGGATGCGCCCGTGTACCCGCGCCTGCGCCTGCTCGTGCATACCGCGGGCGAAGACGGGCCCCCAGACGGGCATCTCGCGCGTGCCGTGCGCGGCCGTCATGGTGCGGCCGTCGATGTCCGCGTAGACGCGTTCGAAGGGGAATTCGCCGCCCGCGTCGCGGGCGAGCACGGTCAGGTCCGGTGGCGCGCGCGTCAGCTGCGCGGCAAACGGTCCGTCTCCGCGCGCATCGGCGCCATGGCACTGCCCGCAACTGCGCAGGTAATGCTCGCGCCCGAGCGCGATGGCCGGGTTGTCGTCCGCGCCTGGCGCGGCGGCGCCCGCCGCCAGCAGGACCGCGATGGCGCCCCGGCACGCGCTCACGGGCGCTGCAGCGAGCGCAGGTACACGAGCAGTTCGAGGATGCGTCCCCGGACCAGCGTGGCGCTCGCGCCGCCGCCGGACTCGGCATCCAGCAGCGGTCCCCAGGCCGGCATGCGGCGGGTGCCGTGCGGGCCCGGCAGGGCGCGACCGTCGATCGTCTCGTAGGCGCGCCAGAACGGAAAGGTGCCGCCGTTGCGCGCCGCGAGCCGCGTCAGGTCGGGCGGCGCCGTACGCAGCAGGCTCGCGAGCGGCCCGTCCCCGTGGCCGGCGATGCCGTGGCAGACGCCGCAATGCAGGAGGTACTGCTCCTCGCCCGCGAGCTCGATCTCGTCCGCCTCCGCGCGGGCCGCGCAGGCGGCGGCCAGCACGGCGACGGCGAGGGCGCCGGTCAGGCGACGCACGGCGGCACCCCGAGGCGGGCGCGCGGCGTGCCGATGACCGCCTCGCAGGCTGCCAGCGTGTCGACCAGCCGGACGTCGTCGCCGCCGCGGGCGATGAGCTGCAGACCTGCCGGCAGTCTCGCCGCGTCGAGGCCCGCCGGGAGCGTGGCGGCGCACAGGCCGAGCAGGTTCGCGACACAGGTGTTCCGCAGCGCCAGCAGGTTCGCCCGCCGGTAGGCGTCGCCATCGGCGAGCGAGTCCAGCGCGGGCGGCGTGATCGCGACCGTCGGCGCGACCAGCAGGTCGACCCCTTCGAACACCGACCGGGCGCTGGCGGCCAGCCGCGCCAGCGTGCGTCGGCGGGCCAGGTACTCCTGCGCAGGCAGGCCGGCGGCGTCGCGCATGCGCGCGGCCACGTTCGAATCGAGCGTCGCCAGCCAGTCGGGCAGTTCGCTCGCCAGGAACTCCTGCAGCTCCGCACTCGCGAGATGGCCGAGCCGGAAGACGGCGAGCGCGGGCTCGAGTTCGGGCAGGCGCACGTCCACGAGCCGCGCGCCCGCCTGCTCGAGGTCGGCGAGCGCGCCCCGGACCGCGTCGACGATGCCGGGCGCGCAGTCCTCCCACAGCAGGGCGGGGCAGATCCCCAACCGCAGGCCGGCAACCGCGGGAGGCGCGGCCAGGGCGGCCGCCCCGCGCCCCCGCAGCGAGGCGTCGAGGGCATGGAAGGCGAGGCGCGCGTCCGCCGCCGAACGGGCGAGCAGGCCCGGGGTGTCGAAGGAACTCGACAGCGGCACGATGCCGTCGACCGGCCAGCGGCCGTGCGTCGTCTTCACGCCCACGGTGCCGGTCATGCTCGCGGGAATGCGGACCGATCCGGCCGTGTCGGTGCCGAGGGCCAGCACGGCGTCGCAATGCAGGCTCACGCCGGCCCCGGCGCTCGATCCGCCCGGGGCGCGGGCGGTCGTCGCGTCCCAGGGATTGCGGGGCGGCAGCCAGTGCGGGTTCGTGCCCAGCCCCCCGAAGGCGAACTCGACCGTGTGGGTCTTGCCGGTAAACACCGCGAGCTGGCGCCGGACTGCGGCGACGAGGGTGCCGTCCGCATTCCAGGGCGCGGGCAGCTGCCGCGGGCTGCCGGCATACGTCGCGCAGCCGGTGAGCCCGTAGAGATCCTTGACCGACACCGGCAGCCCCTGCAGCAGGCCGGTGTCCGCACCCACGGCAAAGGCGGCATCGGCGGCGTGGGCCTGGGCCCGGGCGGCGGTCGCGTCGCGCTCCCGGTAGGCGCCAAGCGCGGCCCCGTGGCGCAGCATGCGCGCCTCGCCGTCCTCGACGAGCGCCCGGGCGCTGACGGCGCCACCGCGCAGGTCCGCGACCAGGGTCGCGAGCGGTCGATCGAGGGGGGCGTCGGGACGGGTCATGGCGGCGCGCAAGTCGCGGCCCAGTGTAACGCATGCTCCGCGGGGCGGGCGTCTGCCCCCCGACTTCTCTTATACTCGCGCCATGAGCGACGACCGCCGGACCGCGCAGCGCTTCACCCGCCACCTCAAGGTGCGCGTCGGTTCACTGGAACTCCTCACCACCAACATTTCCTCCACGGGCACCCAGCTCACCTGCCCGCAGACCGCGCTGGTGCGGTTCCCGGTGCGCAATCAGGGGGACGAGTTCGATTCGCAGATCCAGCTCCCGGACGGGCGCACCCTGGCCGTGCGCAGCGAGGTGGCCTACATCTCCGACTACGACGAGGAGTACCTCATAGGCGTGCACTTCCGCGCGTTCGAGGCCGACGGCGCCCGGAGCTGGGAGCAGTTCCTCGCCCTCGCGCCGGCGCGCTGACCCGCGCAGGCGCACCGCCGTCGCGCGACCGTCTTCCCGGCCGGACCGAGTCCCATGACCGTTACCCCGTCCAGCGGCCGCGCTCCGGCCCCGCCGCCCGCTCGAATCGACGCGGCGGTGACGCCGGAGGGGCCGCTCGCGGTGCTGTCGCGTCGCGAGGCCGCCGAGCTGTCGGAACAGACCGGCACCGCGCTCTACGCGCTGTTCCGGCGCTGCGCGCTCGCGGTCCTGAACTGCGGCGCCTACGTCGACGACGCCCGCAGCGTGTTCGAGACCTACCACGACTTCGACGTGCGCATCGCCCAGTCGCCCTGGGGCGTGCGCCTCGAGATCCGCAATGCGCCCGCGCACGCGTTCGTCGACGGCGAGATGAACCGCGGCATCCGCGAGCACCTGTTCGCGGTCCTGCGCGACATCCTGTACCTCGACAACGAGGTGCACCGGGGCGGCCGCTTCGATCTCGGCTCGACCAGCGGCATCACCGACGCGGTCTTCAACATCCTGCGCAACGCCGAGGTGCTGCGCCGGCGCCCGGAGGCGCCACTGGTCGTGTGCTGGGGCGGGCACTCGATCTCGCGCGAGGAGTACGACTACACCAAGGAAGTCGGCTACGCCCTCGGCCTGCGGGGGGCGGACATCTGCACCGGCTGCGGCCCCGGCGCGATGAAGGGACCGATGAAGGGCGCGACGATCGGACACGCCAAGCAGCGCATCCGGGCGGGTCGTTACGTGGGCGTGACGGAGCCGGGGATCATCGCGGCCGAGCCGCCGAACCCGATCGTCAACGAACTCGTCATCATGCCGGACATGGAAAAGCGGCTGGAGGCCTTCCTGCGCCTGGCGCACGGCATCGTCGTCTTCCCCGGCGGGGCCGGCACGGCGGAAGAGATCCTCTACCTCGCCGGCGTGCTGATGCACCCGCGCAATGCCGGCCTGCCGCTGCCGATCGTGCTGACCGGACCGGCCGGCTCGGAGCGCTACTTCGAGCGCCTGACGGGGTTCATGCGCGTGACGATGGGCGAGGAAGCCGTGGCCAGGCTGCAGATCATTGCCGGCGATCCCGCCGCCGCCGCGCGCGCCATCGTCACCGGCGCGGAGGCGGTGAGCGAGCACCGGCGCGCGCGGGAGGAGGCGCAGTTCTTCAACTGGCACCTGCACGTCGATCCGCCGTTCCAGGCGCCGTTCCCGGTGACGCACGCGACCATGGCCGGGACGACCGTGACCTTCGCGCAGCCCCCGCACGAGCGCGCGGCCAACCTGCGGCGCCTGTTCACCGGCATCGTCTCCGGCAACGTGAAGGATGCCGGCATCCGCGCGGTCGAGCAGCACGGGCCCTTCGAGATCCGGGGCGATGCCGGGATCCTGGGGCCGCTCGACGAACTCCTCGCCGCCTTCGTGGCCGACGGCCGCATGAAGCTGCCCGGAACGCGCTACGTGCCCTGCTACCGGCTGGTCGCGTGAGCCGGCGACGATGGCCAGCCGGCTGCGCAGCGTCGACCTGAACCTGCTCAAGGTCTTCGACGCCGTGATGACCGAGCGCAACATCACGCGTGCGGCTGCCCGCCTGTGCGTGTCGCAGCCGGCGATCAGCAATGCGCTCGGGCGGCTGCGCGCGCTGCACGACGACGAGCTGTTCGTGCGCAGCGCCAGGGGCGTCGTGCCCACGGCGCGGGCCAACGAGATCGCCGCGTCCGTGCGCGAGGCCCTGCGCCTGGTGGAGGCGACGCTCGCGGGCGGCGACGAGTTCCGCCCCGACACGTCGCGGCGCAAGTTCACCGTGGCGCTGACCGACTACGGGGAGTTCTATTTCCTGCCCCGGCTGATGGGCCGGCTGGTGACCGAGGCGCCGGGCGTCGACGTGGTGTGCCTGCCGCACCCGGGGGCGGCGCTCATGCCGGAAATGAAGTCGGGAGCCGTGGACGTCGTCTGGGACTGGCTGCGGATCGACGATGCGGACTACGCCTGCGAGCAGGTGTTCGAGGATCGCAGCTATTGCGTGGCGCGCCGCGGGCATCCGCACTTCGAGGTCCCGCTGACGCTGGACCGCTTCCTCGAGCTGGAGCACATCGCGCTGCGGGCGACGCGCACGCACGTGCCGATGGTGGACCGCCGCCTGGAGGGGCTCGGCCTGGTCCGCAAGGTCGTGACCGAGGTGTCGCACCTGCTGGCGATGCCGGGAATCGTCGCCAGCACGAGTCTCGTCGCCTGCCTGCCCGAGCGGCTGGCGCGGCTCTACGCGGCGCAGATGGAGCTCGAAATCGCTCCCAACCCGGTGTTCGACGAGCCGGTGCCCGTGTTCCAGATGTGGCACCGGTCGGCCGGGCGCGATCCCGGGCATGCGTGGTTCCGGACGCTGCTCGCGGAGATCGCCCGGGAGGGCTGAGCCGGGCGCTCGTCAGCGCCGCGGCCGGTTGTGCGCGCCGTGCACGATGGCCTCGTAGAGCGCGTCGACGTCCTCGCCGCCCAGCACGTCCGAGAACCGGCTCATGCCGCGGCCCTCCAGCACCCCGTCGAGCACGATCGCGCGGAAGGCCGGCAGCCCCAGCGACCCGACGCGGGACAGGTCCGGCAGCAGCGGCACGCTGCCCGACATGCCGTGGCAGAAGCTGCAGTGGCGCAGGTACAGGGCCCTGCCGCGCCCGATCCGGTCCGGATCCGCCGGCAGCGCCGCCGCTGCCGCCGCCGCGGCCGCCGGCACCGCCTGCGGGAACGGCACCGCGCCGCCGTCGAGGCGCAGGGCGATCACGCGGCCGGCATTGACGTACTGCCGGCCGGCCGCGCCGTCCTCCAGCATGAACAGCGTCGCGCCGCCGAAGCCGGTGACGAACGCGACGTACTGCGTGCCGCCGAGCGCGTAGGTGATCGGCGGCGCGACGATGCCGGTGCCGGTGGCGATGCGCGCGAGCAGGCGGCCGTCGCGCGCGTCGAAGGCGTTCAGGTGGCCGTCCTGCGTGCCCTGGAACACGAGGTCGCCGGCGGTGGCGAGCAGCCCGCCGTTGACGAGCGCCGCATGGCGGACCTCCCACGCGAGCGTGCGGCGCACCGGATCCCACGCGCGCAGGTAGCCGCCGTCGCCGGGCGCCGGCTGGCCCGCGCGCAGCGCTTCGATGTGCGGCACCTCGGCGTCGAACAGGTAGAACCCCTTCGGCGAGAAGATCCATGGCTTCTCCATCGCCGGGATGTAGGCGAGGCCTGTCTTCGGGCTGAACGCCATCGGCTGCCAGTTGTGCGCGCCGAGTTCGGACGGGTAGACGAGGCGATCCTCGCGGCTGTAGTCGGCCTGCGGCAGTTCCACCGGGCGGCCGGTGTCGAGGTCGACGTGGCTTGCCCAGTTCGCGGCCGCGTACTTGTCGGCCGCGAGCAGTTTGCCCGTGCGCCGGTCGAGCACGTAGAAGAAGCCGTTCTTCGGCGCCTGCATCAGCACCTGGCGCGTGCGGCCGCCGATCGCGAGATCCGCCAGGATGATCGACTGCGTCGCGGTGTAGTCCCAGCTGTCGCCCGGCGTGGTCTGGTAGTGCCACGCCAAGCGGCCGGTGTCGGGGTCGAGCGCGAGGATGCTCGACAGGTACAGGTTGTCGCCGCCGCCCGGGCTGCGCAGGTGGCGCGCGTGCGGGCTGCCGTTGCCGGTGCCCACGTACAGCAGGTCGAGCGCCGGGTCGTAGGCCATCGCGTCCCAGACCGTGCCGCCACCGCCGGTCTGGCGCCACTGGCCCTCGCGCGGCCAGGTTTTCGCCGCGGCCTCCAGTTCGGGGTGCTCGAACGGGCCGTCGGGACCTCCGGGTACGGTGTAGAAGCGCCAGGCGAGCGCGCCGGTCTTCGCGTCGTAGGCACTCAGGTAGCCGCGCACGCCGAACTCGGCGCCGCCGTTGCCGATGATCACCTTGTCGCGGAACACGCGCGGCGCACCGGTGATCGTGTACGGCTGGCTGCGATCGACCGTCAACACCTCCCAGGCGACCTTGCCCGTGGCGGCGTCGAGCGCCACCAGCCGCCCGTCGTAGGTGCCGACGAAGACGCGGCCGTCGGCCACCGCCACCCCGCGGTTGACCACGTCGCAGCAGCCCTTGCGCGCGTGGGCGCCGGGCACCTGCGGGTCGTACCGCCAGAGCTCGCGGCCGGTGGCGGCGTCCAGCGCGAACACCCGGCTCCACGCCGAGGTGACGTACATGACGCCGTCGACGACGAGCGGCGTCGCCTCCATGCCCCGCGTCGTGCCCAGGTCGGTCGTCCACGCGTGCCCGAGCCGGCCGACGTTGGCCGTCGTGATGGCGTCGAGCGGGGAGTAGCGCTGCTCGTCGGCGGTGCGGCCGTGCGCGGGCCAGTCGGCGCCGGGGCCGGGGACCGCCGCATCGGCGGCGCGGGCGGACGGCGCGGGCAGCGCCAGCGCAAACGCCAGCGGCAGCACGAGCAGGGGGCGGGTCGGGGACGGCAGCGGCATCGGCGGGGGCGTCCGGATCGGGCGCCGCGCAAGGGGCGGCGGGTCGCCGAACACTACCGATTGCGCGGGCCGGCGGCCAGACACGCGTGCGAATGGCCGGTTATTCACGCGGGCTATGGCGGCAGGTGCGTGCCTTGACTCGATTGCGGTCACCGTTCGCGGCAACTGGATCGACGACCGTGGGGCTGCTGACGCAGTTCAACTTTGTCGCCGATTGGCAGCCCGGGACGCCGGACGCATCTCCGCACGGCACATCGCCCGGCGGGTGTTCGCGCGAAAGGCGCGAGCTGCGCGCTGAACAGCAGGGCGCCGCGCACTCTCCGCCAGGAAATGCACCGCGCGCATCGTGGCGGCATGCCGGAGGCGAGTTCGGGTCACTGAATCGTCATGCAGCGGTCACGCTCTAGTCATGAGGGGAGGGGTACGGTAGTTGGCACTACTCCCACAGGGACGTGCCGCCATGCCCCGCTCCGCCCTGCTTGCCTGCCTGTTAGTCTTCGCGCTCCCGCTGCGCGCGGACAACCTCTGTCAACGAGACAAGGACTGCGGCGATGGCCTGGTCTGCGTCTGCGTGCGTCACCTCCTCGCCGCGGCCGGGCACTGAATCGCCCCGGGTTTCCCGGAGACTCCAAATCTTTAGAGGATGGAGTCATGAGCAAAGCGACGAAGTATTCCCCGGAAGTACCTACCGGGGCGGTCGTGTCGGCTCAGCGACGAGAGCGGTGGGCGGCCTAGGTCTCGAAGAACAGCTGCGGAAAGAGGGTGTCGAGTGACTTGGCGGGGAAGCGCAGCGACACCGAGCCCTTGGCCGTGTCCGACCCCAGGATGCCGTCCGCGAGCAGGCGTGCCAGCAGGTCGCGGCATGTGCGCTCCTTCAGGCCGGTGATGGCCTGCGCGTCGCCGCGGGCTATCTCTCCGCGGTGCAGGATCTCGATGAGCAGGGTCGTGGCCTGCGGTCGCCATCCGGAGCGCTCGGCATACATCGCCATGCGTCCGGACAATGCGTCGAGATCGAACATCCGGCCCATGAACCGGATCTGCTCCAGGCACACCTTCAGGAACCAGAGCGAGAACTCCTGCAACGCGAGCAACGACAGGTTGCCGCGCCCGTCGAGATCGCCCTGGCGGGGCGTGTCGGCATGGTCCAGCATGCGCTCGTACTCGGTGCGGCTTTCCAGGCCCCGCGCCAGTCCGCGGGCGATCGACCATAGCCCGTGGGCGCCGATGCCGGCCTCGAGCGCCGGTAGCGGCAATTCATGACCCGCACCAGGTCGGCCAGGTTGGCGGCTGTCCTGGGATGCAGGCGGGCGGCCAGGGTCGCCGCCGCCGTTGGCAGCGCCGTCAGCAGGTCGAGGATCTCGCCCGCGGCCGACTCGAGGAGACCGGGTTCCAGGCGGGACGCGGATTCGGGCGCGGCCGTCATCGTTGCCGCTCCCGCTTTTTGTTTATATGCATGTCTTACAAAGTATTTTCCAGCATTCGTAAATGAAGGGTGCCGGTGCTGGTTGCCGAACTTCCGGGACTGGGCCGGCCCGTCCGTCTGAATGACGCCCCATCAGCCGGGATGATTGGAGCCCGGCTCCGGTTTTCCGTACGGTTGCTCAGGCTCGGCCGCGCGCCCTGGCGCGGCTCCACCGACGGGGGGCTCGGACGATGACGGCGGCACTCAACATCTCGGCGGGCGGGCTGCACAACGATCTGGCCGCCCTGCGTCCCGGCGTGCGGGTCTTCCTGGACCGCGTCCACGGCCACGCCATCGGCGGGACCACCGCCCCCGGCACGGGCGAACGCCTCGCCATCGTCGATCCAACCAGCGGCACGCCGGTCGCGAGCGTCGCGCGCGGCACCGAGGCCGACATCGATGCCGCGGTCCGCGCGGCCCGCGCCGCGTTCCGGGGCGGCGACTGGCCGGCGCTGAAGCCGCATGCGCGCGAGCGCCTCATGCATCGCCTCGCCGACCTCATCGAGGCCCGCGCCGAGGACATCGCCGAGCTGGAGGCGGTAGAGAGCGGGCGGCTGCGCTTCGTCACGCGTCTGTTCGACGTCGAGTTCTCGGCACACGTACTGCGCTACATGGCCGGCTGGCCGACCAAGATCCACGGCCGGACGCTGACGCCCTCGGTGCCCTACTACCCGGACCGGCGCTTCGCCGCGCACACGGTCCGCGAGCCGCTCGGCGTGGTGGGGGCGATCACGCCGTGGAACGTGCCGCTGTGCCTGGCGGTATGGAAGGTCGCCCCGGCGCTCGCCGCCGGCTGCACGGTGGTGCTCAAGCCGGCCGAGGAGACCCCGCTCACCGCGCTGCTGCTCGCCGAGCTCGCGCTCGAGGCGGGCATTCCGCCGGGAGTGGTCAACGTCGTGACCGGGACCGGGGCGGAGGCGGGCGCGGCGCTGGTGCGGCATCCCGGCATCGATCGGATCTCCTTCACCGGATCGACCGAGGTGGGCCTCCTGATTGCGCAGGAGGCCGCGCGCACGCTCAGGAAGGTGACCCTCGAACTGGGCGGCAAGTCGCCGGTCGTGATCATGGACGACGCCGATCTCGACGCCGCCATACCGGGGGCAGCCTGGGCCATTTTCGGCAACCACGGGCAGAACTGCTGCGCCGGCTCGCGGCTGTACGTGCACGAGAAGGTCTACGACCGGGTGCTCGCGGGCGTGGCCGACATCGCGCGCGCCATCCGGCTCGGGCCGGGGCTCGCGCCCGACACCGAGATGGGCCCGCTCGTCTCGCAGCGCCAGCGCGCGCGCGTGCAGGCGTACGTCGAGTCCGGGGTCGCCGAGGGCGCCGAACTCGTGACCGGCGGGCGCAGCGTCGCGGGGCAGGGCTGCTATTTCGAGCCGACCGTGCTCGCCGGCGTCCGCCAGCAGATGCGCGTCGTGCAGGAGGAGATCTTCGGCCCGGTGCTGGTCGCGAGCCGCTTCGCCGACATCGAGGAAGCGCTGCGCCTCGCCAACGACACGCGCTACGGGCTCGGCGGCAGCATCTGGACCCGCGACCTCGACGCGGCCGCCTGGTTCGGCCGTCACCTGGAGGCGGGCTCGGTATGGGTCAACGTCCACAACGTCCTCGACGCGGCGCTGCCGTTCGGCGGCTACCGGTACTCGGGCATGGGCCACGACCTGGGCGAGGAGTCGGTCCTCGCGAACACCCGCATCAAGTCGACGGTCGTGGCGCTCGGCCGATGAGCGCGGGCGGGCGGCCGCGCGCCGCGCCGGACATGCTCTATCGCCATCCGCTGCCGGTACGCGCATGGCACTGGCTGAACGCCGCCTGCATCGTCGTGCTGCTGATGAGCGGGCTGATGATCTTCAATACCGGCCCGTTCCTGGCCTGGGGCGAAGAGGGGCACCTGGACATGCCGACGCTGGCGGCGATCCGGGCAACGGACATCCACGGCCCCTCTCCGCGCAGCACCCTGCAGATCGGCCGGTGGACCTTCGACACCTCCGGCATCCTCGGCGTCCCGCGGGAGACGCGCTGGGGCGTCGTGCCGTTCGCGCTGCCGCCCTGGATGACGTTCCCGCCTTCGTTCGACCTGCACCTCGCGCGCGGCTGGCACTTCCTGATCGCCTGGGTGTTCGTGCTGAACGGGCTGGCCTACGGGGTGTATGGCCTGGCGAGCGGGCATTTCCGCAGGCGGCTGCTGCCGGCGTGGACGCAACTGCGGCCGCGCGCCGTCCTCGCGGATCTCGCGCGGCACCTACGGTTGCGTCCGCTGCTGGCGTCCGACTACAACCTGCTGCAGAAGCTGGCCTACCTGGCGGTCGTATTCGTCGTGCTTCCGGTGCAGGTGCTGAGCGGGCTGACCATGGCCAACGGGGTCACCGCGGCATTTCCGGAGCTCTTCGACCTGTTCGGCGGACGGCAGTCGGCGCGCACCGTGCATTTCCTGGGCGCCCTCGCGCTGGTCGGCTTCGTCGCCATCCACGTCTTCCAGGTGTTCATCGCGGGTTTCCGCAACGAGATGCGCGCGATGATCACCGGCCGCTGGCTGCCGCCGCGGGCGGGGGAGTGACATGCCGGTCAGGCGCCGCCGGTTCATGTCCGCCCTCGGCGCCGGGGCCGGCAGCCTGTTGCTGCCGGGCTGCCAGAAGATCGCCGAGGCGCCCGTGGCGCTGGAACTGCTGCGCCGTGGCGAGCGGCTGACCATGGCCAGCCAGCGCCTGCTGCTGCGCAACCGTCCGCTGGTGCGGGAGTTCAGCCGGGACGAGATCTCCGCAGTACACCCGACCACCGGCACCGTCATGCCGCGCGGCGAGGAATACGCAGCGCTGCTCGCCGGAGACTTCGCCGCCTTCCGGCTGCAGGTGGGTGGCCTGGTCGCGCGGCCGCGGTCGTTCTCGCTGGCCGAGCTGCGGTCGCTGCCGGCGCGCACCCAGATCACCCAGCACCAGTGCGACGAGGGCTGGTCGGCCATCGGCGAGTGGACCGGCGTGCCGCTCGCCACGCTGCTCGACGTCGTCGGGCTCGAGCCGCGGGCGCGGTTCATCGTCCTGCACTGCCTCGATGCCATGGATGCCGCCGGCGAGCGCTACTACGAGAGCGTGGACCTGTTCGACGCCCTGCATCCGCAGACGATCCTCGCCTATGGCATGAACGGAGCGCCGTTGCCGGTGCGGCACGGCGCCCCGCTGCGGCTGCGTGCCGAGCTGCACATCGGCTACAAGAACGCCAAGTACGTCGGCGGCCTGGAGGCGGTCGAGCGGCTCGACGGGATCGGGCGCGGCGAGGGCAGCTACTGGGCCGATCGCGGCTTCCAGTGGTATGTCGGCATGTAGCGGGCAGCGTGCCCGCGCCGCTGATGATCGGTCATCACGAACCGTGATTGGAGCGTCGCCGGCGTTCTGCCTAGCATGCCGTCGGACCGCGGCGTGCGCGGCGCGCCGGCCGGTCACGGGGGACAGCCTTGGAGTCGATGGTGCCATTCGCCGAACGGACCCTGCCCGCGCTGCTCGTGCGGCGCGCGGCACTGGGCGAACGCGCCTTCATCCGCAGCGGCAGCCACTGCCTCACCTATGCCGAGGCGCCCCGGATCGCGGCCCGCTGTGCCGGCGCACTTGCGATGGCCGGCGTGCGTCCGGGCGATCGGGTGGCCGCGTTCTGCACGAACCGCATCGAGCTGCTGCACCTGTGGCTCGGAACCGCGTGGCTCGGCGCGGTGCTCGTGCCGATCAACACCGCGTTCCGGGGCGATCAGCTCCGCCATCTGCTGCGACTGGCCAGCCCCGTCGCGCTGCTGGGCGAGTCCGCCCTGCTGCCGGCCCTGCGCGACGTCGTCGATGCGCTGGCGCCGGTGAATTCGGTGTGGGTCTGCGATCTCGCGCCGCAGGCCATGCCGGGGACGCTCGGACGCTGCCCGGTGCAGCCGTGGACGGGCGAGGGTGTGCCGGTCGCCGCCCACCCGGTCACGCCGGGCGACCCGGTCGCGGTGCTGTACACCTCCGGCACCAGCGGACCCTCCAAGGCCGTGCTGTGTCCCCACGCGCAGTTCTACTGGTGGGGCGTACTCACGGCGCGGGCCCTCGGCGTGACCGCAGACGACGTGCTGCACACCACGCTGCCGCTGTTCCACACCAACGCGCTCAACACCCTGTGGCAGGCGCTCGTCCGCGGGGCGACGTATTCGTTCGTGCCCGGGTTCTCCGCGAGCCGCTACTGGGACGAAGTGGCGGCCGCGGGGGCGACCGCCCTCTACCTGCTGGGCGCGATGGTGCACATCCTGATGAAGGCACCGCCGGGGCCGGCCGATCGCGCCCACCGGGCACGGGTCGCGCTGTCGCCGGCGACCGCGCCCGAACTCGTGGACGCGTTCCGCGAGCGCTTCGGCGTGCGCGTGGTCGAGGGTTACGGCTCGACCGAGACCAACCTCGTGTTCGCGAACGTGGGTGCCGACTACGTGCCCGGCGCCATGGGCCGCGTGGTCGACGAGTTCGAAGTGCAGGTCGTGGACGCGCACGACTGCGAACTGCCGCCAGGCATTCCCGGCGAACTGCTCGTGCGCCAGCGCGAGCCGTTCAGCATGTTCACTGGCTACCTCGGCAATCCCGAGGCCACGGTCGCGGCCTGGCGCAATCTCTGGTTCCATACCGGCGATCGCGTGGTCGCCGGGCCCGACGGCGTCTATCGCTTCCTCGACCGGCTCAAGGACTCGATCCGGCGTCGTGGCGAGAACATCTCCTCGTGGGAGGTGGAGCAGGCGCTGCTCGCGCACCCGGCGATCGAGAACGCCGCCGCCATAGGAGTGCCCTCGGAACTCGGCGAGGAGGACGTGATGGCCTACGTCGTGTGCAAGGCGGGGGCGAGCGTGACGCCCGACGACCTGACGCGGTTCCTGATACCGCGCCTCGCCTATTTCGCGATCCCGCGTTTTCTGGAGTTCCTGCCGGAGCTTCCGGAGACCGAGAACGGGAAGGTCAAGAAGTTCGCGCTGCGGGCGCTCGGTCCCGGGCCACGGACCTGGGATCTCGATGCCTCGGGGATCGTGCTGCGTCCCGGCCCGCCCGGCCGCGCCGGGACGGCGGCGTGATGGCTGCAGGCAGACAGTACGGACAGCGCATGAACCGGGAAACGCAGCGATGACGGCAGACGACGGACGCGACGGCGGGGCCGGTTCGCGCGCGCGTTCGCGGCGCCGGTTCCTGCGGACCGGCGGCGCGCTGCTCGGTGGCGCCGCGCTCGCCTGCGGGCTGCCGTTGCAGGCGGGCGCGCCGGCGCCCGCCGCACTGGCCGGCCGCGTGCGCGGCGCCGTCGTCGCGCGGGGAGCGCCCGACTACGAGGCCTGGCGCCAGAGCATGATCTGGAACTACCGCAAGTTCCGCCGCTATCCGGATCTCATCGTCCAGGCCGAAAGCGAGGACGACGTCGTCGCGGCCGTGCGCCATGCCCGCGAGCAGGGCCTGCGGATCACGACCCGCAGCGGCGGGCACAGCTGGAGCGGCTGCTTCCTGCGCGACGGCGGCATCCTGCTCGATGTCTCTCGCCTGCAGGCGATCGAGATCGACACCAGGACGCGCATCGCGAAGGTCCAGCCCGGCGTCATCGGCCGCGCCCTGAACGCCCGTCTCGGCGAAGTGGGCCTCGCCTTCCCGACCGCCCACTGCGGCATGGTGCCGGTGAGCGGCTTCCTGCTCGGCGGCGGTCTGGGTTTCAACTCCGTCGCCTGGGGCGGCATGAGCGTATTCAACATCGTCGGCGTGGACGTGGTGACCGCCGACGGCGAACGCCGCCACGCGAACGCGCAGGAGAACCCCGACCTGTTCTGGGCCGCGCGCGGCGCGGGGCCGGGGCTGTTCTTCACCGTGACGCGTTTCCACCTGCAGTGCCATCCGCTGCCGCGCGCCATCACCACGGATGACTACTTCGTGCCGTTCTCGCAGCTCGTGCCGGTGGCGGAGGCCATGGCCGAACTGGGACCTGTGATCGACCAGCGCGTGGAGATGCTGACGGTCGTCGTGCCGGCGCCGCCCGACATGGCGAAGAAGCTCGGACCGGCGGACCGCGGCCTCATCGCGGTGATGGCGAACATCGCGTTCGCGGACACCGAGGCGGAGATGAAGTCGATGCTGGCGCCGATTGCCGCGCACCCGGTGACGAAGCTGGCCACGCACGCATCGATAGGGCGGCCGACCCCGTTCGAGGTGCTGTACCAGGACAACGAGGGCCCCTTTCCGCAGCGGCGGGCGCGCGCCGACAACATCTACACCGACCGCGTGGGCGATGCGACGCGCGTGCTCGCGAAGCACATGCCGCAGGCGCCCTCCCCGGGGAACTCGCCCGTGATCCTGTGGCGTGGCGACGCGCCGTTCCCGGAGGCGGCCTACTCGGCCCGTGGCCGCTTCTACTTCGCCGGCTACGCCCAGTGGGACGCCGCGGCCGATGACACTGCGAACGCCGCCTGGCTGAAAGCGATGTTCGACGAGATGGAACCCCTCGCCTCGGGGCACTACATCAACGAATTCGATCGGGAGACGCGCGGGGCGCGCACGCACGCCTGCTACGCGGCGACGAACTGGACCCGGCTGCGGGACCTGCGCCGCCGGTACGACCCCGACGGGGTCTTCCAGGACTTCATCGAGATCTGAACGATGCGTCAGGCCTCCCCATCGCGACGCCTGGGCGGACTTGCGCTCGCGGGCTGGCTCGCCGCCGCCGTGGCGTCCGGCGCCGCGTCCGCGGGCGGGCCCGCCATGCCGGTCGACGTGGTCAAGGCGCTGTATGCCGCCTTCGGCGCCGGCGACATGGACAAGGTCCTCGCGCTGGTGGCCACGGACGCCGTCTGGACCATGCACGGTCCGGCGCACGTCATCCCGTATGCCGGCACGTACAAGGGCCACGCCGGCGTGCGGCAGTTCTTCGCGGACATCGACGCGGCCGTGGTGCTCACGGCAGTCGTGCCGCGCCGGTTCACCGCGCAGGGCGACTCGGTCACGGTGCTGGGCGTCGACGAGGGCTACGTGAAGGCCACGGGCGGGCGGTTCGCCGCCAACCACGTGCACGTGTGGACGGTGCGCGACGGGCGCGTCGTCGCCTTCGAGGAGGTGGTGGATACCGGTGACCTGGTCGAGGCCTTCGCGCCCGCCGATCCGGACCGCGGGCGCGCCTATTTCACGACCTGTGCCGGCTGCCACGGCAACGCGGGGCAGGGCAATGCGGCCATGCGCGCGCCCGCGCTCACCGTCCAGGGGGGTGACTACCTGCTGCGCCAGCTGCGGCATTTCCGGGCCGGGGTGCGCGGCGGCCCGACGGACATGTACGGCTGGATGATGAACGGCCGCGCGCGCGCGCTGCCCGGGGATCGGGCGGTGCGCGACGTGCTCGCCTACATCGGTACGCTGCCGCGCGCCCCGATGGCCGCCACCATGGAGGGCGACGCAACCGCCGGCGGCGCGCAGTATGCGCTGCGCTGCGCGAGCTGCCACGGTCCGGCGGCCGAGGGGATCGCGGCGCTGGAAGCGCCCGCGCTCGCGGGCCTGCAGGACTGGTACCTGAACGCACAGATGCACGCGTTCCGCAGCGGGCTGCGGGGCGCGCATCCGGACGATGCCGCCGGCGCGCGCATGCGGCCGGCGGCGACCGGGTTCGGCGACTGGCAGGCATGGCAGGACGTGGTGGCGTGGATCGCGGCACGCGGCAGCGCCGCCGGTCCGTGACGCAGGCGCGACGAGACGCGGGATTCCGGGTGCCGGCCGGGCGGCCGGCACCCAGGGCTGTCAATCAGGGGGAACGGACATGACGACGAGCAGGCAGTGGCTGTGCGCGGGTGCGATGGCGATGGCGGGCCTGGCGAGCGGCACGGTCGCCGCGCAGGCGGTGCTGGAGGAGATCACGGTCACCGCGCAGAAGCGCGAGCAGAGCCTTCAGGACGTCGGCATCACGGTGTCGGCGTTCTCGGTGGAGGAGATGAAGAGCTACGGGTTCTCCAACGCGAGCGACATCGTGTCCAGGGTCCCGAGCCTGGACAATTACTCCACCTACGGGCCGGGCTCCAGCGCCAACATCACCGTGCGCGGCATCGGCCTGAACGACTTCGGCGAGGGTCACGAGGCCCCGGTCACCACGTACGTCGACGAGCTCTACCTGGTGTCCGTGCCGGCGATCGATTTCGCGCTGTACGACCTCGAGCGGGTCGAAGTGCTGCGCGGGCCGCAGGGCACGCTGTTCGGTCGCAACTCCACCGGCGGCCTCATCCACTACGTCACCGCCAAGCCGACCCGGGAGACCACGGGCTTCCTGTCGCTCGGCGGCGGGCGGTTCGGCGAAATCAAGGCCGAAGGCGCCATCGGCGGGTCCGTGTCCGAGACCGTGTCGGGCCGCCTGTCCTTCCTCGCGCACCACAGCGACGGCTTCATCGAGAACCTGAACCCGCAGTTCGACGAGGACGGCGGCCAGGCCGGGACCAACGCTTTCCGCGGCCAGGTCATGTTCGAGCCGAGCGAGGACCTGCGGATCTCGCTGAAGGGCGAGTATGCGGACATCGACAAGATCCACACCTACTACCAGCAGGTGCCGGCAGTCGCCGATCCGGCGACCGGGCTGTTCTCGCTGGCGCCGAACGGGACCGACTTCGCCGGCTACAACGAGGCCAACTTCGGCGCCGGGGCGCGGGACGTCACCCGCACCAGCAGCCCGTCGAGCATGCAGCAGGACGGCTACAGCCTGCTCGCCCGCATCGAGAAGGACTTCGGTGACGTCACCCTCACGTCCCTGACGGGCTACGTCACCCTCGACCGGCAGCTCGAGGAGGACTGCGACGCCAGCCCGAACGTCATCTGCGTGGCCGACTTCCCGTACGAGACCGACTGGGTCACGCAGGAGATCCGCCTCAGCGAGGCTGTCGGCGCGTTCCGCTGGACGGCCGGCTTCTACTTCCTGCACCAGGACGCGACCAACAATCCCTCCGCCACGTTCAACGTGCCGGTCGGCGGCCCTGGCGCGGTGGATCCGGCGACGGGTCTGTACAACGGCCCGCTGTTCCCGATCGCGCTCGCCGCGAACTGGGAACAGCAGACCGACACCTACTCGCTGTTCGGTCAGGCCGAGTACGACTTCGCCGAGCGCTGGACGTTCATCGCCGGCCTGCGCCTGGGCCACGACGAGAAGGACTTCACCGACAGCGACAACGCCACGCTGCGGTCGTGCCCGGGATTCCCGATCCCGTCGAACTGCTTCCTGCCCCCGACCGGTCCGGGCATCGCGAATCCCTACACCAATACCTACGACGAGGACCTGGTGTCGTGGAAGGTCGAGCTGGACTTCCGGCCGACCGACGACGTGCTGCTGTTCGGCTCGATCTCGCAGGGCACCAAGGCCGGGGGCTTCAACAACGGCTTCTACTCCCCGGCCGCGAGCAACCTGGGGCTGATCCCCTATGGCAATGAAACCAACCTCGCCTACGAGCTAGGCGAGAAGTCGGTGTGGTTCGAAGGCCGCCTGCGCGTCAACGCGTCGATGTTCTACTACGATTACAGCAACTACCAGACCTTCAACTGGCAGGGCATCGGCGGCCTCATCATCAACCGCGATGCCTCGGCCTACGGCGCCGAGATCGAGGCCGAGGCCCTCGTCACCGAGCAGCTCACGGCCCGGGTCGGTTTCGGCGTGCTGGAGACCGAGATCGAGGACGTCACCGGCCGCGCCTCCACCTTCACGGCGGACCGGGACATGTCGAACGCGCCGGGGACCAGTGCGAACGGCGCGCTCGTCTACGCGGTCCCGGTGCGGTCGAACTACAGCCTGACTCTGCAATGGGACTGGAATTACGCGGCCGAGCGCTACACCAACAACTTCAACGATCCGGCGTCGGAACTGGAATCGTACTTCAAGCACAATGCCAGCGTGGTCATCGGCTACGGCGAGAACTGGCAGCTGGCCGGATACGTGCGCAACATCTCCGACGAGCTGAACGAGTCCAAGGTGTTCGTGTTCAGCGATCTCGGCTACGCGCAGACCATCTACGCGCAGCCGCGGACGTTCGGCGCGACGCTCACCTACAGTTTCTGAAGGGACGCCCGGCGCGGGGTTATCATTGCGAAAGGGGAGCGCGCACGCATGACCGCCAGCAGGACCTTCCGCGCCGCGGCCGTCCAGGCGTCGTCCGTCTGGCTGGACCGCGAGGCCAGCACGGCGAAAGCCTGCGCGCTCATCGCGGAGGCCGGTCGCGGCGGGGCGAACATCGTCGCCCTGCCGGAGAGCTTCATTCCCGGCTTTCCGTACTGGGTGTTCACCAAGGCGCTGTCCGAAACCGGGCACTGGCACGCCCGCTTCTTCGACCAGGCGGTGGAGATCCCCGGCCCGGCCATCGACGCGCTGTGCGCGGCGGCGCGGGCCGCCGGCGTGGTGGCGGTGGTAGGCATCACCGAGCGCGAGCCGGGCAGTATCGGCACCCTTTACAACACCAACGTCGTCATCGGTGCCGACGGCACGTTCCTCGGCAGGCACCGCAAGCTGGTGCCGACCTGGGGCGAGCGCGCCGTGTGGGCGGGTGGCGACGGCTCGACCCTGTCGGTGTTCCCGACGCCGTGGGGCCCGCTCGGGACCCTCAACTGCGGCGAGAACATCAACACGCTGGCGCGCTTCGCGCTGCTGGCGCAGGGCGAGCGCATCCATGTCGCCAACTTTCCGTCGGCCGCGCTGGCCGGCGCGCGCCATTCGTCGAACGAGCTGTACCTGCACGTCGCGCCGCACGCCTACGAGGGCAAGCTGTACTCGATCGTCGCGAGCGATCACGGCACGCCGGAGGTGGCCGCGCAGCTGGGGCAGACCTTCGAGGTGCCGCCGGGCACCTTCAACTGCGTGTCCGGGATCGTCGGCCCGAACGGCGAGTGGGTCGTGCCACCGCTCGTCGACGAGGCGGGGATCTGCTACGCGGATTGCCCGATCGAGCCAGTGATCTTCGGCAAGCTGTTCCACGATCTCGTCGGACACTACAATCGCTTCGACGTGCTGAGACTGGAGATCGATCGCGAGGCGCGCACGCCGCTCACCGGGCGGCGCTGAACAGCGGACCACAGACATCGTGCACCCTTGCGGGTCTCCGCCTGCGCCGGGGTCGCGCAGTGCCGGACTCCGGGTGGAGGTGTACTCGCGCTCGGTACCTGCGCTCGGTCGTCCGGACGGCAGACTGCGGATGTCGATCACTCCTGCCGGCGCCGATGCCGGGCCGGGTCCGTCGCGACCCGCTCGAGTACGTCCCTGTAGCGCTTCCGTCGCGCGCATCCCTGCGCGCTCACGGTCGGGAGCCGCCCGGCACCGGCGCCCCGGGTTCCCCAACGCCGGGTGCAGCACAGTGCCGCTCTGATATTCAGTCTGCTTGCGATCGCTGCTCCGACGTCGCGCTGCGGCGCCGCCAGGCGCACCCGGGCCGGACACTGGCGTACCGGTTCCCGGTCGCGTTCGCGAAGGTGCGATGCGTGCGGCATACTCCGGACCGGCAGCGAGCGCCATGGCGCACCGCATCCCCGAC
>CAYOJP010000011.1:26074-30032 GCA_964404305.1 uncultured Gammaproteobacteria bacterium
GAAACCCGCCCCCAAGGAGATTCACGTGCCCGACATCGATGCCATCGACGCCCTGCCCGCGCGCATCGCCTACGCCGTCGTCGGGACGCTGGGCGTCGGCAGCTTCCTCGTCTTTCCGTCAATCGCCGTCGGCCTGAAGACGGCGCTCGCGCTGGGCGACCAGCAGATCGGGATGGTCTCGACCGCGCAGCTCATCGGGCTGGCGGGCGGGGCGTTGTCCTGCCTGTGGTTCCTGCGGCGGGTCGACTGGCGTCTCCTCGCCGCGCTCGGCATCGCGCTGATCGCGCTGGCCGAACTCGCCTGCAGCTACGCCACCCAGCTCGCGCCGCTGCTCGGCTGCCGGTTCGTCGCGGGGTTCGGTGGCGGGCTGTCCATCGCCTTCGGCGCCTATGCGCTGGGCCAGACGCGCAGGCCGGACAGTGCCTTCGCGATGTTCATGGCCGTCCAGGTGCTGTTCGCGATCGCCGGCGCGCTCGGCCTGCCGGGCGTGCTCGCCGCGCAGGGCGTGCGCGGGATATTCGCGATCCTCGCGGCGTGCGCGCTCGTCACGCTCGTCGCGCTGGTCCCCCGCATCCCGCGCGTGCGCTGGCAGGCCCAGCCGCCCGGCGGCGGCAACGACCGGCGGCGCTGGTTCCTGTGCCTGGCGGTGCTCGTGGGCATCATGCTGTTCTTCACCGCCATCGGCGGCTTCTGGACGTTCATCGGCCCGATCGCGGTCGAGGCGGGGCTGGCGCCGCAGGTGATCGGCAACAGCCTGAGCATCGCGCTGCTGGCGGCCTTCGCCGGCTCGGTGACTTCGGCCATGCTCGGCGCGCGCCTGACCCGGGCCGGCGCGCTGGCGCTCGCCATCGGGCTGCAGCTGCTCGGGCTGTGGCTGCTCGCGGACGGCTTCGACCAGACGGGCTTCATCGTCGCGGCCTGCGTGTTCATGTTCGGCTGGTACGTGGCGAACCCGGTGCAGTTCGCGCTGCTCGCCTCGATCGATCGCGATGGCCGCCCTCTGGTGCTCGGCAACTTCTTCGCGGGCCTCGGCACCGGGTCCGGCCCGGCCCTGGTCGGCCTGCTGCTCACCGGCGAGGGCTACCGTCCAGCCTATGTCGTGTGCGCGATCTTCTCCTGCCTCGCGCTGGCCGTGCAGGTCGGGGTGTACGTCGCCGAGCGGCGCTCGAACTGAACCTGGTCGGCTGGCACCGACCCCGGGGAAAGCATCGCGGGCCAGCCCGCTCCTGCAGGAACGTTCGCTCAGCGCTGGAGTAGAACTCCTGTAGGAGCGGCTTCAGCCGCGGATGACGCGGCGCCCCGGGGCTCATCGGCTGTGCCTGTCATCGGTCAAGGACGTACCCTCGCCCCGCCGGGACATCGCGGTTCAACGGGCCGGCGCGTCGCCGTAGCCCGCCAGCTCCACGTAGCCCACGCCGCCCATCGGCAGGCCGGCAGCCGTGCCGGCGACGTCCACCGCGCCCTCCCAGTAGTGCACGGTCAGTCGCAGCTCCTGGTCTCGTCGCACGGGCGTCACGCGCAGGCGCAGGCCTGCGGACGGCAGGTCGATCGCCCAGCCCGAGGGGTAACGCACGCCGCTGACGGGGCTGGTCCATTCGCCCAGCACCGCGATCCGCGCGTCGGTGGCGACGAGCGCCCGGCCGGTGCCGTCGACGCCGACGAGCATCCCCGCGCTGGCCGGGTCACTGCTGCCGTCGCGACGCCGCAGCCGGTACAGCATCAGCTCGCGGCCATCGTCGAGCTGCAACGCGAACCAGTCCCAGCCGATCTGATCGGGCGCCAGCGCGCTCGTCGACCACTCGCGATCGAGCCAGCTCGTGCCCGTCACGCCAACCGGCGCGCCGCCCACCACCAGCGTGCCGGTCGTGGCGAGCCGCGGCATGGAGTAGTAGTACGACGCATTCCCGTGCTCGGCGCTCTTGCGGCTCAGGCCTGCCTCGCCCTGCAGGACCGGCGGCTTGGCGGGCGCCAGCACGAGGTCGAGTGCAACCTCGCCCGCGCGCGCGACGAGGCGCGTACGGCCGTCACCCGCCGTCTCCGCGCGCCAGCCCTCCAGCCACACGGCGTAGGGCACGGCCTGCGCGCCGGCGAGTCCGGCGGCGCCGCGCGCGAAGCGCTCCTGCGCGAGGAAGCGATCGCCGGCCACGTCGGTCAGCGCGAAGTGCGCCATCCACAGGGCGTCCGCGCGAAAGCTGCTCCTCCCGGATGCCGGCGCCGGCGCGAGCCCGACGCGGAAGAACGTGAGCTGGTAGCCGTAGCGCCGTCCGTCTCCATCGCGCAGGTTGCCGGTGTAGTACCACCATTCGGTGCGATAGCCGGGGTGCGGGCCGTGGTCGTCGGGGAAGCGGAATGCCCGCGGCGCCGTGGCGCGCTCGAAGCCGGCGAGCGAGGCGTCCTGTCCCAGGGCGCGCGCGACGCTGTAGCCGCCCTGCGCCGGGGCCGGTGCCGGCCGCGCACAGAGCAGCACGACCCCGCCGCCGGCAAGGAGCATCGCCACCGCCACGGCGAGGAGCGCCCGGTTCATTCCGAGCGCAGGGCCGCGGCGGGCGGGATGCGCGCCATGCGCGCGGCCGGGTAGAGGCCGGCGGCGAGCGCGGCGACGAGGGCGAGCGCCAGTCCACCGGCGAGGATCGCGGGTTCCGCGTGCAGTTGCATCGACCAGCCGAACGAGCGGCGGTTGACCACGTACACCAGGCTCGCGGCCATCGCCAGGCCCGCGGGTATCGCGAGCAGGCCGGCGATCGCGCCGAGCAAGCCGGTGCCGGTGAGGATGATCCGCCGGATCTCGTCGGCGCGCATGCCGAGCGCGCGCAGCACGGCCAGCTCGCGGCCGCGCTCGAGCTCGATCGCGAGCAGCGCGCCGAGCACGCCGGTGAAGGCGATGGCCCCGGCGAGCAGGCGCAGCACCTCGGTGATCGTGAACGTGCGATCGAACACCGCCAGCGAGGCGGCGCGCAGATCGGCATTGGCCGTGAGCTCGAGCGTCGCGCCGTCGGCGAGGCCGGCCAGCTCGCGGCGCAAGCGGGCGAGATCGAAGCCTGCGCCCGTGTACAGGCCGATGCCCGTGATGCCGTCGTCGTCCCAGTACCGCTCCCAGGCCGCGCGGCTCACGGCGACGATGCCGCGATCGGAGGCATAGTCCTGGTAGATCGCGCCGACGGGGAACGCGCGCGGACCGGCGTCGGTGCGCAGCACGAGGGTGGCGCCGACCTCGGTCCGGTGGTGCCAGGCCCAGGGCTCGGAGACCATCACCGCGTCACCGGCGAGGAACGCTTTCCAGAAGGCGGCCGGCTCGGCGACACCGCTCAGCCGGAAGCCGGCCAGGGCCGGCGGGGGCAGGTCGTAGGCGGCAATCTGGAGGTCGGCGGCAGCGCAGTCCGCGGACCCCTGCCGGCTCCCGGGGACAGCAGCGTCAGCGCCGGTGTTCGGGCGGGCGGGCGGGAGCCCGCGAACCTCCCCGGCGCCCGCACTGCCGCACGCCACGCCCGGCAGGCGCGCGCGGCGCACGTGACTCACCCAGGCGATGCCCGGTTGTGCGCGCAGGCGCTCCACGAGCGCGGGGCGCAGCGGCGCGTCGCCCGCGCCCGTGCCCTCGGCCGAGACGTAGTAGTCGGCGCGCAGCAGCTGCCCGAGCCAGTCGGCCACCGAGGCCCGGAAACTCGCGACCATCACGCCGATGCCGATGGTGGTGGCCACTGCGAGCGTCAGGGCCGCGACCGCGACACCGGTGCGGGACAGCGCGGCGGTGACGCTCCGGGCGCCGAGCCGCAGGGCGAGACGGCGGCGGGCCGCCGGGACCCGCAGCAGCAGCGCGATCGCCGCGACCATGGCGAGCGGGCTGGCGAGGGCGAAGCCGAGCACGATGCAGAACAGGCCGGCGAAGCCCATGGGGACCGGCGGCCCCGGCAGGGCGAACAGCCCGAGCCCGGCGCATGCCAGCCCGACACCCGCCGTGGCG
>CAYOJP010000012.1:0-27735 GCA_964404305.1 uncultured Gammaproteobacteria bacterium
GTCCACGTGCATTTCCTGCACCCAGTAGCGCAGCGAGTCCATGACCATCTGCAGCACGCGCGGATGATGCAGGTCGAGGGCGTTGCCGCAGCCGGTGAAATCGACGTACCGTCGCCGGTCGTCGTGCTGCAGCCGGTAGTACGATGCATTGTCGATGCCGCGGAACGACAGCGTCGGTCCCAGTTCGTTGCCCTCGGCCGTGTGGTTGTAGACGACGTCGAGGATCACCTCGATGCCGGCGTCGTGGAGCGTGCGCACCATCTGCTTGAACTCGCCCCGGCCGCCCGCGCAGAGATAGCGCGGGTCGGGCGCAAAGAAGGCGACGGGGTTGTAGCCCCAGTAGTTGCGCAGGCCGCGCTCGTGCAGGAAACGCTCGTCGACGAAGGCCTGGATGGGCAGCAGCTCCACCGCCGTGACGCCCAGCGCGCGCAGGTTGGCCACGACCGCCGCGGTGGCGAGGCCGGCGAAGGTGCCGCGCATGGCTTGCGGCACCTCCGGGTGCCGCATCGTGTACCCGCGGACGTGGAGTTCGTAGATTATCGTGTCGGTCCACGGCCGGTGCGGCGGCACATCGCCTGCCCACGTGAACGCCGAGTCGATCACCCGGCACTTGGGCAGGTAGCGGGCGCTGTCGCGCCGATCGAATCCGAGGTCGCTCGCCGGGTCGTCATGGCGGTAGCCGAACAGGGCGTCGTGCCAGCGCAGGGTGCCCCGCAACGAACGCGCGTAGGGATCCAGCAACAGCTTGTGGGGGTTGAAACGGTGGCCGCGCACCGGGTCGTACGGGCCATGGACCCGATAGCCGTAGAGCAGGCCAGGCCGCGCGTCCGGCAGGTAGCCATGCCAGCACTCGTCGGTGTACTCGGGCAGGATCAGCCGCTCGGTCTCGCGCTGGCCGTGATCGTCGAACAGGCACAGTTCGACCCGTTCGGCGTGGGCCGAGAACAGGCTGAAATTGACACCCTTGCCATCCCAGGTGGCGCCGAGCGGGTAGGCCTCGCCCGGCCAGACGCGTGATCGCGTGGTCATGGTGCTGAGTGCGGTGATCGATGGCGGCGCAGGACCATAGTGCAGTGCCGCAGGCGCGCCTGCAACCGCGCCTCGCGTAGAATCCTTCCATGCCGCCGGACGCCGCCCTGCTCGAGCACCTCCGCGCGGTCGTCGGCCCGTCCGGGGTGGTCGACGACCCGGCCGTCGCCGCCGGACTGCTCGTGGACGAACGACGCCTGTACCGCGGACAGGCCGCCATCATCCTGAAGCCGGCGTCCACGCACGAGGTCGCCGCGATCGTCTCGGCCTGCCACCGTGCCGGCGTCGGCGTGGTGCCACAGGGCGGCAACACCGGTTACTGCGGCGGCGCGACCCCCGACGACAGCGGGACGCAGGTAGTCGTGAACCTGGCGCGCATGAACGCGATCGGGGCGGTCGACACGGTCGGCTGCACCCTGACGGCCGGGGCCGGCGCCATCCTCTCCGACGTGCAGCGCGCCGCGGCAGGGCATGACCTGTTGTTTCCACTCAGCATGGGCTCGGAGGGCAGCTGCCAGATCGGCGGCAACCTGTCGACCAACGCCGGCGGACTCGCCGTCCTGCGCTACGGGACCGCACGCGACCTGGCGCTGGGCATCGAGGCGGTGCTTGCCGACGGCTCGGTACTCGATGAACTGAAGGGCCTGCGCAAGGACAATACGGGATACGATCTCACGCGGCTGCTGGTGGGAGCCGAAGGCAGCCTGGGCATCATCACGGCCGCCGTGCTGCGCCTGTTCCCGCGTCCGCGGACCCGCTGCACCGCCTTCCTGTCGGCGGCCTCGCTGGAGGTCGTCTGCGCGCTGCTCGCACGGGTGCGCAGCGATTGCGCCGACGCCGCGAGCGCCTTCGAGTACATCGGTCGCCGGGCGCTCGATCTCGTGCTCGCGCACGTGCCGGGCACCCGCGACCCGTTCGCCGGCGCCGGACGCCACCACGTGTTGCTCGAGCTGACGTCGCCGGCCTCCGGGGCCCCGCTCGAATCCCTGCTCCTGGCGCTGCTGCAGACCGCGACGGCGCGCGGCGAAGTGGTCGATGCAGTGCTCGCCACGAGCGAGGCGCAGGCCCGCGCACTGTGGCGCCTGCGCGAATCGATACCCGAGGCCGAGCGGCAGGCCGGCGGGTCGATCAAGCACGACGTCTCGGTTGCCATCGACCGCATCCCGGCGTTCTGCGCCTCCGCGACCGACGCGATCGGCCGGGTGGCGCCGCAGGCCCGGGTGTCCGTGTACGGACACGTGGGGGATGGCAACGTGCACTTCAACGTCCTCGCCCCGGGGCCGGCCCCGGACGCGGCATTCCGCGAACGCATGGGCCCCGCGGTGTCCGACTGCGTGCACGCCATCGCGGCCGGGCTGCGCGGCAGTTTCAGCGCCGAGCACGGCGTCGGGCAATTGAAGCGGGACGATCTGGTCCGTTACGAGTCGCCTGCGGCGCTGGCGGCGATGCGGGCCGTCAAGCGGGCGCTCGATCCGCGCGGGATCATGAATCCGGGCAAGGTCGTCGCCGCCGGGGGTGGTGCCTGACCCCGCGGCCGGGCCGGTCGCGCGCCGGCATCCCGGCGCGGTTGTCATTAGAATTGCCGTTCCCCCGCAACCGTGCTGACTGGAGTCCGCATGACTGACGTCGCATTCATCGGCCTGGGCGTCATGGGCGGCCCGATGGCCCGCCACCTGGCAGCGCGCGGCCACACGATCACGGTCTACAACCGCACCCGAGCGCGGGCCGCCGCCTGGGTCGCCGCCCACGGCGGGCGGGCCGCGGTCACCCCGCGCGAAGCGGCGGCCGGCAGCGCATTCGTCGGCATCTGCGTCGGCAACGACGACGATCTGCGCTCCGTCGTCCTCGGGCCCGACGGAGTGCTCGCCGGCGCAGCCCCCGGCACGGTCGTGATTGATCACACGACGGCCTCGGCCGACGTCGCCCGGACCCTGCACGCACTGGCCCTCGAACGGCAGGTGCACTTCGTCGATGCGCCAGTGTCCGGCGGGCAGGTCGGGGCCGAGAAGGGCGCGCTGACGGTCATGTGCGGAGGCGACGCCGGGGCCTGCGAGCGGGCGGCCCCGATCATCGAGGCCTATGCGCGCGCCTGCCTGCGGATCGGCGGGCCGGGCAGCGGCCAGCTCGCGAAAATGGTGAACCAGATCTGCATCGCCGGGCTCCTGCAGGCGCTGGCCGAGGGCATGGCATTCGGCAGCGCAGCCGGTCTCGACATGGAAGCCGTTCTCGCGGCCATCGGCAAGGGCGCCGCCCAGTCCTGGCAGCTGGACAACCGCGCGCCGACCATGCTGCGCGGCAAGTTCGACTTCGGTTTCGCGGTCGACTGGATGCGCAAGGATCTCGGGCTGTGCCTCGCGGAAGGCCGCCGGAACGGGGCGCGCCTGCCGGTCACCGCACTGGTCGATCAGTTCTATGCTGCCGTGCAGGCGGCCGGCGGCGGACGGCTAGACACATCCAGCCTGCACACGCTGCTCGCGCCCCGCCCGCCGACCGTCTGAGGAGACAGTAACGATGAACGCGTTGATCGCCAGCCTGGGGGACATCGTCGGCAGCGGCGGCCTGCTGCTCGGCGCCGACGCCCGCGCGCGCAAGGCCGGCATCTGGCACGAAGGCAACATCATGGCCCCGGTGATAGCCCGGCCGCGGACCACTGCCGAGGTTGCCGCCTGCCTGCGAGCCTGCCACGAGGCAGGCCAGCCCGTCGTCGTTCACGGCGGGCTGACGAATCTGACGCACGGCGCCGACACCACGCCGGCGGACGTGGTCCTCTCGCTCGAGCGCCTGAATGCCATCGAGGAGATAGACCCGGTCGGACGGACGATGACGGTCCAGGCCGGCGTGCCGCTGCAGGCGATCCAGGACGCGGCCGCGGCGGCCGGGCTCATGTTCGCGGTGGACCTCGGCGCGCGGGGCTCCTGCCAGATTGGCGGCAACGTCTCGACCAACGCCGGCGGCAATCGCGTGATCCGCTACGGCATGACGCGGGACAACGTCCTCGGACTGGAGGCGGTGCTCGCCGACGGCACGATCGTGACGTCGCTCAACCGCATGCTGAAGAACAACGCCGGATACGACCTGAAGCAGCTCTTCATAGGCACCGAGGGCACCCTCGGCATCGTGACGCGCCTGGTCCTGCGCCTGCGCGAGGCCCCGCGCAGCGAGAATACGGGCTTCGCCGCCCTGCGCGACTTCCCGCGCGTCGCCGCCTTCCTCAAGCACATGGATCGCGAGCTGGGCGGTTCCCTCAGCGCCTTCGAGGTCATGTGGGATTCCTTCTACGAGGTCGTGACCACCCCGCCCGCAAAGGGCCGGGCACCGCTCCCGCGGGAACATCCCTACTACGTGCTCGTCGAATCGCTCGGCGCGGATCAGGAGAGCGATACGGCCCGGTTCGAGGCCGCCATGGCCGCGGCCCTCGGCTCCGGGCTGGTGGCGGACGCCGTGATTGCCAAGTCGGGCGCCGAGCGTGCCGCGCTGTGGGGGCTGCGCGACGACGTCGAGCAGCTGTTCCGTTACGGGCGACCGTTCATCTACGACGTCAGCCTCGCCATCCCGCACATGGAAGCCTACGTCGCCCGGGTGCGGGAGGCCCTGGGCGAGCGCCATCCCGGCCATCACTTCCTGGCGTTCGGGCACATCGGCGACGGCAACCTGCATTTCGCCGTCGAAGTAGGCGACAGCGGCGAGACGGCCCAGCGCTCGGTCGAGGAGTGCATCTACCGCCCGCTGCGGGACATCGGGGGCTCGGTGTCCGCCGAGCACGGCATCGGGCTCGAGAAGAAGCCGTACCTGTCCTGGTGCCGCTCGGCCGAGGAGATTGCGCTGATGCGCACGCTCAAGCGTGCGCTCGACCCGCGCGGCATCCTCAACCCGGGCAAGGTCTTCTGACCGCCCGCGCAGACTGCGGAGGACATCGCATGCCGGCCATCGTGGTCCACCACCTGTCGAATTCGCGCTCGCTGCGCGTCCTGTGGCTGCTCGAGGAACTCGGCCTGCCCTACGAGGTGGTCGTCCATCCGCGTGATCCGCAGACGCAGCGCTCCCCGGCATCGCTCGCGGCCGTGCACCCCCTCGGCAAGGGGCCCGTGCTGGAGCACGGCGGGCGCGCGATCATCGAATCGGGCGCCATCATCGAATACGTCACGCGGTGCCTGGCCGGCGGTCGCCTCGCCGTCGACCCGCATTCGCCCGATTTTCCCGCCTACCAGGAGTGGCTCCATTTCGCCGAAGGGTCGGCGATGGGACCGCTCGTATTCGACCTGATCTACGAATGGACCGGCGGTGGCAACGAGGCGCTGAAGGGCTTCTACGACGCGGAGATCGAGCGCCACCAGCGGTACATGGAGGCGGCGCTCGCCGGCCAGGCGCATTTCGTGCGCTGCGGCTTCACGGCCGCCGACGTGCAGATGGGGTTCCTGCTGGAGTTCGCGCAGACCCGTGGTCGTCTGCGGAACTGCCCCCGACTCGCTGCCTATCTCGCGCGCATGCGCGCCCGTCCGGCCTGGCAGCGCGCCGTGGAGCGCGGCGGCCCCCACGAACTCGGTGTCTTCGCCGTGAAGACCGGCTGAGACGGCCGGCGCTTCACAGCGGCGATGCACCCCCGCGCGGTTCGGCGATTACCGGGTTGACCAGCGTGCCGATGCCGCAGATCTCCACCTCGACGACGTCGGCCGGCTTCAGGAACAACGGCGGCTCGCGACGGGCGCCGACGCCGCCCGGAGTGCCGGTCGCGATGACATCGCCGGGCGCCAGCTCGATGAACGAGGACAGGTACTCGATCAGGTAGGGAACGGGGAACAGCATCTGGGTCACGGACGCGTGCTGCACGACCGCGCCGTTGACGCGAGTGGTCAGCTCCAGTACCGAGGGATCCGGGATCTCGTCCGCGGTCACGAGCCAGGGACCGAAGCCGCCGCTGCGCGGGAAGTTCTTGCCGGGCGTGAACTGCGTGGTGTGGCGCTGCCAGTCCCGCACCGAGAAATCGTTGTAGCAGGAGTAGCCGGCCACGTGTTCCAGGGCGCGCTCTTGCGGAATGTAGCGCCCGCCGCGGCCGATGACGACGGCCAGTTCCCCCTCGTAGTCGAACTCACGGGAGAGCGCAGGCTGCCAGGCGGCCTGCCGATGCCCGAGCTGGGTGGCGGCGAACCGGGTGAATACCGTCGGTTTTTCCCGCGGCCTGGCATTGACCTCCCGCCGGTGCTCGTCGTAGTTGAGTCCGATGCAGAAGATCTTGTCCGGGTCGGGAATCACCGGCAGGAACGTCAGCGCGCCCGGCTCGAGCAGCCGGCCCGGCGGGGGCGCTTCCGCAACTCCGGCCAGGGAACCCAGCGCGATCAGGCCCTTGAGGCCGCCGGGCGCCGCGGCGCCGAGATCGAGCACCCGGCCATCCCGGATCAGGCCCACCCCGGAGTGACCTTCATGCAGGAAGGAGACAAAGCGCATGTCGTGAACCTTTGTCAAGTGAGAGCGGTTGCCGCCGGCCGCCCGGCGCGGGGGGAATCCTACTGGTGTATACAGGCACAGGCAAAAGGACGGCTTCATGAGTACACTTGCACCCTCGAACCGGCCGCCCGGCCGGATGGTACCCGCCTTCGGCGCCATGACCGACACGAGCGAATCGTCAGCTGCACCTGCGTGCGGACCAGCGGCAGCGGCCGCGGAGGCCGTTCCCAACGGCACTGCCCGCGATATCGACGGCAAGCCCTGCATCTGGTTCGACGGCTACTGGATCCGGCGCTACAACATCCGCCAGGACAGCCTCGCCAACCGCAAGACGCTCATCGACCAGCTCACCCGCCGCGTCTTCCATCACACCGAGCCCGGCATCAATACGCCCGGGCACAAGCTCGAGGAGGCGCGCCGGGCCTACGAGGCCGAGACCGAACCGGCCCGCAAGCGGGTGAACGCGGCCATGCTCGCGGGCGCGCTGCTCAACCGCGCGTCGGACATCTTCACCAAGGTCGTGGAGCTGCAGAACGTGGGCGTGGAGATTGCGCCGGGCAACGAGCTGCTGCGCGAGTGCGGTCGCTGCTTTCTGGAGGCGCTGGAACTGGGCAAGCAGGTCAAGCACTACAGCGGCGAGGAAGGCCTGGATGAATTGTGGGGCGAGCCCTTGAAGGCGTTCTCGATGCCCGTGGAGGCCTTCTACGAGGGTCGCTACATCAAGGTTGCCCAGACGATGGCGAACATTGACCGCATCACCGACAAGATCTGCGAGAGCATCGAGGGGCACCCGGCCTTCGCCGGGCTGCCGCAACGCCTGCGCCGGTTCGCGCAGGCGGCCAAGCTCGAGAGCGAGACCCTGCGCGCGGACCAGGTGATCTTCCAGGTCTGGCCCGAGTTCGTCGCCGCCGGCGACGAACTCACCGGCTTCGAGCCCGACTACGCGAGTGCCCTGGACGAGCGGCAGGAACGTCTGATCGCCGACGGCATCATGCTCGTGCGTCGCGGCAAGGACCTGCTGACGTGGCTGGCCTCGGCGCGCGTGCCCATGCCCAAGAGCACCCAGAACTACCTCGATGCCTGCAGCGATTATTCGGCCAGGCTCCGGGCGGAGTTCAGGGCGACCGAAATGGGTCGCGCGGCGAGCCGTTGAGCGGTCGGAGCGCAGGAACGGCGGGGATGCCACATACCGTCGAATCGTTCACTGCACTCGTCGCCGGGGTGACCGACACGCTCGCGGGACGTCCCCTCGATGCTGCGCTGGCGGACGATCTCAACAGGCGTTTCCCGGCGCGGGGCGGGACGGTGCGGGCGATCGAGGAGGCCTGCCGTGACGGGATTGCGGCAGGGTGGATGTGCGCGCGCGAAGCCGGCGGGATCCGCTACGGTCGCGTGCTCGATCCGGGCGTGGCCACCCACGGCTACAGCGTCGATGTCGTGCGCATGACCGATGTCGTCGGTCCGCATCACCGGCATCCGAACGGAGAGATCGATCTCGTCATGCCGCTCTCGGCGACCGCGGCGTTCGACGGGCACGGTGCGGGCTGGATCGTGTACGGGCCGGACTCCGCGCACCATCCGACCGTGACCGGCGGCGACGCCCTGGTCCTGTACCTGCTCCCGCAGGGCGCGATCGAGTTCACCCGCGGCTGACGCCGCCACGCGGTGCGGGTTCGTGGACGCTTCCGGCCGCCTCACCGTCTACTGGCAGCCCGGTTGCTCCAGTTGCCTGCGGGCCAGGGAGTTCCTCCACCGGCACGGCGTCGAATTCCGGTCGGTGAACGTGCGCGAGCGGCCGGAGGCCCTCGCCGAGCTGGAACGGCTCGGCGCGCGGGCGTTGCCCGTGGTGACCGACGGCAGCCGGCACGTGTACGCGCAGGACCTGGCAGAACTGGCGCGGTTCGCGGGGATTGCATGGCAGGACACCGCGTTGCCCACCGCGGTGCTCGCGGCCCGTCTGCCGGCGCTCCTGGCAGCGGCGCGCGGCTGCGTGGCGCAGATCCCCGAAGGCGCGCTCGGCACCGTTTTCACGGGGCGGGATCGCAGCTATCGCGACCTCGCCTTTCACGTGTTCGAGGTCGCCGGTGCGCTGATCGACGCCGCCGAGGGTGGCACGCTCACCTTTGATCACTTTCTGCGCCGTCCGGCCGCGACTGCCGGACCCGACGACCTCGCGCACCACGCCGCGCAGGTCGAGCAGCGGGTTCGGGACTGGCTGGGGCGGAACCGCTGGCCCGCCACCGTCGACACCTATTACGGCCGGCGTCCGTTCGCAGGCGTGCTGGAGCGCACGGTCTGGCACGCTGCGCAGCATTGCCGCCAGCTCGAGGACGTCGTGCGGCGCCTGGGAGTGCGGCCCGCGCACCCCCTTGGTCCCGCGGAACTGGACGGCCTGCCTCTGCCCGAGGCGATCTGGGATGACGAAGTCGAGGTAGAGTGAGCGTTGGGGGACCGCCGTCGCGGCGGTCCGCCCCTCAGGGCAGCGTCGCCAGCCAGCGGGCGAGGGCCGTGCCGATTTCCTGCGGGGAATCCTCCTGCACGAAGTGGATCCCCGGCACGGTGATCTCGGTCGTGTTCGGCCACGAGCGGCACAACTCGCGGTGGGCGCCGACGATGATTCCGCCGGGTTCGGCATTGACGAACAGCTTCGGCACGCGGGACTGCGCGAGCCAGCGGCCGTAGCGCTCGACCGTCGCGACGACGTCGGCCGGCTCCCCGCTGATCGGGATCTGTCGCGGCCAGGTCAGCGTGGGGCGCCGGTCCTCCCCCGGGTTCAGGAACGGGCGGCGGTACTCGGCCAGATCCTGCGCCGCGAGCGGTCGCAGGATCGAGTGCGGCAGGATCTTCTCGACGAAGACGTTGTCGCGCAGGACCATGTCGTCACCCGCCGGCGAGCGCAGGGCACGAAACCCCGCCCGGTACTGCTCGGGCCAGGTCTCCCAGGTCCAGGGCGCGGCGATCGATTCCATGTGCGCGATGCCGCGGATCGCGTCGCGATGCCGTTCCGCCCAGTCGAATCCGAGCGCCGAGCCCCAGTCGTGGATGACCAGGATCACGCGGCTGCGCACGCCCAGCGTCTCCAGCGCCGCCTCGAAATACCGGCTGTGCTCCGCGAACGTGTAGCGCCCGGGACCGGAATCCGGGAGTTTCTCGGAATCGCCCATGCCGATCAGATCGAGCGCAATGCAGCGCCCGAACGGCAACGCGTGCGGGATGATGCCCCGCCACAGGTACGACGAGGTCGGATTGCCGTGCTGGAAGACGATCGGATCACCCTGGCCGACGTCGATGCAGGCCATGCGCCGGCCGAGGACCTCGAGGTACCGTTTGCGAGCCGGATCGTAATCGTACTCGTTCATAGTGCCTGCGCCTGAGTCTGCGGAATTCGGCTGCCGCGGCGCCCCGTTCAGTCGTCGCGGAGCAGGTGGCTGCGCTTGAGGACCCTGACGGTGACGAACGCGGTCGTGATGACGGCGAAGGCGATGGTCAGGGCGGCGGGGGAAGGATACCCCGCGAAACCGGCGGCGTGCGACTCCCGCAGGAACAGCAGCCAAGCGCCCGCCATCCAGGCATAGGCACTCGCGCTGTCCTTGCGCACGGCGCGGCGCCACCGGAACCGGCTGCCGGCCCAGGTCGCTCGCAGCCCTGCCAGGCGGGGAATCCACCGCGGGACGTCGCGGCAGTACTGTGCATAGGCGTCCCCGAACCGCCCGCGCAGGTAGGCCTCCTCCGCCGCCACGATCGCGACGTACGCGAACACGACGGCGGGCAACCCCGTCGCGCAGGCGAGCGGGTTGCCGTGGACGAGGAACAGCCCGCCGAGGATCAGCAGGTTGCCGACGTACAGCGGATTGCGGGCATGCGCGAAGGCGCCGGTGATGACGAGCCGGCTCGCGTGGATGCTTCTATCGACACCGCCCCGCTTGATGTAGTCCAGGCCGATGACGAACCAGCGCAGGACCTGACCGGACAGCGCGAGCGCGAGCCCGGCGAAGTCGGGCCAGCGCCCGGCGGCCGGCGATCCGGCAGGCGCCGGCGGCAGCCCGAGAAGCAGCGTCAGCAGCACCGCCGGGAAGGCGAAGTTGCGGTAACGGAACAGCCACCGGCCGCAGGTCTGCAGCGCGGCGGCCCCGGGCCGGCTCATCTGATCGCGACGTAGCCGGCGAAGTTGTACCAGCGGAAGAACTCCTCGACGTGCCGGAAGCCGGCCTCGCGGAGCAGCGCGACGTTCTCCCCGGGCTGGTAGGGGATGAGCACGTTCTCCAGCGCCTCGCGCTTGTTCGCAATCTCGGTCCGGGAATAGCCGTTGCGCTCCTTGAAGTCGTAGTAGTGCCTGATGAACAGCCTGTTCATCAGGCTGTCCGCCAGCGTGATCTTCTCGACCAGCACGAGGCAGCCGCCGTCGACGATGCCGTCGGCGATCGCCCGCAGCACGCGTGCCCGGTGCGCCGGGCGGATGAACTGCAGCGTCAGCAGCATGGTGACGACCGACGCGTTCGCGACGCCGGGTGCGGCGCCCAGATCGGCAAGGCGGAACGTGATCGAGCGGCCGCTCGCCGATGCCGCCAGGCGTGCCCGGGCGCGCTCGAGCATCTCCGGCGAGTTGTCGACGCCGACGAACGCCAGCGCCGCCGGCACCGCGGCGTGCAGGAACTCCAGAGTCGTACCGGTGCTGCAGCCGAGATCGACGACGTCCGTCCCCGGCCGCGCGAAATCCGCGGCGATCTCGCCCGTGAGCCGCTGGATCTCGTCGTAGAACGGGACCGAGCGCGAAACCATGTCGTCGAACACGGCCACGGTCCGGGCATCGAAGCGGAAATCCTCGGTCACCGGCCCTGCCTGCGCGAAGAGGCGATCGCAATGCGTGCCGGGCGCAGCCGCCGGCTTCATCCCCTCGGCGGCGCCGCGGCGGATCTTCACAGCGAGGCCCCTGCCTCCGAACGCGCGCACTCGTGCAGCGCTGCATTGCGGCCACGCAGGGCGAAATCGACCATGCCCGGCAGCAGGGCGTTGATGCGGGCGAACAGCGCTTCGGGGAACCCGACGTAGACGGTCGAGCGGTCGTGCTCCAGCGCGTCAATGACCCTCGCCGCCACCCGCTCCGGCGGATCCATCCGCATGCCGGTTGCCCCGGCCAGCCGCAGGACCGCGTGCGTGTTCATCGGCGTGCGGACGGCGCGCGGCACGACCAGCGTCACGCCCACGCCCGATCCCTGCAATTCGCGCCGCAGCGCCTCGCAGAACCCGCGCAGCGCGAACTTGCTGGCCGAGTAGGCAGCGAAGCATGAGTAGCCGATGCTGCCGAAGGTGGATCCGACCGCGACGATGCGACCGCCGCCGCGCGCCAGCATCTGAGGCAGCGCCGCGCGGGTCAGCAGCATCGGCGCCGTGACGTTCGTGGTCATCACCTGTTCGACGGTGGTTGTATCGGTGTCGACGAGCGGCCCGTAATCCAGCACGCCGGCGTTGTGGATCAGGACGTCGACGCCGCCCATCCCCGTCCCGGCCGCCGCGATGATGGCGCGCCGGCCGCCGTCGCTGGCGATGTTGGCCGCGCAGCACGCGGCCTGGCCGCCGGCTGCATTGATCCGCCGGGCTAGTTCCTCCAGCGCCCGGGCGCGCCTGCCGACCAGCAGCAGCCTTGCACCGCGGGCTGCCAGGCCGGCCGCCAGGTGCTCACCGATCCCGCCCGCGGCGCCGGTCAGGACGATGCGTGCGCCTTGCAGCTTCATCAGCCTTTCGCTCCGGTCTGCGCTTCGAGGCGCGACTTCAACGCCTCGATCTCGGCCCGTCGTCCCGCGTCGGCAAGCGGCCGTCCCGGCCGTGCCGGCGCCTGCAGGGCGATCGACAGGCGCTCCAGGGCCTCGGCGTTGCGGCCCTTGCCGGCCAGAAAGTCGCCGTAGAAGTAGTTCGGGTCGATACCCTGCGGATTCATCGTGAGCGCGGTCTTCAGGTACTCCTCGGCGCGCTCGTCATCGCCGAAACCGAGCGGCCAGCCCGGGACCCGGTAGTAGAGGCTGCCGAGCGTGGTGTAGATGGACCCGTCGAGGGCTCCGGCGTCGATCTTCTCCGCCCGCTCGAGGAGCGCGCGCGCCTCCTTGCACTTGCCGAGCGCGCCCAGCCCGCCGGTCGCCCCGGCATGCGCGGCCAGGGTGATCGCCTTCCAGACGAGGGGCTCGGCGCGCTGCGGAAACCCGGCGACCAGCGCATCGGCTTCGGCCTCGACGGCCTCGAAGGCCCGGGCCTGCGCGGCCTTCGGCGTACCGTAGTTGGCCTGCGCCCAGTGCTCCTGGAGCGAGAGCAGCGCGCCGTCCCACTCTTCCGCGGCACAGGGCAGCGTGGCGAGCAGGGCCGTCAGCAGCACGAGGACGTTTCGCATGTCGGATTCTCCAGTGTGGTCAGTGAACGGGCAGCGATCGGAAGACGTCGCCGTAGAGCCGGTAGAACATGCGCGCGGCATGAACGATGCACCTCTGATCGTCCGGATCGCCGACGCGGTCCATGATGCGCGCGTAGCCCTGCATGTGTTCCCGGTCCAGCGTGCCGTGCGAACGCAGGTAGGTCAGGGCAGCGTCCGGCAGTTCGAGCGCGGCCTGCAGCGAGTCGGCGGCCTGCAGCGCGAGGTTGACGCTGGTGCCCTCGAGCACGAGCACCATGCCGAACAGCCCGATGGGGTTCACGCGCGCGATGGTGTCGTAGGCGTAGGCGATCATGATCTCCGTCGCCGGCGCCGGCTGCCCGGCCCGCACCGCCGCGGCGTCGCCGCCGGCGTAGGCGATGTCGTTCAGGATCCACTGCTCGTGCCCGAATTCCTCGACGATGTAGTCGGCGATCGGTTCGCGGAGCCAGTCGAGCCTCGCCGGCAGGTGTGCAGCACAGGCTTCGAACAGCGGCACGGTGTGCCGCACGTGGTGATAGGCCTCGCCCAGGAACGCGAGATAGGCGTCTCGCGTCACGTTGCCGCGGCTGCCCTGGATCAGGGCGGGAGCGGTCAGGAACCCGGACTGTGCGGATTCAGTCTCGCGCACGAGCAGACGGCTAAAGGACATCGAGCGGTTCCTCCCTGAGCTGGTCGAGAATCGCCGCGTGACGGGTTTCGATGACGGCCCTGCGCGGACGGCCGTTCGGCGTCATCTCGCCCGCGTCGAAGGACAAGGGGGTCATTGCCACGTGCCAGCGCTGCACGCGGGCATAGGGGGGCAGCGCGGCATTCGCCCGGCGCACCGCCGCATCAACGGCGGCCGCCGGTCCGCGCGGCACCACGACCGCGACCAGGGCCGGTCGCCCGCGGCCGAACACGACCGCCTGGGCAATCTCGGGTTGCGCGGTGAGTTCGCCCTCGACCCACTCCGGCGCGACGTTCCGGCCTTCCGGAGTGCAGACGACGCTGTCGCGCCGACCCTCGACGTGCAGGTAGCCATCCCCGTCGAGATACCCGACGTCACCGGTACGCCACTCCGACACCGCCCCGCCCGGCGTTCCCAGATAGCCGTCGAACAGCGTGCCGGATACCACGATCTCGCCGTCGGCATCGATCCGGACACGCGCGTGGGGAAGGGGTCTGCCGACGCTCCCGGGCCGATCGGCGGCGGGCGAGTTCAACGTCACGACCGAACCCGCCTCCGACAGTCCGTAGCCTTCGTAGGCCGGGATCCCCGCGGCGCGGGCCCGTTCCAGCGCGCCGCGGGCGAGCGGCGCCCCGCCGACCGCGACGAACCGCAGGCCAGCGGGCGGCGCGAGTCCGGATTCGCAGGCCCGGGTGAGGGCGCCGAGCAGTTGCGGCACGACGATGAGCGTCGTGGGTTGCGCGGCCCGCAGCGCGCTCATCAGGCGCGCCAGGTCGAGGCCGCCCTCCAGCCCCAGCACCGCCGCCGGCCAGAGCGTGGCCTGTGCCCCGGCGAGCAGCGGGGCATAGATCCCGCCGATGTTCTCGAGCAGAGTGGACAACGGCAACAGGCTCACCGCGCGGTCCGTCGCGGTCGCGCCGACCGCGTCGCACAGCGACTGCGCGACCGCGAGCATCGCTTCTGCCCCCAGGCAGACGCCCTTCGGTCTCCCGGTCGTCCCCGACGTGTAGGTCACCTTGGCACAGCCGTCGCGCAGCGGTCGCGCGGGCAGGCCGCTGTCCGCGAGGTAGAGCCGTTCGCCGGCGATGGCGATCTCCGCGACCGGACGCGCGCCGAGGATCCGCTCGATGCGCTCGCGATCGTCGGACACCACCGCCTGGGGTCCGGCATCCTGGAGCACGTGCGCGAGCTGCGCGTCGCTGAAGAACGCGGGGAGCGGCACGCATGCCGTGCCCGCCGCCAGCGCCGCGAGATCGGCGACGGCCCAGGCCGGACTGTTCGCACCGAGCAAAGCCACGCCGCGGAATGGCGCGAGCAGCCGTGCGGCAGCCTCCACCTCCCGCGCGCAGGTCGAATAATCGAGCGTGGAACGGGATCCTCGCAGTGCCGGGGCGGCCGGGCGCACGCGGGCATGACGCGCGATCGCGTCGAGGAGCGGATTGCTCACAGGGCGACCGCCAGCGTCCGCGTCCCCGGCGGGCGCAGCGCAACCCCGGCCGCAGCCGCCCGTCCCCAGAAACGCGACCATTCCGGCGAGGAGGCCGCGATGCGCTGCTGCAGGTGGCGCCAGCCGGCGCCCACATCCCCGGCGCAGACGACGGGGCGCGCCTCGTAGTAGCGCCCCCAGCGCCGTCCGCTTTCGGGCAGTCGGCTCCGGTCGGCTTCGCCGAACACGACCGGCGACAGGCCCAGCCGGGCGAAGGCGTTGACCAGCGGTCGCACGGCGGTGAAGACGACGTGGTGGTAGCCGGCGGCGTGAAGCATCAAGGTCACGGCACCGATCAGCCAGCGGGCGTGACCGGGTTCGTCGAGCGCGAGGTTCCCGACTTCGACGATGCGATGGCGCTCGACCGCAACGCCCCCCTGTCGCGCCAGCAACGCCTCGATCGGCTCGTCCAGGTACTGCTCGGAGAACAGCGGAACGACGCCAGCGTCGCGCAATCCGGCGACTGCCTGCAGGCCGCCGTTACCCTGGAAGCCGACCAGCAGCGGGGAGAACTCGCGCACGTGCGCCCCGTAGGCGGCGAAGAAGGCCTGCTGCACGAAATGCTCGAGGCGAGGGCGAGCGGCCGTGCAGCGTTCCCCGCGCAGGATGACGGTGGGCGGGCGCGCGCGGTCGTTTCGCGACAGGGCGATTGGGGATCCGCAGTGGCTGGCGGGCATGACGGTCCTTGGCTGAAGGCGTTGCCAAGGCATGTGCAGGCGCCGTGCCAGCGTGATCGTCCATGCATTTCAGGTACTTGGCGTGGTCGACCGGGCGGTGGCCGACCAACCCCGCAATTGTTGTCTGCATTTATCGTCGGTCGACCGATGCCTCCTCCCGGCAGGTTTCGGGCGGCGGGGATGCGGGCGGTGCTGTCAGCAGCGCCAGAACCTCCACCCGGGCATCGACCATGCACGCCGGCAGATAGCCGATGGCGCCGGGCGTCGCCTGTACGAACCGCCGCATCGCCTCAGCGGATTCGACGACGTGCGGCGGCTCGACTCCGTGGAAGTACTGCTCGTTCCAGTAGTCCGCGAGTTCCTCGGGGAGACGGCCGTAGACCAGTTGCGAGAAGGCGAGGCGCACCGGGTCCTGCGCCGGAAGGTTCACCGGCACCACGCGGCGCCCCCAGGCATCGATACGCTGGCGACGGCGGTAGATCTGGGTCAACTCGTCGTGCGAGACCGCGGCGCGCGGATCCCCGGCGACGCCCACCACCGCGATGTCCCACGCCCGGGCCGGCGCCGGCGTCGCAGCGAGGCCGGCGGTCACGAGGATCGCGAGCAGACAGCGCCGGGCACGCATCGGAACGGTCAGAACAGCACCGAGATTGAGCCGAGCCAGCCATCGGCGGCGAAGGCCTCGTTGTGGGTGCCGGCCCGGTATTCGCCCTTCAGGACCAACCCCTGCCGAGCACGCCACGCCAGGCCGAGCACGGCGGCACGCGCAGTGCCGCCGGTCTCGGGCGCATACGCCTCGACACGGGCGATCCCGAACAGTCCCGGCACGAGGGCGCGCACTGCCTGCAGGTAAGCGCCCCACACGCGCCCCTCGTCGCGCGCGCTGAACCGGTACAGCGCCTCGGCCGTGACCTCTACCCCGGCGACGGCGAGCGCGGCATCCATGCCAGCGAGGTACTTGGAGTCGCGCTGGCCGCGCATCTCGTACCACGCGACTACCCCGCCGACGACCAGCCGATCACCGGCGAAGCGCCGACGCAGGCGCCCGCCGGCCCCGTGCTCGAAATTGTTGGAGGGCAGCCCGGCGTCGCCGTAGCTCTCGAGCGCTTCCTGCTCCCGCAGCGGGTCCAGATTGAGGGTCGCATCACCGAAAGCGCTGTACTCGAACGTGCCTGCAGCCGTCACCAGGTCGCCGTACAGCATCGCGCCCGTCGCCTGCCGCGAGAACGGCAGTTCAGTGACCGTCGGCCGCGAAGTCGTCCACACGAGCGGATCCGCGTGCACCTCGTTCCAGCGCCCGATCGGCGTGAGGAACTTGCCGACGCGCACGTTGAGCCCGGGATTCGCCGCGTAGTCCGCGTACAGCCGCTCGAGGTCGAACTCGGCGTCGTCCGTCGTGACGTCGCCACCTTCGACCGCGAGCGGCTCGCCGACTTCCAGCTCGGTGAAGAACCGCCACCGGGCACCACGCTCAGCGGATATGAACAGGCTGAGATCGGACACTTCGACGCGCGCATCGCGGCCCTCGAGATTGGCGGCGCGCGCCGTCGCGTAGCCGCCAAGCGTCACCGCCGGATACTCCAACCGGTAGCCGGCCCCGAGGTCGTAGTCCGCGGCCGCGACGGACCACGGCGGCAGCGTGGCCGCGAGGAGCGGGATGAGGGACCATCGGCGAGCGGAAACGGGCATCGGCGGAGTCGGCGGCAGCGCCCGCGGGCGGGCGGCATATACTAGCAGCACCCCGTGCGCGCCTCCGCGATGACAATCTCACGCACCCTGCTGCTCGCCTTTCTCGGTTTCAGCCTGTTCGCGGCGACGCTCGCCACGGCGCTCGCCTACACGCAGGCGCGCGCGACGCTGCGCGCCGAGATCTCGGGGCATCTGCGCAGTCGCGCGACCACCGTCATGCGCCGCATCGACGCGCTCGTGTTCGAGCGCGTCGAGGACACCGCCGGATGGAGCCGCCTCGAGGTGATGCAGGAAGCGCGCATCGACGATGTCGACAAGCGGCTTGCGCTGTTCCTCGCTTCGTTGCAGCGCGCGTACGGCGGCTTCTACCGCGACATCCTGTTCACCATCGACGGTCGGGTCGTCGCCTCGGCACGGCCCGTCGCAGGCGGGAACGTCTGGCAGCCACCGGCCAGGTGGCGCGCGACGGCACTTCCCGGCATCGCGGTGGACATGGCGGCGCCCGACGTGGCGGCACCGGACGCCCTGGCGCTGCGGGTGCGGGTGACGGATGCGTACAGCGACGGCGTGCTTGGCGATCTGGTCGCGCTGGTCGACTGGACGGCGGTGCTCGACATCCTCGATCAGGTCGGCGCGAGTGCGGAGGACGAACGGGTGCCGCTCGTCGTACTGCTCGATGACGGCGGGCGGGTGCTGGCAGCCTCCGCTCCGCTGCGCGACCGCGACCTGCTCTTCGGCGATCATCTCGCCGCCTGGTCGCGGCCGGGCGTCGCCGCCGGCACGTTCGAGGCCGACGGTTCGCCCATCGGCGCCGGCGATGTCCTGATCGGGCATGCGCTGTCCGGCGGTTACCACGGACTCCCCGGCATCGGCTGGCAGTTGCTGCTGATTGATCCGGTGGCCGCAGCGTTCAGGCCCGTGCGTCACCTGCTTGCGCATCTCGTCGGCCTGCTGCTTTTGACGACCGCGTGCGCCGCGATGCTCGCGCTGGTGATCGCGCGCCGGGTCGCGGGTCCCATCACCGCCCTCACCACGATGACGCGCCGGTTCCGTTGGGGCCATCCCCGCCCGCCCGTGCCGCAGCGCATGCCAGGGGGCGAGGTGGGCGAACTCACTCGCGCCTTCATCGGGATGATCGACAGCCTCGATGTCTCGCGCGAACAGCTCGTGCGCGCGGCCAAGCTCGCGACCGTGGGTGAGATGGCCGCCGTCATGGCGCACGAGGTGCGCACGCCGCTCGGCATCATCAAATCCTCGGCGCAGCTGCTCGGGCGCGATCCGGCGCTCGGCGGCGAGAGCCGCGAGATGGTCGAGTTCGTGCTCAGCGAAACCGAAAGGCTCAACCGACTCGTAAGCCTGCTGCTCGAATGCGCGCGTCCACGTCCGCCACGCCTCGATGCCGCCGACCTGCGCACGGTGGCCGAGCGCGCAGTGGACCTGCTGGCCGCGCAGGCGCAACGCAAGGGCGTGTCGATCGGAGTCGACGCGGCCGTCACCGACACCACGTTCGTCGGCGACGCCGAGCAGCTCCTGCAGGTCGCCATAAACCTCGTGCTGAACGCGATCCAGGTGCTGCCGGCCGGTGGCCGGGTGCGGGTGCGCGTCGATGGCGACGCGGACCGGCTCGTGCTCGAGGTCGCCGACGACGGTCCGGGAGTCCCGCTGTCCGAGCGCGCACAGATCTTCGAGCCCTTCGTCACGCATCGGGAAGGCGGTATCGGCCTCGGCCTGACCGTCGTGCAGCAGATCGTGCGGCTGCATCGCGGCGAGGTGACGGCGGGCGCGAGTGAATGGGGCGGTGCCTGCTTCCGCGTGACCCTGCCGCGCAGCGCCTCCGCGGAGACGGCGGCCCGGACGGCACCGCCCGACCTGAAGACCATGGAGTCTCCTGCATGACCCAGGCCCGGATTCTCGTCGTCGACGACGAAGCCAGGATGCAGCGCCTGCTCGAGATTGCCCTCGGCAAACTGGGGCACCGTTGCCTGCGCGCCGCGAACGGTCGCGAGGCCCTTGCGGTCCTGGCTGCGAACGACGTCGACCTGGTGCTCACGGACCTTAACATGCCCGAGATGGACGGATTGGCGCTGCTGCAGGCGCTGCGTGCCAGTGGCGACGCCACGCCGGTCATCGTCGTGACCGCCTACGGCACAGTCGAAACCGCCGTGCAGGCGATGCGACACGGCGCGTCCGACTACCTCCTGCGACCGTTCGAGATGGAAACGGTGGAACTGGCAGTGGCGCGAGTGCTCGCGCAGGCGCGTACCGAGCAGCAGAATCGCTTCCTGCGGGACGAGGTGGACCGGCGCTGGCACGATCTCATTGGAGGCAGCGCGCCGATGCGCGAGCTCTACTCCACGCTCGCGCAGGTGGCGCCGACACGCACTGCGGTACTCGTCGCGGGGGAAACCGGCACCGGCAAGGAGCTCATCGCCAGGGCCCTGCACCGGGAGTCCGGGCGCGCGGGCCTGTTCGTACCGGTGAACTGTGCCGCTATCCCGGCCGACATGCTCGAGGCCGAGCTGTTCGGCTACGCGCGCGGCGCCTACACCGGCGCGCATGCAGACAAGCCCGGCAAGTTCGAGCTGGCCGACGGCGGCACGCTGTTCCTGGACGAAGTGACCGAGATGCCGATGGCCCTGCAGGCGAAGCTGCTGCGCGCCCTGCAGGACGGCCGCGTCGAGCGGCTTGGCAGCAACCGCACGCTGGAGGTGGACCTGCGCGTGGTCGCAGCCACCAACCGCGATCCGCTCGTCGCCGTACGCGAGCAGCGGCTGCGCGAAGACTTGTACTACAGGCTCAACGTCGTCGCCCTGCACGTGCCCCCGCTGCGCGAGCGCGCCGGGGACGTGCCGCTGCTAGCACGGCATTTCCTGGCCAAGCATGCCGGCAGGCTGGGGCGCCCGCCGCCGGAACTGGCGCCGGAAGCGCAGGCCGTGCTGGCGCGCTACGCGTTCCCGGGCAACGTCAGGGAACTGGAGAACATCATCGAGCGTGCGGTGGTTCTGCACCGGGGCGGCGACATCGGTATCGGGCAGCTGCCGCGGGAAGTACGCGGGGCGTCGGGCGCCGTGCCGGTGGACGAGTCCGCAATCGGTCCGCTCAACGAGGCGGTCGCGGCGCTGGAACGTCGGCTGATCGACGCGGCGCTGGCACGGACCGGTGGCAACAAGGCCGCGGCGGCGCGGCAGCTGGAGGTGAGCGAGCGCACCCTCTGGTACAAGCTGCGCAAGTACGGGCTGGGCTGAACGGCCGGCGCCAGGGCCCGGCGCCGCGGCGACTCACTCGTGCAGGCCGCACTCCCGCTTCAGCCCGAAGAATCGGGTGTCCTGCTCCGACATTCCCGGCGCGAGCGGACGCGTCGTGTGCACGTCGCCGACCGAGACGTAACCCTGCTCCCACAGCGGGTGATAGGGCAGATCGTGCTCCTTGAGATAGCGGTGGATGTCGCGGTTGGTCCAGTCGAGGAGCGGATGGACCTTGTACCGGCCCTTGCGGAACTCGACGACGGGGAGATCCGCCCGGGACTGGGCCTGGTCGCGACGCAGACCGGAAATCCACGTACCCACCCCGAGTGCGTCGAGCTCGGCCTGCATCGGGGCGACCTTCATGACGGCATTGTAGTGCTCGATGCCCTCGACCCCGTCCTCCCACAGCCTCCCGTAGCGGGCCTCGAAGGCGCCCGGGCTGAAAGCCGGGCGGCACACGCGCAGGTTCAACTGCAGCCGCTGCCGCAGGGTTTCGACGAACCGGTACGTTTCCGGAAACAGGTACCCGGTATCGACCAGCAATACCGGGATGTCGGGCCGCAGACGCGTCACGAGATGCAGGCTCACCGCGGCCTGGATCCCGAAGCTGGAGGACAGCACGTGCAGCCCCGGCAGGCGCTCCAGTGCCCAGGCGACCCGCTCCTCGGCACTCAGGCCCAGCAGGCGTTCGTTGTCGGGGGCCAGCGGGTCGGCAGCAGGTGCGGATACCGGGGGCTCGGCGCGGAGGGCAGCATTCGACATGCACGCAGCTTAGGGGGGCCTCTTATTCCCTAGAAGTAATATTTTGAAATTTTATTATGCGTATCAGGCATTTCTCGGGGCTTGCGCCGAGACGGCATTTCGCATGCCGAGGCCGGAATCGGCTTGCACTGCAACACGTTGCGCCTTTGCCGGGTAACGTGACCGCCAGTAGAGTATTCGTTTCGTCCGGAAATCCTAGCGTCCTTCCAGTCCCGCCGCCCCGACCAGGAGCCGACCCGATGCACGGCCAGATGATGGATGTCCAGCTGACCATCACCGCGATCATGCGGCACGCCCAGCGTTATAACGCCGACGCCCCGGTACTGTCGGTCACGGCCGACGCGCCTCGCCACCGGACGACGTACGGGGAATGCTTCGCGCGGGCGGCGCGGCTCGCCGGGGCGCTGGCCGGGCGCGGCGTCCGGCCCGGCGACCGGATCGCGACCCTGGCCTGGAACGACCACAGGCACCTCGAGATCTACTACGGCGTGTCCTGCATGGGCGCCGTCCTGCACACGATCAATCCGCGCCTGTTCGACGAGCAGGTACGTTACATCGCCACCCACGCGGCCGATCGCATCGTCTTCGTCGACCTCGCATTCCTGCCGCTGGTGGAGCGGGTCGCCGCGTCACTGCGCGGGGTGGAGACGTGGGTCGCTCTCACCGACGACGCACACCTGCCTGTGACGTCCGTGCCGAACCTCGTCAGCTACGAGCGCTTGATCGCCGACGGGACGGACGACTTCGCCTGGCCCGATCTCGACGAGCGCAGCGCGAGTTCGCTGTGCTACACGTCGGGGACCACCGGGCACCCCAAGGGGGTTCTCTACCATCACCGCTCGACGGTCCTGCACGCCTACGCGGCGGCGCTGCCCGACTCGCTCGATCTCTCGATGCAGGACGTGGTGCTGCCGGTGGTGCCGATGTTCCACGTCAATGCCTGGGGCGTCCCGTATGCGGCGGTGATGACAGGCGCCGGACTGGTCCTGCCCGGCCCGAAGCTTAGCGATCCGGCAACGTTGTACGAACTCATCGAAGGGGAGGGCGTCACGCTGGCCCTCGGCGTCCCGACCGTGTGGATGGGCCTGCTCGCCTGGTGCGAGCGCAACGGCCGCACGCTTACGCGCCTGCGCCGCTGCGTGATCGGCGGCTCCGCCTGCCCGCCGGCCGTCATCGAGCAGTTCCGCAAGCACCACGGCGTGGAGGTGAAGCACGCGTGGGGCATGACCGAGATGAGCCCGCTGGGCACGGTGAACTCGCTCAAGCCGAGGCTCGCTCGCCTGACCTCCGCCGAAAAGCTGCCCGTGCAGTCCAAGCAGGGCCGGCCGGTTTTCGGCGTGGAGTTGAAGATCGTCGACGCCGACGAGCGCGAGCTGCCGCACGACGGCCAGACCTTCGGGCTGCTGAAGGTGCGCGGCCCGTGGGTCTGCAGCAGCTACTACGCGCCCGACGGCCCGGGTGACACCCACGACGCGGCGGGCTGGTTCGCGACTGGCGACGTGGCCACCATCGATCCGGACGGTTACCTGCAGATCACCGACCGCGCCAAGGACGTCATCAAGTCCGGAGGCGAGTGGATAAGCTCGATCGATCTCGAGAACCTGGCGGTGGCGCACCCGGCGGTCGCCGAAGCCGCGGTGATCGCGATGCCGCACCCGAAATGGCAGGAACGGCCGCTGCTCGTCGTCGTTCTGGCGCCGGGCGCGAGCGCGACACGCGAGGAGCTGCTCGCGTGGTTCGATGGCAAGGTCGCGCGCTGGTGGATCCCCGACGACGTCGCCTTCGTCGCGTCGCTTCCGCACACGGCCACCGGCAAGATCAGCAAGCGCGACCTGCGTACCCAGATCGTCGGGGCCGTTCCCGCGGCCGGCGGTTGAGACCCCGGAAGCGCGCTGACATACTCGCGCCGCGCCGGCGCCCGGAGGGGGCCGGGTACAGTCGTCTCGCCCTTGCAGACCGTCCACGAGTCCGGAGGAAGCACCTTTCATGAGCGATTACCGCGCCCCAGTGGCAGACATGCTGTTCGACATCACCGAACTTGCAGACCTCGCCGGCATCCAGGGACTGCCCGGCTGCGAGGAGGCCGGCCCCGATTTGGTCGCGCAGGTACTGGAGGAAGCCGGGCGGTTCGCGGGCGAGGTGCTCGCGCCGCTCAACCGGGGCGGCGATCGACAGGGCTCGCGAGTTGTCGATCGCAGGGTCGTGCCGGCCGATGGCTTCGCCGGCGCCTACCGCAGCTTCGTCGACGGCGGCTGGGCCGGCTTGCCGGGACCCGCGGACTTCGGCGGCCAGGGGCTGCCGCAGGTGGTCGCCATTCCGGTTGCCGAGATGTGGGCGGCGTCGAACCTCGCCTTCTCGCTGTGCCCGATGCTGACCCAGGGCGCGGTCGACGCCCTGCGCATCCACGGCTCGCCCGAGCTGCAGTCCAGGTACCTGCCGAAGCTCGTGTCGGGCGAGTGGACCGGTACGATGAACCTGACCGAGCCGCAGGCCGGCTCGGATCTCGCGGCGGTGGCGACCCGGGCCATCCCGGACGGTGACCGCTACCTCATCAGCGGCCAGAAGATCTACATCACCTGGGGCGATCACGACATGGCGGAGAACATCATTCACATGGTGCTCGCCCGAGTGCCGGGCGGGCCGCCGGGCACCAAGGGGCTGTCGCTGTTCCTCGTGCCCAAGTTCCTCCTCGACGATGCCGGGGCGCCGGGACACCGCAACGACGTGCTGCCGGTCTCGGTCGAACACAAGCTGGGCATCAACGGCTCGCCGACCTGCGTGATGAGCTTCGGAGAATCCGGCGGCGCCGTGGGCTGGCTCGTCGGCGACCTGCACAACGGCATGGCCTGCATGTTCACCATGATGAACGAGGCCCGTATCGCCGTCGGACTGGAGGGCGTGGGCATCGCCGAGCGCGCCTACCAGCAGGCGCGGGCGTTCGCGCGCGAACGCGTCCAGGGCAGCGGGTCGGACGGCCGGCGCGTGCCGATCATCCGCCACGCCGACGTGCGGCGCATGCTCATGCAGATGCGCGCGCAGACCGAGGCCGCGAGGGCCGTGACGATCGTCGCCGCGGCGGCGGCGGACATCGCCCAGCGCGCGCCCGATGCCGGCCGGCGCGCTCAGTCGGAAGCGCGACTGGCGCTGCTCACTCCGATCGTCAAGGCCTGGTGCACGGAGGTCGCCCAGGAGGTCACCTCGCTCGGCGTCCAGGTCCATGGCGGCATGGGCTTCATCGAGGAGACCGGCGCGGCCCAGCACATGCGCGACGCCCGCATCACGCCCATCTACGAGGGCACGAACGGCATCCAGGCCCTCGATCTCGTGGGCCGCAAGATCCTGCGTGACGGCGGGAAGACATTCGGGGCGCTGCTGGCCGAGATGAAGGCGGCGGCCGCGGACGCGGCGTCGTCGAACGACCCGGACGTGCAGCTCATCCGTGCCCATTATGAGCGGGCGCTGGAGTCCTTCGAGCAGTCCGCCACGACGCTGCTGGAACTGTCCAGGAGCGACCCGCAGGCGGTCGGCGCGGGGGCATTCGAATTCCTGATGGCCATGGGCACCGTTTGCGGCGGCTGGCAGATGACCCGCAGCGCGCTGATTGCCGCGCGGCATCTGGCGGGTGGCGCGGGCAATGCGGCGTTTCACCGCGCCAAGCTGGCAGTCGCACGCTTCTACGCCGAGCACGTGCTGCCTCGCGCTGCGGCCTACGGCCGCAGCGCGTGCGCGGGCAGCGGCAGCGTGACGGCGCTCGCCGACGACGAGTTCTGACGCGACGCGGTCAGGACGGTCTCGGCGTGCGGACGAAACCGAGCCGGGCGGGCGCCGTGTCCCCGGCGAGGCAGCCGACCGGTATGGCGCCCGCGCCGTGGCGCCAGCACAGCAGCGGAGCGCCTGCCTCGGGCCTGCGGCCGAGCAGCGCCTCGATATCCGCATCCTGAGCGGGTTCGCCATCGGCGCGCGTGAGGCCTGCTACGAAAGCCGGCAGGTCGGCGCCGTCGAGCACGCCGGCCCCCAGCGTGGTATCGATCAGCACCGTTCCCGATTCATCGACCCAGGCGGCGCGGGGTATCGCATCGAGGCGACCGGTGTGCGTCTGCAACAGGCCTGCGGGCGTCAACCGCAGCACCCAGGGCGCGCATTCCAGGTCGACGTAGACGCGCTGCGGCCCGTTCCGGAAGTACCAGGCCCCGTCGGGGCCGGCGACGTAATTGTCGCCGATGACCGCCAGCAGGCCGGGATGGGCGATCGTTTCGCCGCGCAGCAGCCAGCGCCCGCGGCGATCGAGCGCGAGCCAGCCGTAGCAGGCCGGGGCGGCCGGCCAGGCCCCGGGCACCGACGGATCGTTGGCGGGCGGGTTGCGCGCGTCGCTCACGATCGCCGGGGCACGTCAGGCCGGAAGCGGCCTGCCCCGCCAGACGGCGAGGGTTGCCGCCACGGCGCGATTCTCCATCTCCGTCCCGACCGTGATGCGCAATCCCGCCAGCGGGGCGATGGGGCGCACGATGATACCTTCGGCGCGCAGCACCTCGTCGGCCGCCCGCCACTGGCCGTCGGGCGGGCGCACGAGAACGAAATTGCCGCCGGAGGGCAGCACCTCCAGGCCCAGGGATGCCAGCGCGCCGGCGAGCCAGGGTCGCCAGTGGTCGTTGTGGGCGATGGAGGCCACCTGGTGCTCGCGGTCGGCCAGCGCGGCGACTGCGGCGGCCTCGCCGGGTATGGACACGGGGAAGACCTGGCGCGCGCGCATCAGGTAGCCGATCACCGCGGGCGAGGCGTGCATCCAGCCGACGCGCAGGGCCGCCAGCGCGTGGAGCTTCGAGAACGTCCGCAGGACCACTACCCGCCCCGGGCATTCGCGCACGTAGTGCATCCCGTCGTCGTAGTCGGGATCGGTCACGTACTCGGCGTAGGCGGAGTCGATGACAAGCATGACACGCTCCGGCAGGCCGGCGACCAGGCGTGCAAGGGCATCGCGGCCGATCCACGTGCCGGTCGGGTTGTTCGGGTTGGCGAGGAACACGATCCGCGTCGCCGCGGTCACCGCGCCGAGTAGTGCATCGACGTCTGCCGTGTACTCCGGCGCGGCGGCTGCGACCGGCGTCGCACCCGCGGCCCGGCTGAAGATCGGGTACATCGGAAAACTGAAGGCCGGGAACAACACCTCGTCACCGGAGCCCGCGTACGTGCGACACAGCACCTCGATCAGGCACTCGGACCCGGCACCGCACATCACCCAGTCGGGCTCGAGGCCGCAGGCCTCGGACAGCGCGGCGTTGAGGCGCACGGTCCCGGGGTCGGGATACCGGTGCATCAGGGCGAGCGCCTCGCGGGCGGCTGCGAGTGCGCGGGGGCTGGGGCCCAGCGCCGACTCGTTCGAGGCGAGGATGATAGGCTCCGCCATGCCCGGAATGTTCTTCTCGCCCGCGACGTACGCGGCGATGTCGAGGATACCCGGGCGGGGTTGCGGCAGGGTCATGGTCGGTGGCTCTCCGGCAGGCCGAGGCGACGACGCGGCAGCCGGTCTGCCGGAGCCGGCGGGCGACGCCACGACGTCGGAAGGTGGCAGTCTAGCACCGCCATTCGCCGCCCGATCTGGTACGACGGTGACCTGGGATCGTGGCGACGCGACCCGGTGCGTCCGTTCTTTCCGGCACGTCTTCCGGGCAGTCTTCGCCTGCCGGTGGTCGGGCGGTCCCTGCGCGCAGTGGCTGACGCCGGGCCGCATCCTGGGCGGGAAGTTCACGGGAGCAGGGCCGTGCGCCACTTCCCGCGACCTGCCCGTCGAAAATCGACATCATCCCCTCATCGACACCAGACCCCGAGGCCCTGCCGATGCCCGCCGCACTGCAATCCATACGTGTTCTCGACCTCAGCCGCGTGCTCGCGGGACCCTGGGCCGGGCAATTGCTCGCCGACTTCGGCGCCGAAGTGATAAAGGTCGAGAAACCGGGGCAGGGAGACGACACCCGCCACTGGGGACCGCCGTTCCTGGCGCCGGGTGCCGACGGCCGCCGCGACGCCGCCTACTACCTCGCTGCCAACCGCGGCAAGCATTCGGTTGCGATCGACTTGTCGACGTCCGACGGACAGGCGCTGGTGCGTTCGCTCGCTGCGCGCTCCGACGTCGTGATCGAGAACTTCCGCCGCGGCACGCTTGCGCGCTGGGGTCTCGATTTTGCCTCGATCCAACCTGTGAATCCTGGAGTTATCTATTGTTCCATAACGGGTTTCGGGCAAACCGGCCCCTATGCAGATCGGCCGGGCTACGATTTCCTGGTGCAGGGTATGGGCGGGCTGATGAGCGTGACCGGTCCTGCGGACGGCGAACCACAGAA
>CAYOJP010000012.1:27835-29993 GCA_964404305.1 uncultured Gammaproteobacteria bacterium
GATGGCCAGTTCCGGGCGCTGACCACCGCGCTGGGCGAACCCTCTCTCGCCGACGATCCCCGCTACGGCAGCAATGCCGCGCGGGTCGAGCACCGGACGACGCTGGTCCCGCGGCTGGCCGCGCTGATCGGCAGCCATGGCCTCGATCACTGGCTGGCAGTCCTGGAGGCGGCTGGGGTGCCCTGCGGTCCCATAAATCCGCTCTCACGCGTCTTTGCCGATCCGCAGGTCATCGCCCGGGGCATGCAACTGGATCTCACGCGCCCGGACGGCTCTGCGGCACCGGGTGTCGCCAACCCCGTGAAGGCGAGTCGAACGCCGCCGCAGGTGACCCGACCTGCCCCGTTGCTCGGCGCAGATACCGACACCGTGCTCACCGACATACTGAAACTGGATCGGGCTACGATCGGGCGGCTGCGCGCTGCGGGCATCGTCGGCTGAGCGCGGCTTCCGGAGCGCTACGGTTCGGGGTTCGAGAAGGCAGGTTAAATGATTTAAAATTATTATTTTAATACATCATCTTATATTATTTATATAAAGTAATTTATCGTCATCGACCTCGGTGCTGTCGGCCGCGACCGGCGGGGACTTCGCGACGCCCGGGACCGCCCGGCGAGCCGTTCGCACGTTCGTGAAGCACCGCTGGTTCCAGATCCCGGAAACTGATTCATCTATGCTATATAACTATATGTATTTATTTATTTTTATATAAACCATCACGAGATCCCGAACGGCCGTTCGTCGGTCAGCTGGCGACGCGGGACGGCGGTACCGTCCGGGCACCCGGTCTGGGTCGCGGGCAGTGGCAGGGTCCGGCGCTGCGGGTGCGGCAACCGGCACCCGTCCCTTGGATAAGAGTATCCAGGAGATACTCACCGTAATAATGTGAATTAAAAAAAGAACTAGTCTAAAGAGCTGCTCACGAGTCCACCGACCCTGGAAAGGGTGACAGGCCGTCCTGATCGAGCAGCAGCAGTTCGATGCCCTCGCGCGGCACACTGTCACCCACCCGGTAGTGGACGAGACGGATAGTGCCGTCGAGGGGAGCCGTGATCGTGTGCTCCATCTTCATGGCCTCGAGCACCATCAGGGGCATCCCCCGGCGGACGACGGCGCCGGGCTCCACCAGCACGGCAACCACGGTGCCCGGCATCGGGGAGACGAGCGAACCAGTGCCGGCTTCGGCGGCGGCCTCCGCATCGCCGGGTTCGAGCAGCCGCACGGTCAGGCGCCGCCCGTCACCCAGCACTGTCAGCCGATCACCCGAGCGCACCAGGCGGGCGGTGGACTGTCGTCCGCCTATCGTCGCCCGCATACCATCGGTAACCGTCTCGACCTGCACCGTCGCGGGACCATGCCCGGTATCCACAGTGAGGCCGCCGGATTGCGCGAAGGCAATTTCGACCGCGCGTTCGGCCGCCGGCATGGCGAAGCGCATGTTCCAGCTCGACCCTCCCGAGAGTCGCCAGCCGTTCACGGCATGCCACGGTGACCAGGGGTCGCCGGATGAACGGGCTGCCTCGGCCGCCACGGCAGCCCGCTCGTGCACCCGGGCGAGGGCCGCGATGGCGAGCAGGGTGTCGTCATTGCCTTCTGCGGCCGGCATCAGCACGTCGCGATTGCGCTCCACGAACCCGGTGTCGAAACCGCCACGGGTGAACTCGGGGTGTGCCGCCACGGTCGCGAGAAAATCGAGGTTGGTCGTGACCCCGACGACCTCGGTCTCGTGCAACGCCCGGCGCAAACGGCGCACCGCGGCGTCACGAGCGCGATCCCAGACGATGATCTTCGCCAGCAGCGGATCGTAGTGCACGGTCACGGCGTCCCCCTCGCGCACGCCGGTATCGACCCGCACGTGCCCCTCGGCGGCCGGGAATCGCAGGTGGACCAGGTGACCGGTCGCCGGCAGGAAGTCGTGAGCGGGATCCTCGGCGTAGAGCCGGACTTCGATTGCACTGCCGTCCAGGCGCAGGTCCGGCTGGCGGCGGGGCAGCGGCTCGCCCGCCGCGACTCGCAACTGCCATTCCACCAGATCCTGTCCGGTGACGAGTTCCGTCACGGGATGCTCCACCTGCAGCCGGGTGTTCATCTCCATGAAGTAGAACGTGCCGTCGGTATCGGCGATGAACTCCACCGTGCCGGCGCCTTCGTATGCGAC
>CAYOJP010000013.1:0-2825 GCA_964404305.1 uncultured Gammaproteobacteria bacterium
ACGTACTCGAGCGAGTCGCGGCGGACCCGCCCGGCACCGGCGCCGGACGGAGTGATCGACATTTGCGCGCTGCTGTTTGGCAGAGTGGAAATGCGCTGCACCCGACGGTGAGAAGCTGAGCCGGGGAGCAGGGATCGACATTTCCGCTCTTCTGTATAGGCGGCGCCGGCGTGTTCGGTTATCGTCGCCGCACTGGAGGAATGCCGCATGCCGGGATCCACGACACTCCGCATCCTGTCCACCGCGCTGGCCGCCGTGCTCGGGCCGGCAGCCGCCGCCGCGCCGTTCGCCGGCGACCGACCCGGAACGATCGAGACGCTGCCGGCGGCCCCGGATCCGCACTGGGTCTGGGTCCACGACATGAACTACGACAACATGGCCGACGGGCGGGCGATCCTCGTCGACGGCGACGGCGGGCGCGTGCTCGGCATGCTCTACGCCGGCTACTCCTTCAACCAGCTGACCATTCCGCGTGACGCCGCGGCGATCTACTCGGCCGAGACGCACTATTCGCGGACGACCCGGGGCACGCGCACCGACGTGGTCACGATCTACGATCCGCGCACCCTGGCACCGAGCGGCGAGATTCCCCTGCCGCCCAAGCGCGGCTCGACGATCCCGACGCTGCACAACGCGGTGCTCACCGACGACGACCGGTTCATGCTGGTGTTCAACATCACGCCGGCCACCTCGGTGAGCGTGGTGGACGTGCGCGAGCGCCGGTATGCCGGCGAGATCGAGACGCCCGGCTGCAGCCTCATCTACCCGGCCGGACCACGACGGTTCTTCATGCTGTGCATGGACGGCTCGGCGCTGGTCGTGACGCTGGACGACCGCGGCGGGGCGGCGGGCAAGGAGCGCACGCCGGTGTTCTTCGACCCGCAGGTGGATCCCCTGAGCGAGAAGGGCGTGCGCATCGGCGGACGCTGGTACTTCACGTCCTTCGAGGGCTGGCTGCACACCGTGGACGTGAGCGGGCCCGCACTGGCCTTTCCGGAGCGCTGGTCGCTGCTCGATGCCGGCGAGCGCGCCGCCAACTGGCGCGTGGGCGGACGCCAGCAGATCGCAGCCCACGCAGCGAGCGGCCAGATCTTCGTGCTCACGCACCAGGCCGATCCGAAGCTCAACACGCGCAAGGACCCGGGGCAGGACGTGCGGGTCTACGACGTGGCGCAGCGCAAGCGCACGCGCATGTTCCGGCTGAAGGACCTGACCGATTCGCTGCAGCTCTCGCAGGACGCGCAGCCGCTGCTCTTCGCCGCTTTCGTCGCGGTGGACGCGGTGAACGTCTACGATGCCGCCAGCGGTACGTGGCTGCGCCGGGTGACCGACGTCGGCAGCACGCCGACCAGTCTCGCGGTGCCCTGGACGGGGGCGCAGTCGGCCGGGGGAGGCGCGAAATGAGCGGGTTGGATCACTGGTTCGAATCGGGGGCGCGCCGGCTGGCGCGCAGCACGTCGCGGCGTGGCGCGCTTGCGGGCCTGGGCCGGCTGCTGACCGGCGTGGCGGTCGCCCCGCTGCTGCCGATCGCGCGCGGACACGCGGCGCAGGGCATCCCGGATCCGGACGGCCCAGAGGGCGATCCGAGGCGCTGCGAGTACTGGCGGCATTGCGCCGCCGACGCCTATGCCTGCGCCTGCTGCGGCGGCAGCGCGACGACCTGCCCGCCGGGCACGGAGATGTCGGCGGTGACGTGGATCGGCACCTGCATGAACCCGGCCGACGGCGTGCAGTACCTCATCTCCTACAACGACTGCTGCGGCAAGGCGAGCTGCGGCCGCTGCCAGTGCGCCCGCACCGAGGGCGACATCGCCATCTACGCCCCGGCCAAGAGCAGCGACATCAACTGGTGCCAGGGCACGACCACCAACGTCTACCACTGCTCGGTCGCGCTGGTGGTCGGGCAGGCCGGGACCGGCTGAGCATGCTCACCCGCCGTCCCGTCGGCGGGCCCGCAGCGCCGCGACCTGCCTGCGCGCCCGCAGCGCCAGCGCCGGGATGCGCGCGGCGACGTCCGCGGCGCTGGTGTCGCGCAGGTGTGCCGCGAACGCCCCGCCCTCGCGCGCCAGGCCTGCAGCGAGCGCGCCGCCGTCGATGAGGCGCTTGTAGCGACGCTGCGTGAGGGGCTCGGCCTCGGCCATGGCATGCGCCAGGTCCAGGCAGTCGTCCAGCAGGCGGTCCGCCCGCACCGCCCGGTTGACGAGCCCCCAGCGCTCGGCCTGCTCGGCGTCGATGTAGTTTCCCGACAGGCTCATCTCCATTGCGCGCGCCGTGCCGATCGCGCGTGGCAGGCGCTGCGACAGGCCCCAGCCGGGGACGATCCCGACCAGTGCATGCGTGTCGGCGAACAGGGTCGTGTCGGCAGCGACGAGGACGTCGCACATCAGCGCGAGTTCCAGTCCGCCGGTGGCGGCCGTGCCGTTGATGGCGCCTATGAGCGGTCGGTCGAAGGCGGCAATCGCGGCCGGCACCGCGGCATCGGGACCGCCTTCGGCCGGGTCGAGGAGGTGGGCGCCAAGTTCGGCGAGATCGATGCCAGCGCAGAAGGCGCGACCCGCGCCGGTCAGCACCGCCACGCGCACCGCGTCATCCGCCTGCAGGGCGCGGAAGGTCGTCGCGATGGCGGTCCGCAGTTCCGCATTCAGCGCGTTCAGCGCTTCCGGGCGATTGAGGGTCACGAGCGCGATGGCGTCGCGGCGCTCGACGAGCAGGCAGTCGGTGGTCATGGATGCGCTCCGGGGCAAAGGCGCATCGTAGCCGGCCGGGTCCCGCCGCGCGACGAGGCCGACTGAATGGCACGGCGGAATCGTGCCGCACCTGAGGGT
>CAYOJP010000013.1:2925-14881 GCA_964404305.1 uncultured Gammaproteobacteria bacterium
GCCGCGCGACGAGGCCGACTGAATGGCACGGCGGAATCGTGCCGCACCTGAGGGTAGGACCCGGCCGGAGTGACCGACACTTGCGCTCTGCGATTCAGCCGCGCTCCGCGCAGACGCCCCGGCCGGTGATCGCGACGGTCCGCGGTCAGCGCCCCTTCGCCCGCAGCGCCTGCACCACGAAGTCGTTCGGATCGAGCCCCTTGGCGCCGGAGCGGGCCTTGAACTGCAGGGTCGTGCAGTGCATTGCCTGCACGTCGATCATCGTCGCCGCATCGACGACCGGGAAGCCCATGCCCTGGTTCTCAGGCAGGTGCGTGTCCGGATGCGCGAACGCGGCGTAGCCGATCTTCCAAAGGTTGCCGTTGCGGTCGTACAGGTTGCCGTAGGCGGCCGCGTGCGTCTGGGCATCGACGAAGAACCGCCGGCTGGACAGCGGATGCTCGGGCGCCTTCGGCACGGCCTCCAGCACGTACACCGGCCGCAGCTGCCACGAGACGTCCGGGAAGCAGCCGCCGCTGCCCGCGAAGCCGACGAACTTGAAGCCGTCCTGCTGGGGCTGGGTCGCGTCGACCAGGCGTGCCTTCGAGCGGTCGAAGAAGGGCAGCAACGCGACGCGCGCCCCGTGGAAGGTCCACGTCATGTCGCTCAGCCTGCCGTTATAGCCGATGAAGTCCTCGATCATGATGTCGCTGCCGAGGAACGCGTCGGTCGTCTGGCCGGAGGCGAGTCGGCGCACCCGGCGGTGGCCGCCCAGGTACAGCCAGGTCGCGTCGCGCGCGGTGTCGTCCTCGGGGCGGTGAATGAGGAGCTGGGTGCGACGGATGTCGGGCGGGGACAGCACGAGCAGGTACAGGGCGTTGAAGATCTTCGACGGGTTGACCGGGAACTCCGGCACCGGATCCTGCAGATGGCGGTGCATCAGCCGCATCTGGGCGCCGTAGAACGACAGCTCGCGTTCGATGACGTTCTTGCGGATGTCGCGATACTGCCAGTAGAAGGCGTCCAGCTCGCCGCTGTCCGCGCTCCAGGCGTAGCGGAAGTTCCAGGCGAGCTTGTCGCCGGCACGCGGGTCGGCCGTGTCCGGCGGATCCGGGAAGGGCAGGCCGGCGACGTAGCCGTTGATGACGCCCGGCGCGTCGCCCAGCGTCGTCTGGCCGGCGTGCGCGCGCGTCGCTTCCTGGTAGACCGCGTGCGGCTCGATCGAGAACGGCTCGGCAACCTCGATCGTGAGCATCCCGTCCCTGACCAGCTGGGCGAGGTTGTCGTCGACGATGGCGGCATGCGTCGCGATGTTGCCGGCGTCGATCACCGTGCCCGGCGGCGGACTCTGCGTCTTCAGCGCCTCGAGGTCGATGGCGAAGGGGGAATCCCCGGCGGTGGCGGCAGCCGTGGCCGCCGCGAGGCACGCGGCGATCAGGGCACGGCCGGCGACTGCGCGGCAGGGAGTGCTCGACATGAGAGGTGTTCCTTTTCGGACGGTGGCCGGTGGCATCTGCGTGTGTGGTTCGAAGCCGGATCCGCGCCAGGCGGCCCCGGACGCGGCAGGGTAAGCGCAACGGGTGCTCCCGTCATCCCTTCCGCCGGCCAACCAGTATGGCCGCGTCCGGGGGCGGGTTGCTGATCCGGCTCATTCGACGTCCACCAGCGTGACCGCGCGGGCGTGGCTGGCGACGAAGTGTCCGACACGCGGCCCGCCGTCGCGGTGGAAGTCCCGCAGCCGGTCGAGCAGCGCCCGGTCGGTGACCGTGATGCGATGGTGCGCGCGCAGGTGTTCGAGCCACGAGTCCGACATGAAGGTCTCCAGGTACCGGGCCGGATCCTCCACGTCGCTGAACACTTCCCAGAAGAACGCGCCATCGCGCTTGCGGATGCGGCGGACCTCCTGCATCAGCGCGAGGAAATCGGCGAGACGCTCCGGTGGCACGTGATAGTCCACCGTGACGAGCACGGGCCCGCGGTCCGGCTCGATGCTGCCGCGCACGCTGGGGGCGGCGATGAGCGCCGAGGGCGTGGAGTCGTGGGCGTCGTCCGCGGGGATGCCGTAGCGCCGGTGCAGGAGCGCGCCGGCGAGAATGCCGCACGCGGCCAGTGTGAGCGCCTGCGGAACATCGTAGCGGTCCGCGAGCCGGCCCCAGATCGCCGAGCCGAAGGCGTTGCTGCCGCCGAACATGAGCATGACGAGCGACAGGCCCCGCGCGCGGACCCAGTTCGGCACCGCGAGCTGCGCGGCGACCACGAGCGAGGAGAACACGAGGATCCACGCCACGCCGCCGATCGTCAGCGCGACCGCGACTACCCAGGTGTGCAGGGCCCAGGCGATCACCAGCAGGGTGCCGGCGAAGCAGAAGGTGGCACCGAGCAGGAGCGAGTTGCGCGGCCAGCGTGTCAGCAGCCGCGGCAGCACGATCGCGCCGATGAGGGCGCCGACGCCCAGGTTCGCGGTCAGCAGGCCGTAGGTCTGGGCGCTGCCGCCGAGCCGATCGACGGCAATGACCGGGAGCAGCGCCCAGCTCGCGCTGGCGCAGACGAAGAACCCGAAGCCGCGCACGAGCACCGTGTGCAGGGTCGGCGTGTGCCGCGCATAACGCAGGCCGGCACGCATGGACTCGACGAAGCGCTCGACCGGCAGCCCGCCGCTGTCGCCGGGCGGCGGCCGCCAGCGCCACACGGCGATTACCAGCGCGAGGAAGGTGAGGGCATTGACGAGGAACACCACGCCCGGGCCGAACTGCGCCAGCAGCAGCCCGCCCAGCGCCGGACCGATCGCGCGGCTGGTGTGCATGCTGGTGGAGTTGAGCGTGACCGCGCCGCGCAGGTCGCTGCGCGGCACGAAGTCGGGAATGCTCGCTCCCCAGGCCGGCCGCATCATCGCGTTGCCCATGCCCAGGGCGAAGGTCAGGCCGAGCAGGGTCCAGGGCGTGATGGCGCCGCTGAGCGTCACCACGCCGAGCAGGGCCGCCGAGATCAGCATCCAGGCGTTGGTGAAGACGAGGAACGCGCGCCGGTCGATGATGTCGGCCAGTGCCCCGGCCGGGAACGCGAGCAGGAAGAACGGCAGGGACACGGCCGTCTGCACGAGCGCTACCATCAGCCGCGACTCCGTGAGCGAGGTCATCAGCCAGCCGGCGGCGAGATCCTGCATCCAGGTGCCGATGTTCGACACCGTCATGGCGATCCACATCGCCCGGTACAGCGGGTGGCGGAGCGGGCTCCAGGCCGACTCCGGCGCTGCCGGGAGGAGGGCGCTCAGGAGACCGCGGCGGCCGCGGCCGCCAGGTGGACTTGCATCAGCTCCGGTATGCGCGCGGCGGGGCGCCGGCCCCAGCCGCATTCGGTGGCGATCCCGAAGCCGCGGACGTGTCGGCTCGCGGTGGCGATGCGCGCCGCGTTGGTCGCGGCCCCCGCCCCGTCGTGCACGAGCCCGAGCACGAGCTTCGTTTCCGGATGCAGCCGCAGGCCGTCGAGCGGGGCGTAGTAGGCATCGTCCGTGCGCTCCACGGGCACCGGCAGGTGCAGCCACTGGATCGGACGCCGCACCGACGCCGCGATGCCGTTGGCCATCTCGACCAGCACGCGCGTGTCCTTCGGCTCGATGACGTGGTGGCCGCCCGGATCGCCGTAGCACAGGTGGAAGCCGAGTTCGACCGCCTCGGGCACCGCCGCACCCAGGCGTCCGAACTGCGCGATCATCTCCGTCTTCGCGTCCGGCACCCAGTACGGCATGCGACCCTCCCACACGAACACCTCGAGGGCGACGTCCCACTGGATGGCGAGGTCCGGGTGCGGGATGGCATGCGCGATCATCGCCAGTTCGCCGAGCAGCGCGCGCTCGTAGAGCGCGGCGAACTGCGCCTGCGACGCGGGACTGATGAAGTGGCAGGTGACCGCCGCCGGCGTGGGCAGGCTGACCTGGAAGCGCACGTCGGGGCGGACGCGGCCGGTGCGCTTGAGCCCGGCCAGGTGCACGTACGACTTGGCGGCCTCGGCGTAGCCGAGGTCGAGCGTCACGCCGGCCGGGTCGACGCCGGCCTTCAGTCGCAGCAGCGGCACCTCGCCGACGAGGCCGCCCTTTTCGGTTTCGAGGCGGAAGGGCGGCACGGTCGGGTCGAGTTCAAATGCCGGGTGGCCGGCGAGGCGTGGATACTGGAACAGGATCCAGTTGCTGCGCTCGCCGGTTTCGCCATCGGGCACGCGGCGCAGGTGCGGGCCGAGCGCGGACCAGACCGCGTTGATCGCCTCGTCGGCGTTCTTGCGCTGGATGCGGCCGACGATGAGGACCTCCGGGTCGCGCGGGCCGTGCGCGGTCATCGAGGTTCCTGCGTGGCGGCTCGGCGCGCGCCGGCGCGACCCCGGCCCCAAACTAGGCGCTCCGTCGCCCGCGAGTCAACCGTGACGCCGAATCCGCTATCCGAGCTCGGGCTCACCGGCTTCGTGCTGGGCCTGGGCGCAGGCCTGGCACCCGGGCCGATGCTCGCGCTGGTGATCGCCGAGTCGCTGCGCGGCGGCTACCCGGCCGGCGCCCGGGTCGCTGTCGTGCCGCTCATCACCGACGCGCCGATCATCCTCGCCGTGCTGGCGCTGGCCGGATTCATCGCCCGCTACCCGGCCGGCCTCGCCGGCCTGGCCTGGCTCGGCGCCGCAGTCCTGCTCCACCTGGCTGCCGACACCTGGCGCGGTGCGCGCCGGCCGCCCGGCCCGCAGGCGGGGGCGGCGGTCGCCCTGCGGCGGGGCCTGCTCGTGAACCTGCTCAATCCCCATCCATGGCTGTTCTGGCTGACTGTCGGGGTGCCGCTGCTCGCCGGCGCGCGGCAGGGGGCGGCCGGGGTCGCGCTGTTCCTCGTCGCGTTCTACGTCGCGCTGGTCGGCTCCAAGCTGGTGCTCGCCGGCCTGGTCGCGCGCGCCGGGGGCGCCTTGGACGCGCGGGCCTGGCGCTGGATAATGCGCGCTCTGGCGCTCGCGCTCGTCGCGGTCGCCGTGCTGCTGGCGCGGGACGGCCTGCGCCTCGCGACCGGCGGCTGAGCCGTCGTTCCCGATCCGCCCACACCGAGCATTCCGCCCGCGATGGCTGCCACTCCGCCGCTGCCCGACTGGTACACCGCCCCGCCGCCGGCCTGGTTCGCCGAGGCGATTTCTGCGCCGTGCGCCACCGGCGCAGTCGACGTACGCGGTTGCGGCGTCGCGTACCGGGAATGGGGGCAGCGCGGCGCACCCGGCGTGCTGCTGGTGCACGGCTTCGCGGCGCACGCGCACTGGTGGGACTTCATCGCCCCGCTGCTCGCCGACGGCCGGCACGTGGCGGCAATCGATCTGTCCGGGATGGGCGACAGCGGCCACCGCCGCGCGTACCCGGTGGACCTGCACGTCGAGGAGGTCCTCGCCGTCGCCGCGACGCTGGGCTTCGGGCCGGACACGACGCTCGTGGGGCACAGCTACGGCGGCTTCGTCTGCTGTCTCGCCGCCGCGCGCCATCCCGGGCGTTTCGACGGCATCGTCATGGTCGATTCACCGGTGCGCCCGCCGGAGGAGCGCCTGCCGCGGCGCCGCGACCTCTTCGGCCACACCGAGCACAATGTCTACCCGACCTGGGAGCAGGCCATCGGGCGCTTCCGGGTCGTGCCCGAGCAGGGCTGCGAGCACGACTACGTGCTGGCGCACATCGCCAGGCACTCGCTGAAGGAGGTCTCTGGCGGCTGGATGTGGAAGTTCGACGATCGCCTGTTCGACACCGCGCCGGTCGTCGATCTGGCGGACGAGTTCGTCGCTGTCCGCGACCGCCTCACGTTCATCTACGGGCAGCGCAGCGCCATCGTCACCGCCCGCCACCTGGAGTACATGGCCGGCCTCGCCGCTGGCCGGGCACCGTTCATCGGCATTCCCGACGCCGAGCACCACCTGTTCCTCAATCAGCCGGTCGCCTTCCTGACCACGCTGCGGGCAGTGCTGGCCGAGCGCCGGCGCGGCGGCTGAGGCAGGCACCGCATGGTCGGCGCCCGGCCAGCCGCTGCGTCGCGCATCCTGCCCGCGGCGCCGGACGCGGCCGCGCCCCTGGCGCAGCTCGCCGCGGGGCAGCTGGAAGCCGGGTTGCCGCGCCGGCTGTGGACGCCCGCCCGTCTGCAGGCGCACCTGCGCGACCCGGCCGTGGTCGCGCTGCGTGCGCTGCAGGGGCGCCGCGTCGTCGGCTACGGGGTGATCCGCTGCGACGGGGCCACGGCCTTCCTCGACCTCATCGTGGTGGAGCCCGATGCGCGCCGGCTCGGGATCGGCCGGGCCCTGTTCGAGGCGCTGCGCGCCCACGTCGCGACGCTCGGCGCCATCGCCATCGACCTCGACGTGCGCGCGTCCAACGTCGCGGCGCAGCGCTTCTACGCTGCGCTCGGCTTCCAGGTTGCCGGCCGCCGCCCGCGCCACTACTGCGGGGTCGAGGATGCGGTGCGCCTGCGGCGGGCCGCGTGAGCGGGAGGCAGCCGCAGCGCGGACCGCGGACCGCCGGTAGCGATCGCCGTGGTTGGCAGTGCGCAAATGCCGGTCGCTCCGGCGCCCGGGGTTTCCCGACCTCCGGTGCAGCAGAATTCCGCGCCTCTGTTTAGACTGGGTCCGGCCATGCACCAGCGCACCCCCGACGAACCGCTGCCCGCCCCGGACCGGGAACTGGACGTCACCGGTCTCAACTGCCCGCTGCCGATCCTCAAGACCCGCGTGCAGTTGCGGCTGATGCAGCCGGGCCAGACGATCCGGGTGCAAGCGACCGATCCGCATGCGAAGGTGGACTTCCAGGCTTACTGCGCCCGCACGGGGCATGCGCTGCTCGACCTGCGCGAGGCCGGCGGGGTGGTCGAATTCCTCATCCGCCGCAGCGAGGCGGACGCCTGATCAGGAGTCGATCGCGACGAACCACGCATCGAGCTCGGTCGTTTCGAGCTCGGCGATCGTGTACTCGGTGAACGCGCGGTACGCGCTCCAGTGGGAGATCCTGTCCTGCAGCGCGAGCGCGTCCATGCCGGCCGCCGCCGGCACCTGCGCGCGGTAGTCGCGCAGCCTGGCGTCGGCGTAGTCCAGGCACTGCGCGAGGAAGGCCGACACGATGCGCTTCTTCTGTGCGGTCGACAGCGCGGCGGGGAGTTCTGCGGTCATCCTGCGTCCCCCTGAAAAGCGAAGCGCGGCCGTAGCCGCGCTCCTTGTTTTGACAGCATGTGCCCGGTAACTGCAGTGACCGGCGGCACCTCCCCTTCTCTCTCGGGCCGTCCGCGGTTGATGTCTCCCCCCCGCGGGCGGCCATGGGCGGAACCCCGGCCCGCTGACCGTGCGCTTCCGCCCCGTGCGCAGTCTACCCCCCAATTCGGGTGGGGGGAATGCCGGGCGCCGCCGCTCAGGCGGGATGCCGCCGCATGAACCCCTCGATCGCGGCGACATACCAGGGCGGCATCTCCTGCATGGGGTAGTGGCCCGCCCCCACGCAGATCTTGAACTCGGCCCGGGGGTACCAGACGCCGAAAGTCGCACGCATCGCCGGTTCCAGCAGCCCCTCGTGGTCGAACTCCCCGAGCAGGACCAGCAGCGGCACGTCGAGTCCGCGGGCCTGCCGCGAGAAATCGGTGCCGTTGAACATGTCCAGGTACTCGGAGCGCACCGCCGGCGCCGCGGAGGAGCGGCACAACGCCAGCTTGTAGGCGGTCCAGCGCGGCGACAGCTCCCGGTTGCTGATGGCGGCGAGCAGCCCCGCGAACGCCGTGTCGTCGGTAATGGTCGAGCGGAAGAAGGCGAGGTCCGCCTCCGGCATGTGCAGGCCGCTGGCCGGCACGGGATTCGCGCACACCACGCTCGCCACGCGCTGGCGGGCATCGATTGCGACCCGCTGCACGACCATACCGGTCATCGAATGCCCCACGACATGGAAGCGATCCCAGCCGAGCCGGTCCGCGAGCGCGACGACGTCGGCCGCGGCCTGCGCCGCGGTATGCGGGCCGGCGAGGTCGCGCGAGCGCCCGTAGCCGCGCAGGTCCGCCAGCGCGTAGGTGAACGCGTCGGTGTCGAGGAACGGCAGCGCCAGAGCGTAATTGCGATGATCGCCCTGCCAGTCGTGCAGCAGGATCACCCTCTGCGGGCCCTGCCCGCGAACTTCGTGTCCCAGTACCGTCACCGTGCGGCTCCCGTCGGCGCCGCCCGGGCGGCGGCAGCGAATTCTAAACAACCGCGCGCTACTGCGCCGCACGTGTCGTTGGGAAATCCCCGGCGCCGATGCCCGGCGGGTCCGCGGCGACCGCAAGCGCGCAGGGATGCACGAGCCGGAAGCGCTGCAGGGACGTACTCGAGCGAGTCGCGGCCGACCCGCCCGGCCGGCGCCGGCCGGTGGTTCACGCGCGCAGCCGGCGGGCGGCGGCCTGCACGCTGGCAGGCACGCGGCGCCGGCGGGGCGGGGTGTCGAGCAGGCGGGTGAGCTCGTCCACGAGCGCGACGGCCAGCTCGTCGAGGCGCGCGAGTTCGACGGCGCGCGCGTAGTAGCGGCTCACCTGGTGCCCGATGCCGACGAGTTCCAGCGGCAGGTCCCGCTCGATCCACGCGATCACCTCGCGCAGGTGCGCCTCCAGGTAGTGACGGCCGTTCAGCGACAGCGTCGAGTCGTCGACCGGTGCGCCGTCGGAGAGCACGATCAGCAGGCGTCGTCGCTGCGGCCGCGCGAGCAGGCGCCCGCAGGCCCACAGCAGCGCCTCGCCGTCCACGTTCTGCTTGGGCAGATCGTCCTTGAGCATCAGCGCGATGTTGTTGCGCGCGCGGCGCCACGGGACCTCCGCGGGCTTGTAGACGATATGCAGGAGATCGTTCAGGCGCCCCGGTCCTGGCGGCTGGCCGGCATCGAGCCAGGCCTGCCGCGAGTAGCCGCCCTTCCACGCGGAGGTCGTGAAGCCCAGGATCTCGACCTGCACGCCGCAGCGCTCCAGCGTGCGCGCGAGGATGTCGGTGACCATCGCCGCGATCGTGATCGGCCGGCCCCGCATGGAGCCCGAATTGTCCACCAGCAGCGTGACGGTCGTGTCCATGTGCCGCGTCTCGATCTCCTGCTTGAACGCGAGCGGGTGCAGCGGATTGGTGACGACGCGCACGAGGCGGCCGGCGTCGAGCCGGCCCTCCTCCTCGTCGTAGCGCCACGAGCGCGTCTGGCGCGCCTGCAGCCGGCGCAGCAGCCGGTTGGCCAGCCGCGCCGTCAGCGCCCGCAGCGGCAGCAGCTGGCTGTCGAGCCGGGCACGCAGGCGCTGGAGTTCGGCGGCGTCGGCGAGATCCGCCGCGCCGGCGACACGGTCGAATTCGGTGGTGAAGGCGCGGTAGGCGCTGCCGGGCGGTCCGGACGCGTCGGCCGCCGGCACGCGGCTCTCGGCGTCCGCGGGTGCGTCGGTGCGCTCGTCGTCGGCGGCGCGCTCGGCCGCGAGCGCGGCCTGTGCCGCGGTCGTCGTTTCGGGCCGGCTGTCACCCGCCTCGGTCTGCGGTTCGCCGGCGTCGTCGCCAGGGGGTCGCTCACCGTCGGGCGACGAGTCGTCCGGGGCCGGCGTCGCGGCCTCCTCGTCCAGGCCCAGGTCGCGGAGCAATCCGCGGGCAGCCGCGGCGTAGGCGGGCTGGTCGACCGCGGCGCGCGCGAGCGCGGCGAACGCCGGCGCGTGCCGGGTGGCGAGCGTGGCGCGCCAGAGCTCGGCCGCCAGCGCAGCGGTGGGCGGCAGCCCCGGGGCGCCCAGCGCCTCGCGGGCGAGGCAGGCGATGCCCTCGGCGATGGGAACGTCCGCCCGGCCCTGCGCGCCCGCCAGCCCCTGCTCCCGGTACTGCGATTCGAGCAGCCCGTGCAGGTTGTCGGCGACGCCTTCCAGGTCGCGCGCGCCAAGGGTCTCGACCCGCGCCTGCTCGAGGCGGTCGTAGATCGTGCCGGCCGGCTCCGCGCGCGGCCGCAGCGCCGCATGCACGGTGGCATCGTGGTGGCGCGCGCCGAGGGCCAGCCGATCGGCGTGACCGCGCAGCCACGCGTGCGGCTCGGTGCCGGCGCCCGGCCGCGGCGCCGGCAGGTCCGCGTGCGAGCCGTCCAGGCGTGGTGCGGGGGCGCCGCAGGTGACGTCCAGGGTCGGCGACTCGGCGAGGGCGCGCATCGCCGCGGCGGTGGCGCGCAGGAAGGTGTCCTCGGGGGCGTCGTCGTGCATGGTCACGGCGACAGTATGCCCAATCGCGCTGCCGGGTCACCGCGCGGCCTGACCCCGCGGTGGCGCGCGAGGGCGGTCGCGCCGCACCCCGGGCGGGCGAACCGGGGCCGGCAGGCTACAATGGCGCGAATTCCCGGCAGGAGTGACGATGAACCACCGCCACGGATGCTGGCTGCCCGTGCCACCCGCATGGCTCGGCCTGGCGATGGCACTGGTCCTCGCTGCCGGACCGGCGCGCGCTGTCGATCCAGCGGCCGCGGCGCTCGCCGGCGAGTGGATCGCCAACCTCGACGAGAGCGACGACATCGACGAGCTGATCGAAGACCAGGTATCGCTCCGCGGCGGGAACATCGAGCCATCGCCCGGGATGAGCAGGAGCGATCGCGGCCGCTACCGGGGCGGCCCGCCCGAACAGGCGTTCTACGACCACGTGTCGTACGACGACGGCATGCTGATCGAGCCGCAGGGCGAGGAGTTCCGCCTCGTCCACCGTCACCCGCAGGGCGATCTCGAGCGTCGCTTCGGCAGGATCGGCGGGCGCAGCGTGTCGGCCAGCGACGCGCGCGAGCGCAAGGACTACTCGTTCTATTACTGGGACGGCAACACGCTGGTGGTGGAGTCCCGCCCCCGCGACAGCGGCCGCGCGAAGGAGCGCTACAGCATCGACCCGGACTCCGGCCGCCTGAAGGTGGAGCTGGATCTCTCGCCGACCACGTTCTCGGGCCGCATCCAGGCGATTCGTTACTACGACCGCGCCGGCGCGCGCTGAGCGCGCCGGCCCGTCAGGGCGTCGCCAACTGCGCGGCGGTCAGCGGCTGCGGCGTGCTGCCGGGCTCGACGGAGAATACGCGCTGGTAGTATTCCCCGACCGCGGCCTGTTCGGCCTCGTCGCACTTGTTCAGGAAGGTCAGCCGGAACGCGACGCCGACATCGCCGAAGATGCGCGCGTTCTCGGCCCAGGTGATGACCGTCCGCGGCGACATCACGGTCGACAGGTCGCCGGCGATGAATCCCGCGCGGGTGAGTTCGGCCACGCGCACCATCGACTCGACGAGCCGGCGCCCGCCGTCGCTGCCGAAGGCGGGCACCTTGGCGAGCACGATCGCGGTCTCCTCGGCGAGGCCCAGGTAGTTCAGGCAGGCGACGATGTTCCAGCGGTCGAGCTGGCCCTGGTTGAGGGCCTGCACGCCGTGGTACAGCCCGCTCGCGTCGCCCAGGCCGACGGTGTTCGCGGTCGCGAACAGCCGGAAGGCCGGGTGCGGCGTGATCACCTCGTTGCGGTCGAGCAGCGTGAGCCGGCCGTCGACCTCGAGCACGCGCTGGATCACGAACATGACGTCGGGGCGGCCGGCGTCGTACTCGTCGAACACCAGCGCGACGGGGTTGCGCAGGGCCCATGGCAGCAGGCCCTCGCGGAATTCGGTCACCTGCTGGCCGTCGCGCAGCACGATGGCGTCGCGGCCGACGAGGTCGATGCGGCTGACGTGGCTGTCGAGGTTGATGCGCAGGAGCGGCCAGTTCAGGCGCGCGGCGACCTGCTCGATGTGCGTGGACTTGCCGGTGCCGTGGTAGCCCTGGATGAGCACCCGCCGGTTGTGCGCGAAGCCGGCGAGGATCGCCAGGGTGGTCACCGGGTCGAACCGGTAGGCGGGGTCGATTGCCGGCACGAACTCGCTCGGGATGCTGAAGGCGGGGGCGCACAGGTCGCTGTCGATGCCGAACGTCTCGCGGGCCGTCACGGTGCTGTCCGGGGCGGGGAGCGGATGCGCGCGCGCGGCGTT
>CAYOJP010000013.1:14981-29059 GCA_964404305.1 uncultured Gammaproteobacteria bacterium
CTCGACATCCACTGCGGCCGCGCGTTCGGCATCGAGCCCGCCGACGTGCTCGCCAAGCTGGTCGGGGAGCGGCGCGGCGGCCTGTGCTACGAGTGCAACGGGCTGTTCCACGACCTGCTCGCGGGGCTCGGCTTCCGCGTGCGCTTCGTGTCCGCGCGCATGGCCATTCACGGCGGGCTCGGAGCGCCGCTGGAGCATATGGCGCTGATCGTCGACCTGGACCGGCCCTGGCTCCTCGATGTCGGCAACGGCCAGTCCAATCGTGAGCCACTGCCGCTGGACGATCCGGACAGCATCGCCTCGGCGGAGGGCAACGACTACCGCGTCGGGCGGTGGGAAGCGGTGGCCGCGCTGTACTGGCGGCCCGCCGGCGCGGGGTGGTGGGCGCCGCGCTACCTGTTCGACACGGCCGCGGTGGCGCGCGGCGACTACGCGCCGATGGTCCGCTGGCACCAGACCGGCGCGGATGCGCCGTTCACCCGGGCGCCGCTCGCCTCGCTGGCGCTCGCCGACGGGCGCGTCACGCTCGCCGGGCGCAGCCTGGTACGCACCCGCGGCACGCAGAAGCAGGAGCGCGAACTGCGCTCCGCCGCCGAGGTGGAGTCGGTGCTGCGCGAGGTGTTCGGCCTGGTGCTGCCGGGGCCGCTGCGCGAGCCCGTGACCCCCTGACCACGAGACGGAGAGCGTCCATGCCCCAGCCAGAGCACCTGACCGCGCTCGCCATCGAGCCGCCGGCGACCGCCGACCTGCCGGAGGACCTGCAGAAGTACTTCCGCCTCTGCGAGGAGAAGCTCGGCATGATCCCGAACGTGCTGCGCGCCTACGCGCACGCGCCGGAGCAGTTGCGCGGCTTCTCGCGCCTGTACAACGCGCTGATGATCGGCGAGTCGGGCCTGACCGCGCTGGAGCGCGAGATGATTGCGGTCGTCGTCTCGTCGGCGAACCACTGTTACTACTGCCTGACGGCCCATGGCGCCGCGGTGCGCGAGTACTCCGGGGATCCGCAGCTCGGCGAGATGCTGGTGATGAACTACCGGGTGGCCGCGCTGCCGCCGCGCCAGCGGGCGATGCTCGACTTCGCCGCGAAGCTTACCGAGACGCCGGACCGCATCGACGAGGCCGACCGGCAGCGTCTGCGCGACGCCGGCTTCGGCGAGCGCGACATCTGGGACATCGCCAACGTCACGGGCTTCTTCAACATGAGCAACCGGGTCGCGGCGGCGGTCGACATGCAGCCGAACCCGGAGTACCACGCGCGGCACCGTCGCCGAGCCCCATGAGCGCCCGGCGTGTGCCGCCCGTCAGGGGACCGGCGGCGCTTCCGGAAGGCCGGCGAGCAGCCGCTCGGCGGGCAGCGGCGGCATCTGCACGCGGCGATCCTCCACGCGCGCGATGAGCCAGGGCTTGACCGTATCGAGCGCGTAGGTCGCCCGCATCAGCGTCGGCAGGTCGAGCAGGACCGAGTGCCCGAGCCGGTTCAGTACCACGCGGGCGCGGCCGCTGGCGGCGTCGGCCGCCACGACGAGCGCGGGCCATTCCACCAGCACGCCACGCGAGCGGAAGTAGCGCAACTGCCGTTCCAGGAGCTGAAGTTCGTGCACGAGCGTGAGGCACACGCGCTTGCGCCGCTGGAGTTCCTCGGCGTCGCGGAACGCGAAGTGGATGCCGGCGCTCGTCTGCAGGACCGGGCCCTGGCGATCGCCGAAGCTCCATACGCCGTCCACCCCGGGCGGACCCGGCGGCGGTCGCACCCGCTGCGCGGGGTCGTCGGCGGCGCCGGGCGTCGCGATGTCGCCGATCCCGGCGGTCGTCGTCGCGGGCGGGGGCGGCAGGCGGCAGGTGACGACGCTGCAGTAGCGGTCGACGATGCGGTCGTCGAGGATCTGAGGCGCGCGGATCCGGGGGCTGGCGAGGATTACCTGGCGGCCGGCTACCAGCAGCCGCACGCTCGCGTCCGGCTCGACGAACACGCCGATGTCGCCGGCGTCTTGGATGCTCGAGGCCAGGAGTTCGAGGTCGCGGGCATAGGCCTGGGTGCTGGAGCGCCAGCGCCACAGCGCCTGGCGGCGATCGGCGTCGGCATTCGCCGGCAGCGACGCGCCCTGGGCCTCCTCGCGGTAGGCGCGCGCCAGCTCCTCCAGCGCGACGATCGCGAAGTACTGCCGATCGGCGGGCGTCGCCCGGGCGACATCGACCGCGATCGAGGCGAGGGAGGGGCGGACCGGCGCGGCGGCGCCCGGGTCGGCGGCGAGCGCGGTCGCGAGACCCGCCGCGGCGAGCAGCGCGAGGATCAGGCCGTGCCGTGCGTGACCGGGCGGGCGACCGCCTGCAGCCGCCCCTCCGCGAGCACCGCGGCCGGCACCTTGCGCACGTCCCACACCAGCCCCAGCGCCGCGAACAGGCGGATCAGGTAGTAATTGAAATCGAGTTCCCACCAGTAGAAGCCATTCCGGGCGCAGGCCGGCAGCCGGTGATGGTTATTGTGCCAGCCTTCCCCGAGCGTGATGAGCGCCAGCAGCAGGGAATTGCGGCTGTCGTCACTGGTGGCGTAGCGCTGCGTGCCGATGACGTGCATGAGCGAGTTGATGCAGAACGTCGCCTGCCACAGCAGCACGGTGCGGACCAGGAACCCCCACACGACCATCTGCGCGGGCCCGGTGCCGAGCGCCGGCCAGGCCGTCTGCAATCCGGCCCCCAGCCCGAACAGGGCGGCGATGTACGCCAGCGATGGCAGGTGATACCAGCGATCCAGCCACCGCAGTTCCGGATACGCGCTGAGATCGCGCACGTTGCCGTAGTCGACTTCGTAGATCTTGCGGCTCATCAGCCAGCCCATGTGGGCATGCCACAGGCCGCGGCGCGGGGAGTGGAAGTCCTCCTCGGTGTCGGTGTGGCGGTGGTGGTGCCGGTGGACCGAGGCCCACCAGATCGGGCCGCGTTGAAGGGACAGCGCGCCCCACAGAGCGAGGACGAACTGGAAGCCGCGACCGGTGCGGAAGGTGCGATGCGCGAAGTAGCGGTGATAGGCGACGCAGATCGCCATCATGCCGCTCACGTAGCCGATGGCGCACGCGAGCAGCGCAGGCGCCGACACGCCCGTCCACCACAGGCCGGCGAGGGCGCCGGCGTGGATCGCCCAGCGGACCGTCTCCACGACGGCGACCCGCACACTGCTCTCAACCATATCCGCGCACCCTGTGCAAGTCCGGCCGGACTCTGGTCTGGGGCGCATCCGTGCGCTGTAACGAAAGTTTACGGTCGCCATGGTAATGCGAGCCGGGCCCGGATGCCATGACCGTTCGGTGACGGGCGGCTCAACAACTACATAAGAGGAGCGGAAATCTCGATCAATGCTCCCCGGCACCGCCGCCCGCAGCTCTTCACCGTCGAGTGCAGCGCATATCCGCTTCGCATTTCAGAGTGCAGATGTCGAACACGCCGCCCGGCACCGGCGCCCAGGGTGTCCCGACTTCAGGCGCAGCACAATTCCGCTCGACAATCTAGACTGGCCGGTCGACCGGCCCGGGAGGCTGCATGTACGCGCTGCTCAAGGCGGTCCATCTCGCCGCGATCGTCACGTCGGGGACGCTGTTCCAGGTCCGCGCCGCATGGATGGCCAGCGGCTCGCCGCGCCTGCACGCCCGCTGGGTGCGGATACTGCCGCACGTGGTCGACACGGTGCTGCTCGCCAGCGGCATCGGCCTCGCCACCCTGCTCGCCCAGGTTCCGTTCGTGCACGCCTGGCTCACCGCGAAGGTGCTCGCCCTCGTGCTCTACGTCATCCTCGGTTCGATCGCGCTCAAGCGCGGCCGGACGCGCCGCGTGCGCCTCGCGGCCTGGGTCGCCGCGACGGCGACGTTCGCCTACATCGTCGCGGTCGCCCTCGGCAAGTCGCCGTGGCCCGTGGGATAATTCGCCCGACGGCGCACCTGCCCCGGGGGATCCCGCATGGAACCGAAGGACATCAGGCTCTTCTTCAATTTCCGCAGCCCGTACTGCTACCTCGCGTCCAAGTCGCTGTTCGCGCTGTTCGACGATTACCACACGCGCCTCGTGTGGCGGCCGCTGGCGGGCTGGGACGGGCGCTCGGCGCCCGACCGGGCGAAGGTGAAGGTGCCGCTCACGCGCCAGGACATCCAGCGCTGGGCGCGCAAGCTGGGAATCCCCTGCAATCCGCCGCCGATCAGCACCGATCCGACCCGGGCCGGCGCCGGCTCCCTGCTCGCCGAGGAGCACGGGCTGCTGCGCCCCTATGTCGTGGAGATGATGCGGCAGGAATGGGCCCTGGGGCGTGACATCGGCGATCCGGCCGAGATCCTGGCCGTGGGCGAGCGGATCGGGCTGGACCGCGACGAACTGGGCGCGGCGCTCGAGGACCCGAAGCGCCACGAGCAACTGGCGCGGAACTGGGACGAGGCGCAGGCGCTGGGCGTGATGGGCGTGCCGACCTTCATCATCGACGACCAGATCTTCTGGGGCAACGACCGCCTGGACTTCGTCCACGACCACCTGCGCGAGCTGCGCCTGAGCCGGCTCTGAGCAACGGACCCGGGGTGGCCTTGGCGAGGCGGCTGCCGACCGGAGTAGGCTTGCACCCCACGGGCGCCCGGCACCTCCGCGCGGGCACGACCACCGGAGAGCACGAGCATGCAGACGGCCATCCTGTTGTACGACGGCGTGACGGTCCTCGACGCGATCGGGCCCTACGAGGTGCTGCAGAACGTGCCGGGAATGGAAATCTGCTTCGTCGCCCGCGAACGGGGCGAGAAGCGCTCCGATTTCAAGCGGCTCGGGCTCGTCGCCGACTACGGACTGGCCGACGTCACCCGGCCGGACATCCTGGTCGTCCCCGGCACGCCGTTTCCGCAGGCGGTCACCGGCGATCCGGCGGTCCTAGAGTGGATCCGCGCGGTGCACGCGACGACGACGTGGACGACGTCGGTCTGCACCGGGGCGCTGGGCCTGGCCGCGGCCGGCGTGCTGGACGGCCGGCGGGCGACCACCCACTGGCTGGCGCTCGAGGCGCTGCGCCAGTTCGGCGCGACGCCGACCAGCGAGCGCGTCGTGCGCGACGGCAAGGTCTGGACCGCGGCCGGGGTGTCCTCGGGGATCGACATGGCGCTGGCACTGGTCGGCGAGCAGTTCGGCGCCGATGCGGCGCGGGCCGCGCAGCTCATCATCGAGTACGACCCGCAGCCGCCTTACGATGCGGGTTCGCCCGCAAAGGCGCCGGCGCCGATAGTGGCGGCACTGCGCGCGCAGTTCGGCAGCCTGATGTGAGGCTCGCGTGCCGCACGGCGGCGACGCGGCGGGGAGAATCCTGCATGCAGAGCTACGGACCCGCTCCGAGCATCGATCCCGCGACGCTCGAGCCCTTCGACACCACCGCGGGCGGCGCGACGCGCGTGGACGGCGACATCGACGCACGGGTGCGCATCGACTTCGCCGAGGGCGATCTGGTTGGCGGGCTGTTCGTCCAGAAGGCCGGCCGGGCGGAGATCGTGTGGCCGGCGACCGAGCACGCCTTCGTGCTCGAGGGCGAGGTCATGATCGACTATCTCGACTCGGGCGAGACGGTGCGCTATCGACCGGGCGACGGCTGGATCATCCGCAAGGGCGAGCGCATCGTCTGGACGGTGACGACGCCCCGGTTCGTGAAGTCGTTCTTCCTGCGCGGGCAGTAGCGCCGGGGCGGATCCGCCTCCGCGACGGCAATTCAGGAGCCCGCGCCGGCGTCTCCGCGCAGGACGCGGCCGCGGGTCGCCGAGGGCGTCTCGCCGTAGCGCTCCCGGTAGGCACGGGAGAACTTCGCCATGTGCGTGAACCCGCAGTCACAGGCGATCTCGGTGACGCTGCGCCAGGCGGTCGCCGCGCGTTCGAGTTCGGCGCGGGCCAGTTCCAGGCGCCGGGCCCGCAGGTACTGCAGCGGCGAGCAGCCGTGCAGGCGCTGGAAGCCGACCTGCAGCGTCCGCGCGCTGGTGCCGGCGGCGGCGGCGACGTCGGCGAGCGTGACGGGGCTGCCCAGACTCGCGTGAATGAACTCCCGCGCCCGCTGCACGTGGCGAGACCCGGGGGGAATCGCCACCGGAGCGTTGAGCGCGGCACTGAGGTTGTGCGGCACCTCCGCGAGCAGGAACCGCAGCAGGGTGGCACCGAGCGCCTCCCCGATCCCGCTCCCGGCCGCCGTCGCGACGAGCGGCGTCCCGGCGTCGTCGAGTTCGGCGCAGACGCCGCCGAGCAGCCGGCGCAGCCCGCGGGCCGGCGCGGTCCCGGTGAACTCGACCGTGCCCGTCTCGTGCCGGCCGAGCATCCGGGCTGCGGCGTCGCGCAGCAGCGGGCCGGGAATGCGCACGGTCAGGTTGTGCTCCTCCGCCGACATGCGCAGGTGGAAAGGACGGTCGGGGTTCACGACGGCGGTGCAGTCGACGCCCAGGGCAAGCCGGGAGGTGCCCTGGACGAGTTCTCCGTGGCCGGCCAGGAGCACCACCAGAAGGTAGGACTCCGCGATGGGTTCGGCCGCGATTTCCAGGGCCGTCCCGTACTGCAGGGCGTTGATGCCGATGCCCGCGAGCGTGGCATGGTTGTGCACGAACTGGACCTGCCGGTGCCGGCCCAGCGATCGGATGCAGTGGAAGCCGCCGACGAAGCGCGCGAGGTGCACGGCGGCAGCATCCGGACTCGCGCACGAGTACAGGTGACGGCTCGCCAGCGGCAAGCCCGGTACGGTCGTCTGCATGCGTCTTTCGCCCCAACGCCCGGCGCATTTCCGCCGGGCACTCGTGCAACGTCCCGATTCTGCGCCGGCGTCCGGATGGGCGCAATCGCCGCCCGGCGCTTCCGGGCGGGCGGGCGTCGCTCCCGGGATAGCGATGGTTTCCGCCGGGCGGTCTACTGGGGGCACACTGAATTGGCGAGCGCAATTGGCCTGCACCGGAAATTGGAAATCCCGGGCGCCATTGCCGGGCGGGCCGGGGCCCCGGGCGACCGGACCACAGGACCACAACGGAGGACGCGCATGCAGTCTGGTATGAAGTTCGGGATGTACTGCGAGTTCCAGTGCCCGCCGGGCGCGGCGCACGCGGACGTGATCCACGACGTCATGGGCCTGGTCGAGAACCTCGACCAGCTCGGCTATGACGTGTTCTGCACGCTGGAGCATCCGTTCCACGAGCAGTTCGCGATCAACGTCAACCCGCTCGCGCTGTACAGTGCCCTGGCGCAGCGCACGAAGAGCATCCGCTTCCGCACGCTGTGCCACACGCTGCCGCTGCACAACCCGATGATCCTCGCCGGGGAGATCGCGCAGGCCGACATTCTCACCGGCGGCCGGCTCGAATGCGGGATGGGCCGCGGCCATGCCTGGCTGCAGCCGGACGCGAACGTGCGGTTCGAGGAGAGCCAGGGGCGCTACGACGAGAGCCTCGACATCCTGCTCGCCGGCTGGACGAAGGATCGCTTCACCTACCGCGGCAGGTACTACACCTGCGACAACCTGTCGATCGTGCCCAAGCCGCTGCAGAAGCCCTATCCGCCGGTGTTCGTGGTGGGTACCAGCGGACGGCAGTTCCAGCGTGCCGCGAAGGAGGGTTGGGGCATCGCGGTCGGCGGGCCGATGCCGCCGGAACTGTTCCTGAAGCCGATGCAGAACTACCGCGACCTGTGCGCCGCCGCCGGCACCCGGCCCCGGATCAGCTACATCAAGCAGATCTGGCTCGACGAGAACCCGGAGCGCGCGCTGCGCGAGGCGCGCGAACCGGTGCTGAACTTCATGCGCTACAACTACGCGCCGATGGCGCACGTGCCGCGCGCCACGCCGGAGCAGCGACAGGTGCTGTACGACGCCAGCTTCAACTTCTACGCCGACGATCCGTTCAGGTGGCTCCTCGACGCGACATTCGAGGACCTGCTCGAGAAGAACGTGGTGTTCGTCGGGACGCCGGCGCAGGTCGGGCCGAAGCTGCTCGATTTCTACCGCCAGGCGGGCGGCTTCGACGAGCTGTGCATCATCAGCCACTACGGCGGCTGCACGCAGGCGCAGGCACGGCGCACCCAGGAACTGTTCGCGCGCGACATCATGCCGATGCTGCGGGCCGGAACGGCGGCGCGCCAGGTCGCGTGAGCCTGCCGCGCCGTCAGGCCGCCGCCAGCGCCACGGCGATCGCGGCGGCCACCCCGGCGTTGTTCCGGTAGAGCGCGAGATTGGCGGCCAGCACCCGGCCGCCGGACAGCTCGCGCACCCGCGCGAGCAGCCAGGGCGTCACCGCCGGGCCGGCGACGCCCGCGCCGGTGGCCTGTGCCGCCGCGGTCGCCGTCCAGTCCTCGACCTCGCCGGGGGCCAGGGCGCTGGCCGCCGGCGGCGGCACCGCGACCAGCAGCGCACCCGGGAGGCCGAGTGCCCGGTGCGCGCGTGCGAGCGCGGCCGCCTGCGCTGCATCGTCGACCTGCGCGGACAGCGGCAGGCCGCTCTCGCGGCAGTAGAATGCCGGCCACTCGCCGGTCCCGTACCCCACCGTCGTCACCCCGAGCGTCTCCAGGGCTTCCAGCGTCCTGCGCAGGTCGAGGATCGACTTGGCCCCGGCGCAGGCGAGCACGATCGGAGTCCGCGCCAGCTCGGCGAGGTCGGCGGAGATGTCGAAGGATTCGACCGCGCCGCGGTGGACGCCCCCGATGCCACCGGTTGCGGCGACCGCGATCCCGGCGCGCGCGGCGCAGAACAGGGTGGCCGACACGGTGGTCGCGGCGTCACCGCCCCGGGCCGCGACGAGCGGCAGGTCACGCGTGGCGGCCTTGGCGATGCGCCGGCCCTCGTTGCGGGCGAAGTGCCCGAGCTGCGCACGGTCGAGGCCGATGCGTACCGTTCCGTCCAGCAAGCCGATCGTTGCCGGGACAGCACCGGCCTCGATCACCGCGGCCTCGGCGGCGAGTCCCGCCTCGAGGTTATGTGGCCAGGGCAGGCCCTGGGCGAGGATGGAGGTCTCCAGCGCGACGACCGCCCGGCCCGCCGCCAGGGCCGCGGCAACCGGCGGGGCGATGACCAGCGGGCCGGCCGCGGGCGCGGGACTGTCGGTCAACGCGGCGCGGATGCGAGGCGACTCAGCGCCGGCGGGACAGCCGGCCCCGGTTCAGCGTCACCGACGGCGATTCGCCGTAGCGCGCCCGGTAGTACCCGGCGAACTTGCCCGGATCGCCGAACCCGCAGTCGCAGGCGATGGTCGTCACGTCGGCGCTCGCGGCGAGCAGCCCGGCGCGGGCGAGCGCCAGGCGGCAATCGCGCAGGAAGCGCATGGGGTTCGTGCCGCGGTGGCGCTGGAACCCCGCCTGCAGGGAGCGCACGCTCACGCCGGCGGCTGCGGCGACCTCCGCGACGCACAGCGGTTCGCGCGCCCGGGCCCGGATGTACTCCTCGGCCAGCACGACGTAGGCGGGGGCGGCAGGCGCCGCCGAGGACGCCAGCAGCGTGCTGTAGTTGTGGGGCAACTCCGTCAGCAGCAGGCCGACCAGCGTCTGCTCGAGGTGGCCGGCGACCCGCGGATGCCTGAAGCCGGCCGCGGGTGCATCGAGGTCCTCGCACAGCGTGCCGACCAGCCGGCCGAGCCCCGGCGCGCACTCGTTGACGTGCCGCGCTGTCGCTTCGAACTCCAGCGGCCGGCGTATCGCCGTACCGAATTCGCGCTCGATGCAGTCGTGCAGCACGCTGCCGGCCACGCGCAGGGTGAGCTGGTTGTGGTCGGCCGACAGGCGCACGCGCAGGCGGCGCGTAGGGTTCATCACGCAGACCATGCCGGCGTTCGATGCGACGACGGTGCTGCCCTGGTCGACCTCGCTCGCGCCGTCGAGCGTGAACTTGACGAGGTAGCTCGGATCCGAGGGCTGGGAATCGATTGCGACCGCCGTGCCGTAGCGCAGGGCGTTGAAGGACGTCTGCGCGAACTCCGCCTGGTGGTGGCGGAAGGCGAAGGCCGTGCCGGGGTCGAGCGGCGTCACCGAGTGCGGCCAGAACCGCTGCGAGAGGTGGGTGCGGGCGGCGTCGATGTTCCCGCTGACGAACAGGGCCCTGTTCGCGAGTGGCATCTGCGGCGAAATGGCGAGCATGCTTGCGACTCCCGGCGCCGGCGCGGGCGGCCGGCAGGGTCAGTGTGGCCCGGTGCCGATGGTGTTTCAACTCTCTCCGGCTGCGTTTTCCGCCGGTCGGCTGCGCCGCCGGGCTAGTGCCGCCCCGGAACCGCTGCCTATACTCGACAACAGGTCATAACACCCTGATCCCCCTTGCCTGGAGAGGTGTCCCCATGAGTGCAGTCATGCAGGAGCGCCCGTTGCGCTGGCAGCAGAAGTTCCCGTGGCTCGGGACCGATCCGGTCCGGACCGACGTCTGCATCTCCCCCGAGATTTACAAGGAGGAGGTCGAAAAGGTCTTCAAGCGGACCTGGCTCTGCGTGGGGCGGGTCGAGGAACTGCCCAGGGCGGGGTCCTGGAAGCTGAAGCAACTGCATTTCGCCTCCACGGGCGCCATCATCATCCGTGGCCGCGACGACGTGATCCGTGCCTTTCACAACACCTGCTCGCACCGCGGCAACACCGTGATCGTCCCGGACGGCGACACGTCCTGGGGGCAGGGCCGCGTCCTGTCCTGCCGTTTCCACGGCTGGGCCTACAATCCCGAGGGCGGACTGCAGAACGTGCCGGAGGAGGAACGCTTCCCGGCCTGCTTCAAGAAGGAGGAGAACGGCCTCGCGCCGATCCAGTGCGACACCTGGGAGGGGTTCATCTTCATCAATCTCGCCGAGCGGCCGGAGAAGACGCTGCAGGACTACCTGGGCAGGATGGGGGAGCACTTCGCCGGCTTCCCCTACCACGAGCTGACGCACCAGTACTCCTACTACACCTACCTCAACTGCAACTGGAAGGTCGGCCTGGACGCCTTCGCCGAGGCGTACCACGTGCCGACGATCCACGCCGGCTCGTTCCCGGGGATCTTCTCCACCGGGCTGCAGATGGTGGAGCTGTACGGCGATCACCGCACGACCGCGGTGTGCTTCGACCCGCCCAAGACCGCAACGCCGGTCGCTGCCGTCGCCAACGCGCGCGCGCGCGGGTCCCTGGCGAGCAACGACGGCGCGAAGATGATTCCGCCGCAGATGAACTACGAGCGCCGCAGCGACTACGCGTTCGAGCTGTCGGTGTTCTTCCCGAACTGGTTGCTGCATGTCTCCGAGGGCATCTGGTTCACGCACCAGTTCTGGCCGATCGGCCACAACCGCTGCCTGTGGGAAGGCACCTACAACGTCGCCGCGCCGCGTACCAACAGCGAGCGCTGGGCCCTGCAGCACGCCATGTGCCTGCAGCGCAACGCCTGGCTGGAGGACACCGCGACGATGGAGGGCACGCACTTCGCGCTCGAATCCGGCGCCAAGAAGGTCATGCAGCTGCAGGACGAGGAGGTGCTCGTGCGCCACGGCTACCACGTCCTCGACCAGTACCTCGGGCGGCGCGATGGGGGTGGCAAGTGAGCGGGGTCCTGCCGGCGGGCTTCGAAGCCCTGGAGAGCTGGGTGACGGAATGGGCCCAACCCACCGAGAACCGGCGCTACGACAAGCGCCTGCGCTCGACGAAGGAGGACCTGCAGGGCTTCTACGCGGCCCTCCAGCCCGAACTCGTGCGCATCCTCGATTACTGCGATCGCTACCCGATCGGCGAGCTGCCGGAGGACGCCGCGCGCCTGTACGACCTGGCGATGATGCTGGCCGAGATCGCTCCGAACGTGGAGCTGTACAAGGGGCAGCCCGGGGTGCCGCACGCGTTCGACGAGCGCCGCTTCATCGCCCGCCACGGCAACCAGATGCACTGAGCGGGTACGGAAACCGCATGAACATCGACATGGAGCGCAAGGTGGCGTGGCTGGTGGCCCTGGAAGGGATCCGGAGCACCATCGCCCGCTATGCCAGGGCCGGCGACGACAGGAACGACCCGGCGCAGATGAAGCTGCTGCTGGCGCAGGACGCGGTGTGGGAAGCGGAGGGATTCGGGCGCTTCGAGGGCCGCGAGGTCATCGCCGAGGCGCTGGCGAAGGTCGCGCAGGAGCGCATCCTGTGGTCGCTGCATTTCCCCGTCGCGCCGATCGTCGATCTGTCCGACGACCTCGATCGGGCGCACGCCTACTGGTGGCTGTGGGAGCTGATGACCCACAAGGGCGATGACGGGGTGCCCCGCAACTGCTGGTTTGCCGCCACCTACGACTGCGACTTCGTGCGCAAGCCGGACGGCTGGAAGATCCATCACCTCGTGCTCAAGCCGGGCAAGATGGTGGAGTACATCGAGCCGCCCAAAGCCTGAATCGACGCGCCGTCGCGCGGGGTCGCAACGGCCCGGCGCGGCGGCGCGATCACTTCCATCCAAACGGGGGACATGTTCGTGGCCGATACCGTCGTCATCAAGCGTTCCGGCGCCACCGCGAAGGACGATCCGTCCTGCTTCAACCGCCTGCACCCGAAGCTGCCGCCCGTGGTGCGCGCCCGTCCGGGCGACTACGTCGTCTACGAGACCCGCGACGCGTTCGACAACCAGTTCTCGTTCACGACCATTGCCGCGGACGTCCCCGCGTGCGACCTGAACCGCGTGCATCCGATGACCGGCCCCGTCCACATCGAGAGCGCCGAGCGCGGGGACGCGCTGGCAGTCACGATCGTCGACATCGAGCCGGACGTGTACGGCTACACGGTCTGCGTGCCCGGCTTCGGCTTCCTGCGCGACGTGTTCCCCGAGCCCTTCATCGCCAACTGGCACCTCGACCGCCTCAAGGCGGTGTCTGCGGAGATCCCCGGGGTGACCATCCCGATGATGGCGTTTCCGGGCTCGATCGGCGTGCTGCCGGGCGAACCCGAGATGCGCGACGCGCTCGAGCGCGAGGGCGAGCTGGCGAAGGCCGGCGGCTTCGTGCTGATGCCCGAGCCGGCCGGCGCCGTGCCGGCGAAGCTGTTCGGGCCCGGGGCGCCCTACGCCGCCGAGGCACTGCGGACCATCCCGCCGCGCGAGTGCGGCGGCAACATGGACATCAAGGAGATGCAGATCGGCACCACGATCCTGTTCCCCGTGCAGGTCGACGGTGCGGGCCTGTGGTGCGGCGACGTGCATTACGCGCAGGGCGATGGCGAGGTCTGCGGCACGGCGATCGAGATGGCCGCGCGCGTGACGCTCACCTGCGAGGTCCGCAAGGGCGCTGGCAAGCACCTGCCGTATCCGCAGTTCGAGGGCGGTGCGCAACTGAAGCAGACCGAGCCGTCGCGCTTCTACGCAGCGACCGGGCTGCCCATGAAGAAGAAGGGCGAGGTCCCGCCGCACCTGGCCTGGCTCGATTCCCCCAAGGTCGCGGCGCTGCGCAACCTGTCCGAGGATCTCACGCTCGCCACGCGCGATGCGCTGCTGAAGATCATCGACTACATGGTCCGGGAGAAGGGCCTCACGCGTTACCAGGCGTACGTCGTCGCGGCCGCGGCGGTGGACCTGCGCATCGGCCAGCTCGTCGACGTGCCGAATTTCATGGTTTCGGCGATCCTGCCGCTCGACATCTTCGGGCGCTGAGCGCGGGGGTCGTAAGGCGGCGGATCGCGCAGGGAGCTGGCGGCTGGCGAGGGGGCATCGGGGGCTGCGCGCGAGCCTGCAGGCGCGCTTCCCGGACCTTGCGTGCTGCAGCGAGCGACGCTCCCAATGCGGGCCGGCAACGGTTCGTGGGGTGTGCGCGGATGACGAGGAGGAAAGCGTGCTGTTCACCACCGAAATGCTGGTGCGGTTCCATCACTGCGATCCGGCCGGCATCGTCTTCTACCCGCGTTACTTCGAAATGGTGAACATGGTGGTCGAGGACTGGTTCGCGGAGGCGCTCGGCTGGAGCTTCGGCGCGATGAGCGCCGAGGCCGGGACGGGCGTGCCGACCGTGCACGTGGAGTGCGATTTTGTCCGCGCGAGCCAGATCGGCGAGGTTCTCACGTTCGCACTGGGCGTGGAGCGCGTCGGCACGACGTCGTTCGCCATCCGCGTCACGGCCCGCTGCGGCGAGGAGGAGCGCCTGCGCGTGCGCGCGGTAC
>CAYOJP010000014.1:0-28822 GCA_964404305.1 uncultured Gammaproteobacteria bacterium
ATGTACTCGAGCGGGTCGCGGCGGCGCCACCGGGCATTGCCGCCGGGGCGGAGCGCTCGACATTTCCGCTCTTCCGCACAGCTACATCCTGGCTGCACGCTCCCTCCGCAATCGGCCGGTAGCCTGTTCCCGTCATCACCGCCGCAAATCCCGCGCGCCGCGCGGGCCGGCCCAGACCAGTGACGGAGAACCCGCATGCGCACCCGGAGCCTGTTCCGCACCTGCCTGTCTCCCGCTCTCGCCGCGCTCGTGGCCGGCAGCGCCGGCGCCACCGAACTCAGCGCCGGGCAGCGCCGCGACATGAGCGAGATCCAGGCCCGCTACGCGGCCGAGCTGCAGCCCGCCTACGAGCAGGCGGCGAAGAGCCGGACGCTGATCGAGTACCTGAACGCCAGCGGGAAGTTCGACGAGGCGGAGATCGCGCAGCTCGCTGCCCTCTATGCCGAGGCGGTGGAGAGGATGATCGTGTTGCACTCGCGCATGAACGGCGAACTGGCCGCGGTCGTGAAGCCGGACCCTGCCGGCGCGCCTTCCGCCGATCCTCAGCGCACGGACGACACCGCCGACCTGCGCCGGCTGCCGCGTGCGCCGCGAGCACTCGACGGCCCGGGCAGCATCAGCATGTTCAACTGAGCGCGGTCCCTGCCGCCCGGCACGGCGCGGGGCGGGACCGCCACGGGCAGTGCGCCGCCCGGCGCGGGTGCCGCACCGCCGTTTCTGCCACCATGCGCGGGTCGACGAGGACGGGCGGATGCGATGACGCGCACGGGCATGGACGACTGGATCGCCGCGCTGTACGCGCAGCCGGACCTGCTGCGCATGGGACACCAGCAGCGCGCCGAGGATCGCAATCTCGGGCTGGGCTGGATCTATTACGGGCTCGCCCGCATCGTGCGTCCCGCCCGCGTCGTCGTGATCGGCTCCTGGCGGGGCTACGCGCCGCTCGTGTTCGGTCGCGCGCTGCAGGACAACGTCGAGCCCGGCGAAGTGACTTTCATCGATCCGTCGCTGGTCGATGACTTCTGGGCCGATCCGGCGCGCGTGCGCGCGCATTTCGCCGGCCTGGGGGTGCGCAACGTGCGGCACGTGCGCATGACGACCGCGCAGTTCCGGGAGTCCGGTGGCGTCGCGACGCTGGGTCCGGTCGGGCTCGTGCTGATCGACGGCTACCACACCGCGGAGCAGGCGCGGATCGACTTCGAGACCTTCGAGCCGCTGCTCGCGCCGGAGGCCATCGTGCTGCTGCACGACAGCGTCGCGGTCGGCAAGTCGCGTCGCTACGGACCGGGCCGGGAATACGTGCGCGACGTCGTGCGCTACGTCGACGAACTGCGCGCCCGCGCGGATCTGCAGGTGTTCGACCTGCCGTTCGGCGCCGGTCTCACGCTCGTGCGGAAGACCGCGCACGCCGGCTGACGCCGGCGGCCAGCGCCTCGATCGCCCGCCGCGTCGCCGCCGCGCCGTCCAGGTCGACGGCCGCACGCCGGCGCGGACGCCCGAGTGCGCGGCGCATCGCCTGCACCAGCGCGTCGAGCGGGCGCCGCACCGGATCCGGCGTGTCCACGAGGCCGAGCGCGGCAAGCCGCTGCGCCCGGGCGGGCTGATCGGACATGCGCGGATTGGCCGCCAGCACGGCCCGGGCGCGGGTCGCCAGCACGTCGGTCGCCGTGTTGTAGCCGGCGTGCGCGACGACGAGGGTCGCGCCGCGCAGCCACGGCCGCACGTCCGGCACGAACGCCTGCACCGCCACGCCGGGTCCGCCGGCCCGTGCCAGCGCCGCGCGCCGGCGCGGGGACCACGCCAGGCCTGCGAGTACGACCAGTCGATGGCCGCGCAGCGCGGCGGTCCGCCGCACGCGGGCCCACGCGGCGAGACAGAGACGGGGGAACCGGGGATCGCCCGCGCCGCCCCCGACGGTGACGAGCACGTAGGGCGCCCCGCCGGTCGCGGCCCGTCGCGTCGCACGCGCAGCAGCCGACGGGCGCGCCCCCGGCGGCTTCGCGACCAGGCCGGTGCAGATCACCGGAACGGGGATCCTGGCGGCGGCGGGAAAATGCTCCTCCAGGCGCGCCAGCGCGGGGTCCGCGTGCACGAGCAGGGCGTCGAAGTGGTGCCGCAGCCGGTCCAGCACCCGGCGCGCGTGGCACTCCGGAGCGAGGCGCTCCTGCGCTGTCTGCGGCGCGATGTCCCGCAGCGAGCACACGATGCGCGCGCCGGGCGCCGCCGCGCGGGTGGCACGGATCGTCGCCAGGATCTCGGTCTCGAGTTCCCACTTGCTGAACGGGTAGTGCTCGACGACCACGACGTCCGGCCGCAGCGCTGCGACTGCCTGCACCAGCAGGCGGCGGCGGGCAGCGAGCACGGCGGGAAGGCGCGCGCCGCGCTCGAGCGGGGCGAGGCCGTGCGCGCCACGGTGCAGCCGTGGCAGCCGGAGCAGGTGCACGCCAGGGGCGGGCGCGGTCGGTACCGGCCGGCCGCCGTCGGTGAGCCAGACTGTGTGGCGGGTGGCGAGCGCCTGTGCAATCGCGTGGCTGCGGACCCAGTGCCCGATGCCCGAGAGATGCTGGGCATGGACGAGGATGCGCAACGCGCGCCGGCCGTCGCCCATGTCCCTGCCCCTGTCAGCCGAGCAGCGCGAGGATGCGATCGCGCAGCGGGCTGTGGCGCACGTGGCTCAGGGCGATCGATTCGCGCAGGAAGTCGCCGCCGGCGCGGTACTTGTCCTGCTCCTGCGCGAACTCGATGAGACGGTTCTCGTCCGGATCGCGGACGACGCCGAGCGGGTCGCCGCCGCCCTCGACCACGGCCAGCTGCTCCAGCAGCAGGCGGCGCAACAGCACGAGGCCCGTGTCCGAGGCCGTCAGGCGCTCGCGGGTGCGGTCCGCGATCGGCCCCTGCAGCACCCAGGTCATGATGTCGCCGCCATCGACGAAATCGAGGATGAAATTGCCCTCGGCATCCCGCCACGGCACCTCGTATACCGGGATCTCGTCCTGCGCCGGGGCCGCGACCCCCGTCGGCGGCACGTAGCACGAGTACCACCAGTGCAGCGTGTGCGTGTCGTCCACCGGCACGCGGATCTGGAAGCGGTGCTGCCCGCCGGCGCCCACCCGCAGCGTCAGCGGGAAGATGAGGGGATGGCCGACGCGCCAGTCGTCGTCGGCCTCGCTGCCGCCTTCCAGGATGCGCCGCTTGACGATGCCGTAGCGGAACAGGTCGAAGCCGATGCGCACGTGGCGGCGACGGTAGTGCAGCGGCGCAGCCAGGCCGGCCGCGGCGCGCACGTGCGCCAGGTGCCCGCCGTGCAGCCACTCCACGTGCGTCGGATCGACGCTGTTCTCCATGATCTGCAGCCAGTTGCAGGGGAGCAGCGCGCGGCCGATGTCGCGCAGCGCCCCGTCGCGCACGTACAGGTCGTAGCGGGGCAGGAGCGGCGCCGGCGCGGGGCCGAGATAGGCGAACACCAGTCCGCCCAGGTCCTGCGCCGGGTAGGCGGTCGTGCGGGCACGCTCGCGCAGCGCCGGCTCGTCGGGCTCCGCCGGCATGGCCACGCAGCGGCCGTCGCGATCGAACGTCCAGCCGTGGTAGGGACAGGCGATCCCGTCCGCATCGACGCGGCCGTGGCGCAACGATGTGCCCCGGTGCGGACATCGCTCCGCGACGAGGCCCGGTACGCCGTGGGGCGCGCGGAACAGGACGAGATCCTCTCCGAGCAGGCGCACGGCGCGCGCAGTCCCCGGCGCCAGTTCCGCGCTCGCGGCGACCGGGTGCCAGTAGCGACGCAACAGCGCGCCCATCGGGGTGCCCGGGCCGACGCGGGTCAGGCGTTCCTGCTGCTCCGGCGTCATCGGGGCCTCGGGGTCAGTCGCCCGCGCGGGCGAGTCCGCCGCGCGAGCCGTCGACCAGCAGGCGCTGGGCGGCGTCGGCGACGCGCCGGCCCAGTTCACGGGTCCCGACCGGCCGGCAGCCGGATTCCATGATGTCCGGGGTGCGCCAGCCGGCGCGCAGCACCGCGTCGAGCGCGACACCGATCGCCTCCGCGGCCGCGTCGAGTGCGAACGTCTCGCGCAGCAACGCCGCGAGCGAGAGGATCTGGCCGGCGGGATTCGCGCGGTCGGTGCCGGCCAGGTCGTGCGCGGCGCCGTGGCCGGTCTGGTAGACGGCCCGCCCGGCAGCACCGAAATTGGCCGAGCACGACACCCCGCGCGAGCCGAGCAGCAGGGCCGCGGCGTCGGCCAGCACGTCTCCGAACATGTTCGGCGCGACCACCACGTCGAAGGCGCGCGGATCCCGCAGCAGCGCGTAGGCGGCGGTATCCACTTCCAGCCAGCGCACATCGAGGCCGTCCGCCGGCAGCGTCTCCAGCACGTCGCGCCACAGGCGGCTGATGGCGGGGACGCCCCCGGGCTTGTGCACCACGCACAGCCGCCGCCGCCGGCCGCCGGCGAGTGCGATTGCCGCGGCGAGGATGCGCTCCACCTGCCGCCGGTCGTAGCCGATCCGTTGCCAGGCGGACCACGCGCCGTCCGCCCGTGATTCTCCCCACTCACCGGCATACAGGCCGCCGACGTTCTCGCGCACGATGAGCACGTCGACGCCGTCGATCGCCTGCGGCTTCAGCACGCCGGCATTGCGCAGCGCCGCGACGGGCAGGATCGGCGCGAGCTTGCAGTACAGGTCGAAGCAGCGGCGCAGGTCGTAGACGAAGCGGCCCCCGCCGGGGCCGCACAGCACGGCGCCGCCGGCCGCGAACACCGCGCGGCAGTGCGCCGCGACATCCGCGCTCAGCGCCGTGCCGCATTCGCGTACCGCCGCCTCGCCGATGCTGCCGCCGGTGCGCACTTCGAAGGCGACGCCGGTGGCAGCCGCGATGCCTGCGAGCACGTCGAGGGCCGCCGCGATCACCTCCGGTCCGCTGCCCTCGCCGGGCAGCACGCCGAGCACCGCCGGTACCCGCGGCGGTGCGCATTCCCAGCCCGGGAGGGCGTCCGTCCAGCGGCGCGGCGCGGCAGGGAACGAGGTCGGCGGCGGGCGCAGCGGGGACATGGGGACCATGATAAGCGGGCGAGCGCGCTCAGGCGCCGCCTTCGGGCGCGACGTCGATGTCGACCGGCGGCAGGCCGGCGCGGTGCCGCGCAACGGCCTGCGCCAGGCCCCGTTCCAGGGCGCGCACGCGCGCGACGGTGTCGAACAGCGGGGCGTCGCGCCGGGCGAGCCGGGCCCGCAGCGCCAGCAGCCGGTCGCGGTCGCGCGCCAGTGCCAGCGCGAGGTCGACGTACGCCTGCTCGTCGGCGGCGACCAGTTCCGGCAGTCCGGCGGCACGCACGAGGCTCGCGCCGATGCGCGACGCCATCGCCGTGCCCGGGCAGGTCAGCATGGGGACCCCGGCGACGAGCGTGTCGCAACCGGTCGTGTGCGCGTTGTACGTGAACGTGTCGAGGAACAGGTCCGCGAGCGGGAGGCGGGCGAAATGGGCAGGACGGTCGACGCGGGGCGCGAATACCAGCCGGGACCGCTCGATGCCGTGCGCGGACACCGCCGTCTGCAGGCGCTCGCGGCTGCCCGGCGGTCCATCGAGCAGCCACAGGACCGCCCCGGGCACGTCGCGCAGCAGGCCCATCCACAGGCCGAAGGATCGCGGTTCGAACTTGTAGGCGTTGTTGAGGCTGCAGAACACGAAACCGGTGTCGGGCAGTCCGGCGTCGCGCCGGGCGGGACGCGGTCCGGCCGGCGGATCGGGATCGCAGATCCAGAATGTTTCGGGCAGTCGCAGCAGCGCCTCGCAGAACTCGTCGGCGTACGCCGGCGGCGTGGTGGTCGCGTCGGTGACGCGGTAGTCGACGATGCCCGGTCCGAGACTCCCCGGTTGCCCGAACATGCCCACGCGCACGGGCGCCGGGCGCATCGCGAGGATCTCCGGCCGCGCGTCCTCGGTGTAGCCGGCCAGATCGACGAGGATGTCGATGCCATCGGCGTGAACGCGGCTCGCGATCTCCGCGTCGGTCCTGCCGGACACGTCGATGTAGTGCTCGCAACGCGCCGCGACCGCGGCCGGCTCGGGACCGCCGTGGCGCACCAGCGAATAGACGTGGACATCGAACCGCTCGCGGTCGTGCGCGCCGTAGAGGGGCAGCGTGATGTGGACGCTGGGATGGTCGCGGATGCCGGGCGACAGGTAGCCGATCCGCAGGCGTCGTCCGGGCGGCGGACCCGCGGCGTAGCGCGGCGCTTCGGCCGCCGCGTTGCGGCGGACCTCGGCGGCGATGTCGGCGAGCAGCGCCCGCCGGGTGGTCGCGGCGACCGGCCACGCCATCAGCGAGAAGGCGATCGCGCGGTCGCGCAGGGCGCGCGGGCTGCCCGCCGTCGCGTCGATCAGCGCGCCGGCGCGCGCAATCGCGCGCTCGTGATCGCGCCAGTCGCAGGTGAGCTGTCGTCGCCACAGCGCATGCAGCCAGAAGCGGCGCGCGTCGAGGATGTCGCCATCGTCGCGCAGCGACGGACCTGGCGGCCTCGACAGGCGTTCCGCCGCGCCGGCATCCAGCGCGCGGGCACGCGCGAAGGCCGCGTCGGCCTCGTCGAGGCGGCCCAGCACCGCCAGAGCGATGCCCTTGTCGATCCACGCGCGGACGTAAGCCGGATTCGCCTCCAGCGCGCGCTCGCAGTCGGCGAGCGCGGCCTCCGGGCGTCCGAGCGCGAGCGCGGCCTCCGCGCGGTTGAACCAGGCTTCCGGGACGCCCGGGAACAGCCGGACGAGGCGCTCGGCATCCGCATGCGCCGCCTCCGGGCGCTGCAACCGCAGCAGGAGCGCGGTGCGATTGAGCAGGGCGTCGCCCATGCCGGGAAACGCGGCGAGCGCGCGGTCGTAGCACGCCAGCGCTTCGTCCGGGCGGTCGAGGTGCTCGAGCGCCACCGCGGCGTTCACGAGCAGGCGCGGATCCGCGGGTTGCAGCGCGAGGGCCTCCTCGAACGTCGCGAGAGCCTCGGCGTGCCGCCCCGCCTCGGCTTGCAGCGCGCCGCGGGCGGTGCGCGGGCGCAGGTCACCGGGCGCGAGGCGGATGCTGGTCTCGAACGCGGCCAGGGCGCCGGCGCGATCGCCGAGCCGGTGGCGTGCCGCGCCCAGCAGGAACCACGCCTCCGCGTCGTCCGGCACCGCGGCGAGCCGCGCGCTCGCCATGCGCTCGGTGTCCGCGGGGCGGTGCCCGGACAGGCAGCGAACCGCCTCGGTTGCGGACCAGGCCTCGCTCATGGAACGGGGCGTCGCGCCGATGCGTAGGCGAGCTGCCAGCCGACCTCGATTCCGGCTGCGCCCAGCCGCACGGGGAAGTGCTCGCGCACGGCCGCGCCGACGGCCGGGGCCGGCAGTTCGAGCGCGAACAGGCCGGTGAAGAACCGCGCCATGTCGGCCTCACCTGCGAAGCGCCATGGCACGCTGCGCATCGCCTCCCGCACCTCCACGAACCCCGCCTCGCGCAGCAGCGCGGCAATCCCCCCCTCCGGCAGGAAGGCGCCGTGATGACCGGCAGGGTTGTGCCGGGCAACGAAGTCGTTCAGCCAGCGCGCCTCGGCGGAGCCGGCGACCACGTCGCAGACCGCGAAAATCCCTCCGGGGCGCAGCACGCGCAGGCATTCGCCCGCCGTCGCGCGCTGGTCCTCGCTGTGGTGCAGGCCCGCGAGCCCGGCGACCGCGTCGACGCTGGCGTCCGCGAGGCTGCGCAGCGCATGCACCGGGTCGGCACGGACCTCGTGCACGGGCGCTATGCGGTGCCGCAGTTCGCCAGGTTCGACGCAGATGACCTGCACGGCGGGACCGAAACGCTCGCGGATGCCGTCGGCGACGAAGCCTCCGGCCGCCTGCAGGTCGACGACGAGCGCGCCGGGCCCCGGCGCGATGAGGTCGAGCAGGGCAGCGCGCTCGGCGGCCCGGGCTCGCGGATGCTCGGCCATGGCCCACGGTGCGGAGACCGCCGGCAGGCTCATCCGGGCGCGTCCAGCAGCGACACGAAATCCTCGAACTTGTCGGTGCGTTCGATGGCCCCGGGATACTCGTAGCGATAGCGGAACGGCCAGCCGAAGCGCCGGTTCAGTTCGTCGGCGAGACGGGCCTCGGCCGCGGCGTCGAGCGGCCGGTCCACGACCAGCCTGAGCGTGATGGTGTCGAGCGCCGTCTGCACGAGCTGGAACTGCCGGATTGGCGCGACCTCCAGCCAGACCCGCGATGGAAAGCTCGGCCAGTGGGTGGTGCCGTCGGGCAGGCGCAGCATGTTGCGGCGCCGGCCCAGGATCCGCTTCAGGACGGGCAGGCCGCGGCCGCAGGGGCAGGGCGGCCCGACCTCGGCGTAGTCGTTCAGCTCGTAGCGGATGAGCGGCATCGCGTAGTTGTGCAGGGCGGTGGCGACCACGCGCCCGGTCGTGCCCGGGGCACAGGGCGCGCCGGCCTCATCGAGCACCTCCAGGTACACGCTCTCGGCCTGTACGTGGTAGTCGCCGGACACCGGGCATTGCAGCGCGACGTACCCGACTTCGTTCGTGCTGTAGCAGTCGGCGACCGGCACGCCCCAGGCCTGCCTGCACGCGTCCCGCAGTTCCGCGGGCAGCGCCTCGCCGAAGGTGCGGACCTCGCGCAGGCGCGGAATGCGCAGCCCCTGCGCCAGGCAGTGGCGCGCGAGCGCCAGCACGTTGGTGGGATGGCTCAGGAGGTAGTCCGGATTCTCGGCCGCCAGCCAGCGCGCCTGCTCGGCAATGTCGGCCCGGATGTTCAGCGTCACGCACGGGCCGGTGCGGAACACGCTGTCGGTGGCCGGACCCCAGCCCGTCTCGTCGCCGCCGGCGATCTTGGTGCGGATGGCGGCCAGCTTGCCGCCCAGGTCCCGCGCGTGCCAGAGATGATCCCGCAGCAGGCAGGCACCCCACCAGAAGCGGTGGATCTGGGTGCCGACGATGCGGACCGGCTCGCCGGTGGATCCGGAGGTCTTTGCCTCCAGCAGGCTGCCGTGGCTCGGCGGCACGGCCCGGCTGTGCAGCGCATCGGTGTCCGCCTGGACCTGCGCGCGCGTCAGCGTCGGCAACGCCCGGAAGGCGAGCGGATCCAGTCCGCGATCGAGATCCAGCGATGCCAGGCGGTCCTCGTAGAAAGGCACCGTGCGGCGCGCGTGGTCGAGCAGCGCGCGCAGCTGCCGATGCTGGTGCCGGGCGAGCGTGGCTGCCGGCCACCACTGGGTATGCTCGAGCTGGAACTGCAGCGCCAGCATGGACGAGCCCACCGCGCCCGGGAGGGCCGGCCACGCGACGCCCCCGACGCCGGGGACTATACGGGCGAGCAGCGCGTCGTCGGCCGCGCCCGGACGTACCGTCACGGTCAGTCGGGTTCGACGACGGGCGCCATGCCAGTGAGCCGGAATACCGCGGCCCCGCTGATGCCGTAGTTGGGCCCCGGGGCGAAGACCTGGACTCCGTAGGCATAGCCGACGCGCTCCGCATTCGGGCCGGCGAAGAAGCCCGTGATACGGGTGGGGCAGCCACCGGAGCACGGTCCGCCCTCCGCCCAGTTGCCCGTCGCGTCGAACCGGGCGGTGCCGGGGATGATCGAAATCGGATCGGTGTCGATATCGAGATCGTTGCCGGTGTAATCGACGTGGAGCGAGGTCACGATCTCACTGGTGCTGAAGTTGGCCGCGAGCGAGCCGGTGACGCTCACCGGCGTGCCGAAATCGTTCTCGCCGCCTTCGCCGCCGTCGCTGAAGGTAGGGGTGGTCGCGCCCATCAGGGCGTAGGTGCCGATGACGTCGTTCGGCAGTTCCGGCGTTTCCTTGCCGACCACGTAATGGAAGCTGCGGTCGTCCTCGCCGAGCGGAATCGGGTGCGGGGACTCGCCCTCGGTCGTGCCGCCGCTCCAGCGGCCCCAGCCGATGATGGCGTCGGCGCCGGTGTCCGCGAACTGCGCGGTGCCGCGAGCCCCGGCCGAGCCGACGTAGCTCTCCATTTCGGATTCCTCGTTGAAGTCGACCGTGACGGGCGACTCCAGGAGCGAGGCTTCGCCGCCGTCCACGCCGTAATTCGCCGCGAGCGTATAGCCGGGGCCGTCGGGCAGGAGCTGCACCGGTTCCTCCGGCGGCGGCGGCTCTTCTTCTTCCGGCGGCGGCGGAATCACCACGACCGGGTTGCCGCTGTCGTCGCGATCCTCGGGGGCGATGAACTCGACCGGTGGCGCGGGGGGCAGCACCGGCTTCCTGGTCTGCCGCTGTCCGGACGAGTTCTCGTCCTCGATGTAGACGGTCTGGCCCGCCTGCAGGACGGTCTCGCCCGCTTCGTTGGTGACCACGCACACGCCCTGGCCGCAGCTCACGGTCAGCGAATCGCCCAGCACGGCAAGGTACTCGGTCCCGCGGATGCCGATCGTGGCGACCGGCGTCTGGACCCGGTAGTTGGCCGCATTGCGATGGCCGATCGCGCCGGTAATCGTGCGCAGGCCGCCCTTGAGCAGCGAGAAGAAGCCCTTCTCCGAGCCGTCCTCGGACCCGGAGAAGTTGTAGTCATCCACCCGGAACACGCTTCCCGGCTGCAGCGACAGGTAGCCGCCGTCGGTGAAGCGCAGCCACGCGCGGCCGGCATTGGTCTCGACCGCGTCGCCCACCCGGATCTCCGCGCCCTTGGCGACGGTCCGACGGGCGCCGTCGGCGCCGACGGCCTCGACCCCGGCGGTCGCGAAATCGATGCGGGCGGCCGGTACCGCGTGCGCGAGGCCCGGCAGCGCGCCGCAGGCCATGGCGACCACCGCGGCTAGCGGGCGGCGCTGGAAGGGGATCGGACGGGACATGGGGGGATCCTCCTCGCGGCGGCTCAATTGAACTCTTTCCGTACTATGACCGCGGCGATGATGCGGTCATAGTCGTACAGGGCCACATCCGAGTCATTCGTCACGTAACTGACCTGCGGCGTCACCGACCATTCCGCGGCCGGCCGGTAGCTGGCGCCCGCCCTGAACTCGAGGCGGGTGTCGTCGCGGGTCTCCAGGAAGAACGGCTCCGGACCGCCGTACTCGCGGAACTCGAGGTTGAGGCCGACGAAGCCCTGGGTCTTCTCGAACAGGGCCATCTCGCCGCCGGCCCGGAAACCGTACAGGTCGTGGCCGAGATGCGGCACGCCGGAAGCGCGCTCGTCCTCGGTGCCGCCGTAGAGGCTCAGGTAGCCGACCGGCGAACGCGGGTAGTCGAAGGCGTAGGACGCACCGACGCCGCCGACGTAGCGATTGGCGTCGCGGATGTCCTGCCCCGGGTAGTCCAGGCGCACCATCTGCACGAAGGCACTGGCGCGGGCGCGTTCGTTGAAGTCGCGATTCCAGCCGCCGACGACGCCCGCGGCGTTGCGGAAGGTGTCGTTGTCGACGAAATACATCTCGCCCTGCAGCGCGGCGGTGAAAACGTCGTTGCCGCGCGTGTAGCTCAGGCCGCCGTAGCTGTCGAGGGCCCCGGTGGTGAAATCCGATTCCGAGAACATCTGCCGGCTGCTGAGATTGAGCCCGCCGACGAGGTCCACGCGCTCGGACAGCGGCCAGGCGCCGGCCGCACCGGCGCCGATGGCGCCGAAGCCGTCGTCCTGCTCCACGCCCGCATCGTTCAGCGTGAGGATGGCCCCGCCGAAGAATGGCACGGCGATGTTGCGGTCGGAGGTGCCGGCATTGACGTTGGTGTCGTAGCCGAGCGCTGCCTCGATGTAGGCGCGCATCTGCTTGCGGTTGCCGCTCACGCGCTGGTTGATCGCGTTCAGGTAGCGCTGCATGGCCTCGGCGACCGCCGGCGGCACGCCCTGCTTGTTCACCGCCTGGAACTCCTGCCGGGCGGTATCCACCTCGCCGAGGAGGAAATACGCCCGCCCGATTTCCGCGCGTGCCCGTGCGTGCGAGGGATCGACCGCCAGCACGCGTTCGAGCGCGAAGACCGCCTCGGACGTGCGGCCGCTGTCGAGCGCGGCAAGGCCGAACAGGTAGTCGAACTCCGGGTCGCCGGAGCGATCGGCCACCAGGGGGGCCAGGAGCGTGTACGCCTGCTCGGCCTGCCCGGCCTGGAGGAGGCTCAGCGCTTCATCGAGTTCCCCGGCGCCGGCAACCTGGAGGACGAGGAACAGGCCAGCCGCTGCCACCCATTTGCCGGACCGCGAAGTCCTTGAACGTTGCATCGTGTTCACGCCCCCTGTCGTCGGATCGGACGCTGCCCCGGGCCGGATCCGTACACGGGGCACGCGCTCACCGGTGCCAGTCGCCACGACGACTGGATAGTAATTCTACGAAACAAGTATAACAGCATGAATAGCCTTGGGTTGTTGTATCTGTCACAACTCGGCGCCGAGCCGCCGGGGCACGAGGGCCCGGGCCCCCGACGCCGCACCGCGAGAGCATACGCCAACCGGCGGCAGCGGGGGCGTGTACAGGGCGCGGACCCCGGGGGCGGCAGGGCGCCGTGATGGCCCGCACCTGCGGGTCCATGGGCACTGCATGCCGGGCACCGGTGCAGATCGCCGGGGGCTGGTGGCCTCCGCCGCCGCTGCTATCATCGCCCGGTGCGCCGGGGGCGGCACGGGCGCGCCCCTCGAGGTATCGCCGCGGAGGATGGTCCGATGAGCACGGACGCGACGCGCACGACGCGGCGGACGTTCCTGAGGGGCGCTGGCGCCGGCGCCCTCGCCTACACGGTCGGCGGTGCGACAGTGCTGCTCACCCCGCGCGAGGCGCGCGCTCGCGCCGTTCCCCTGCAGGTGCTGACCGAGGCCCAGGCGACCACGCTGGAGGCGTTCGCGGGGGTGCTGGTCGAGGGAGCGGCCGACGCTGGCGTCGTGCACTTCGTCGATCAGCAACTGGCGCAGGATCCGAACGACGCGCTGCTCACGGCCAGGTATTTCAACGTCGAGCCGCCGTTCGCGGCGTTCTACGCCGCGGGCCTCGCCGCGCTCGATGGCGCGGCGCAGGCCGAGCACGGCAAGCCGTTCGGGGAACTGCCCGCCGGGGCCGCGCAGGCGCTCGCCGGCGGCCTGCTGGGCGGCAATCCACCCGGTTGGCAGGGCCCGCCGGCGCCGGTCGTCTACCTCGTCATGCGCAGCGACGCCGTCGACGTGGTGTACGGCACGCCCCGGGGGTTCGAGGATCTGGGCATCCCGTACATGCCGCACATCCTGCCGCCGAGGAACTGGTGAGCCATGGCCACCCCTGAGAAAGTCGATGTCGTCATCGTGGGGGCAGGCGCCACCGCCAGCGTGTTCGCCGCCGTGCTCGCGGAGGCCGGGCGCAGCGTCCTCGTGCTCGAGAGCGGTCCCGCCCGCAAGCTGTCCGACCTGTACAGCTCCCAGATCTGGGCCCGGCGGCTGAAGTGGTCGACCCCGCACCTCGCCGACAAGGGCACCCACAGCCTCTGGTTCAACTTCAATGCCGGGCGCGGCTACGGCGGCGCCGCGATCCACCACTACGGGATCTGGCCGCGCTATCACGAGGAGGATTTCAAGCTGCGCACGCGGTACGGGCGCGCGCTCGACTGGCCGATCGAGTATGGCGACCTGCGACCCTGGTATGACCGCATCCAGGCCGATTGCGGCATCTCCGGGGATGCGATCGCGGAGAAGTGGCGGCCGCCCGGAGATCCCTACCCGCTGCCGCCGATGCAGGAGTTCGGCCAGGCGCGGGTCCTGCGGCGCGGCTTCGAGGGGGTCGGCATGCACGTTGCGCCGATGCCGGTGGCCATCCTGACCCAGCCCTACAAGGGCCGCCCGGCCTGCATCTATGACGGCTGGTGCGATGCCGGGTGCCCGATCGGCGCGCTCGCCAATCCACTCGTGGAGTACCTGCCGCGGGCGGTGAAGGCCGGTGCGCGCATGCAGGCCGACAGCCACGTCACGCGGATCCTCGTCGATGGCAGCGGCAAGCGGGCGAACGGCGTGGAGTACGTGAACACGGCGGGCGAGCGCGTGGTGCAGCCCGCGGGCGCGGTGGTGCTCGCGGCCTTCACCGGCGAGAACGTCCGCGTGCTGCTCAATTCCGGCACGACCGGTACCGCCGGTCTCGCCAATTCGAGCGGCGCGGTCGGTCGCTACGTCATGACGCACGCGGCAATGTATGCGTTCGGGCTGTTCGACGAGGAGACCGAGCCGTACATGGGGGTGACGGGCGGGCAGCTCCTCAGCCAGGACCGGGCCGACAAGACCTCCAACGGCGATGCGTTCGGCGGTTACCAGTGGGAGATTGGGCAGGCCCTCAAGCCCAACGACCTGCTGGGCATCGCCATGGGCCGCGCCGAGCTGATTGGCAAGGAACTCGACACCTTCATGCACCGCGCCGCGAAGCACATCGCGGTGCTGGGCTCCGTGTGCGAGGACCAGCCGCTGGCGCAGAACCGCATCGAGCTCGGCGAGGGCACGGACCGGTTCGGCATGCGCCTCGCGCAGTCGGTTTACTCCGCGAGCCCCGACGGCTTGAAGCTGTTCGAGCAGTCCGTGGGTGAGGCGCGAAGAATCCTCCAGGCCGCCGGCGCGAAGGACATCTGGACCGGCCCGATGGGCGGCCAGCACACGATGGGCGGCACCATCATGGGCGCGGACGCCGCGGCATCGGTCACCGATGCCTGGTGCCGCACGCACGACGTGCAGAACCTGGTCGTCGGCGGTCCCTCGCTGTTCCCGACTGGCTCCTACGTCAATTCCACCTACACGGCGATGGCGCTCGCGATGCGGGCCGCCGACGCGCTCGCGCGGGACTGGGACGGTCTCGCCGCCTGATCGGAGATTCGCGATGACGGTACTCGCAGTGGTGGAGCTGAAATGCCGGCCGGGCGCGCAGGCCGAGTTCCTGCGCACGATGAAGCGGCCGCTCGAGCTGACGCGCGCGAATCCCGAGTGCGGCCGCGTCGGGCTCTATCGCAGCGAGGACGTGCCGGAGGTGTTCGTGCTGTTGGAGGAATGGACCAGCGTCGAGGCGCATGGCCGGCACTTCGAGGCCCTCATGGCCGCCGGCGAACTCGAGGCAACGAAGCCGACCTGGGACGGCATGCCCTCGTCGGTGCACTACCGGCCGCTACCCTGAAGGGCTGGCGCCGGTGGGGAAGAAGAGGGCCCGCCCGCGCAGGCCCTCTGCCGGTTCACGGCGTTCCCGGTGGGATCAGGCGCGTGACCGCCGCGTGCGCCCGAAGAGCCCTAGCCCCAGGCCGAGCAGCGCCAGGCTGCCGGGTTCGGGGATGTACAGCCCCTTGAGCGCGTCGATCTCGGTGCGCTGGTCGCCGAAGCCGCTGGGCTCGATCGCGACGATGTTGTAGTTCCCGGCTATCGCCGGGAGCCAGCGCGCCACGTAATCGTCGATATAGGTTGCGCCGGTCCAGCCCGGGATCCACACCAGGCTCAGCACGCCCGGCGAGAAGGCGCCGGTAATGCTGTTGCCGAAGTCGAGCACGTAGTCGAGTGCAGCCGCCTGCATCGAGGCCGGGTCCTGGAGATCGAGGCCGTCGTCCTGGCCGAGGCTGATGATCGAGAACACGTCGACCGCGTTGATCCACTGGAAGTCGTAGGCTTCGTTCTCGTGATGCGGGAGCGGGCCCGGCGGGGCCTCCTCGTCGGAGTGCCCGTGCGCGGCGCCGGTGCCCGGATCGATATGCGGCGAAAAGTCCGGCGATGCGATGGTCCAACCCATCGCGCCGACGAGGCCCGGGTGGTTGACCGGGAGGGGATTGTTGCAGGGCCCGCCGGTTTCACAGGAACGATTCTCCTGCACCCAGTCGAAGTCGGCACGGTCGCCGGCGGTCGTATCGCTGTCGCCGACCTCGATGAGGTCCTGGCCGCCGGGCAGCGTGTAGCCCGTGTATTCCTCGGTCTGGATCACGCCGGGGGGCGTGCTCGGCAGCGGCGTGCCGACGAATCCGGCCACCTCCGGCTCGTTCGGATTGATGAACTCGAGGTAGCCCTCGTGCTTCACGTACCCGCCGTAGCGCGGGTCGTACAACTGGTCCAGGAACACGGGGGCGGCAAACAGCGATGGGGCCGATGACAACAGGCCGGCGAAGACGGCAAGGCGCAGCGGTGAGTAGCAGGAATCCATGGGTATTCCCTCCATAGTCGTGATACGGCTTTTTTTTAAACTCTCGCCGGACCGGATTCCGGTTCGTGCGTGGTGCAGCGGCCAGCCCTCCCGGCGCCGTTGCATCTATTCCTCAGGCAGGATTTGCGCCAGCATTAGAAGTGCTTGCTGAACAAACACGTAGCCGAACGCGGCCGGGGCAGTTGCCGGTGCGGCGTAAACAGTCATGACATCTTTCCGTCATTGCGCGGGTGGTGCCGCATCGGTAGTTCTACGGATCGGCTGCTCCAACTGACTGACACGATTCCTGAATCCCGCAATCCGCGGACTGTAAATAATCCTGACATTGGCATCTCGTGCTCAACTCTGTGGCCTGCTCGCTCTGCTTCGTCAGGCGCAGGATCTCGAATGGAGCAGTGGCAGGCCGTGCACACGGACGGTGAAGTCGGGTTCGAACGCCAGCTTGTACGGCCGCCGTGTGCGCGGCGGCCTCCTCCGCCTGGTCCAGCCGGGCACTGCACGCCGCGAACGGCGCGTGGTGCGTACCGTCGGGTGTCGCGGTGTGGCGCAGGGACTCGATCGCCTCCGCACTAGGCCGCGCGACGAACCGCGCTCAAGGTGGAACCGGGAGCGTTGCGGATGGCGAGGGTTCAGGCGCATCGCCTTGCGTACCCACTCGAGCCATCATCTGCATGGCCGAGCCAGATAAGGCTCCCGCTCGCCTGAACGACGATCGGAACGTCGTCCGGGCCGAGCGCGAGCGCGGGGCGGCGGACGCGGATATCCGGCTCGTCCCCGTCGACGATGATCGCGCGTTAGATGCTGTTGCGCAGTTCGCGGATGTTGCCCGGGAAGTCGTAGCCGGCGAGCCGGTCCATCGCCAGCGGACTGACCTGCTCGCGGCGCTGCTTCGGAACTGCTAGCCAAGCGCGCATCGCGGCCAGCGCGGCCGCACCCGGCGCGCAGATCCCGGAAACGAGCGGGGCGCCGGCAGTACCCTGCGCGGCGCCCCGGTGCGCGGCCTCATTGGCTGGGGGACGAGGATTCGAACCTCGATTGACGGAGTCAGAGTCCGTAGTCTTGCCGTTAGACGATCCCCCACGAGCGGGAGCCCATCAACTCGCTGGGCCGGACGGGCCGGCCCTGCGGGTGCAGCTTCCTGGCGGCGGCGCCGCCGTCGAAATCAGCGCTTCGAGTACTGCGGCCGCTTGCGCGCCTTGTGCAGGCCGACCTTCTTGCGCTCGACCTCGCGGGCGTCGCGGGTCACGTAACCGGCCTTGCGCAGCGGGCCGCGGAAGGTCTCGTCGTACACGATGAGCGCCCGCGCGATCCCGTGCCGCAACGCACCGGCCTGCCCGGTCATGCCGCCGCCGGCGACGGTCGCCTGGATGTCGAAATCCCCGGTCATGTTCACCGCCTGCAGCGGCTGCATCACGACCATGCGCGATGTTTCGCGGCCGAAGAAGTGATCCAGCGCGCGCCCGTTGACGCTGATCTTGCCGGTGCCGCGCGTCATGTAGACGCGGGCCGTTGAGCTCTTGCGGCGACCGATGCTCGAATACTGTTCAGCCATTGCGCTTCCTCAGACTTCCAGCGGCTGCGGCTGCTGCGCCGCATGCGAGTGGTTCGGACCGGCATACACCTTGAGCTTGCGCAACATCGCGCGTCCCAGCGGGCCCTTCGGCAACATGCCCTTCACGGCGGTCTCGATGACCCGCTCCGGGGCCTTCTGGAGCAGCTTTTCGAGGCTGATCTCCTTGATGCCGCCCGGGTAGCCGGTGTGGTGGTAGTACATCTTGTCGGTGAGCTTGGCGCCGGTGGTCCGGATCTTCTCGGCGTTGACCACGATGATGTAATCACCGGTGTCGACGTGAGGGGTGTAGATGGGCTTGTGCTTGCCGCGCAGGCGGCTGGCCACCTCGGACGCGAGCCGCCCGAGAACCTTGTCGGTGGCGTCGACGAGCAGCCAGTCGCGCTTGACGCTCGCCGGCTTGGCGGTAAATGTTTTCATTCGGGGGGCCTTGAAGCAGAAGCGAAAAAGACTGCAAAGAATAAGAACAGGCACCCCGGGTGTCAACCGCGGTGTGTCTGGCCGGGCGGGCCTGCGGACCCGGGATCCGCCAACTGCGGAGGCGCGCCGGCACCCCGCCCACGGCGCCGGCTGGACGATTCGCGCCGGCATGCGGGCTGTCCGTGCTGATTCCGCGCAGGACGCCGGTCGGCGGGCCGCGTACTCTGCCCGTCATCCCGGCGCAGCTCGAGGCCTGTTGCAATGACTGCCCATGGTATCCCTGCCGCTCCGCGGCCGGCCCTCACGGCCATCGACCGGGCCATCCTGGGCCTGGACGGTGCCCTGCGCACGCTGCTCCCGCCTCAGGGTCGCGTGGCCGTACGCCCCAGTCCGGCGGCCGGGCTGCCAGAGAACCCGCTGACCCTGGCCGAGCGGCGCCGGTCAGCCGCCCTGATGCGGGTCAACCACAGCGGCGAGGTCTGCGCGCAGGCGCTCTATCACGGCCAGGGGGTGACGGCGAGTTCGCCCGGGGCCCGCGCCATGCTGGGTCGGGCGGCGCAGGAGGAAACCGATCACCTTGCATGGTGTGCGGAGCGGGTTGCGCAACTGGAGTCCCGGACCAGCGTGCTCGACCCGGTCTGGTACCTGGGCGCCTTCGCCCTGGGAGTGCTCGCGGGGGCCGCCGGCGACCGGTGGAGCCTGGGGTTCGTGGTCGAGACCGAGCGCCAGGTGGAGGCGCACCTTGACGGGCACCTGGCCCGCCTGCCGCAGGCCGATGTCCGCAGCCGCGCCATCGTGTCGCGGATGAAGATCGACGAGGCGCATCACGCGGACGCCGCGCGCGCCGGGGGCGGCCTCGAACTGCCCGCGCCGGTGCGTGCGCTGATGGCGCTGCAGGGCCGGGTGATGACCACCCTCGCACACCGTATCTGACCACGCCCGCCGCGCGGGCATTGAAAACCGCCTCCCGGACCCGCATCTGCGGCAAAGGTACGGGCGTATCACGCCCGACATGATCGGTAGAACATGGAATTCAAGGACTATTACAAGATCCTCGGGGTGTCGAAGACGGCCGCGGCTGACGAGATCAAGCGGGCCTACCGCAAGCTCGCGCGCAAGTTCCATCCGGACGTCTCGAAGGAGAAGGACGCCGAGGCACGCTTCAAGGAGGTCAACGAGGCGCACGAGGTCCTGAGCGACCCGGAGAAGCGCAAGGCCTACGACGCTTTGGGCCCGGAGTGGCGTGCCGGCCGCGATTTCCGTCCGCCGCCCGGGGGGCGGGCGGGTTCCGGCTTCGACGACCTGGGCGGGATGGACGCCGGACAGTTCAGCGATTTCTTCGAGTCGCTGTTCGGTCGCGGGGCGGCCGGCCGGCAAGGCCGGCGCGGCGGCGCGGTGCGCATGGCCGGCGCCGACGAGCAGGCGCGCATCCGGATTTCGCTGGAGGATGCCTGCAACGGAGCGACGCGCACGCTGACCCTGCAGGTGCCCGGCCGCGGCGGCCTGACGACCCGCAACCTGCGGGTCACGATTCCGCGCGGCATCCAGCGCGGCCAGCGTATCCGCCTGGCCGGGCAGGGCGGACAGGGCATCGGCGGCGGGCCCAACGGCGACCTGTTCCTGGAGGTCGAGTTCGAGCCGCATCGCCACCTGCGGGCGGAGGGGCGGGACGTCTACATGAACCTTCGCATCGCACCCTGGGAGGCGGCGCTCGGCGCGACGGTGCAGGTGCCCACGCTGGCCGGGCGCGTCGACCTGAAGATCCCGCCCGGATCGCAGTCCGGGCAGCAACTGCGCCTGAAGGGTCGCGGCTTGCCCGGCACGCCTGCCGGCGATCAGTTCGTGGTGCTGCAGATCGTGACGCCGCATGCCGACACCCCGGCGGCGCGTGCCCTGTACGAACGCATGCGCGAGGAACTGCGGTTCGATCCACGCCCGGAACTGGAGGGATGAGGGAATGACCACGGGCGCCCGCAGAGTGCGCGGCCTGCCGGCCCGCTTCGTGCTCGACCGGTCCGTCCTGTTGACGGCCGGAGAGCTGTGCCGCATCTGCCGCCTCACGTCGGACGAACTGCAGTTGCTCGTCGACGAGGGCCTGGTGGAGCCCGAGGGCGGCGTGCGGCGGCCGCGATTCAGCGCTTATTCAGTCCGCCGGATCCAGCTTGCCCGCACGCTCGCGCGCGATCTCGGCGTGAATCTCGCCGGCGCGGCACTGGCCTGCGAGCTCATCGAGGAAGTCGAGCGGTTGCGCGACGAGGTCGAGCGGCTGCGGTTTCACCTGCGCTGACTGCGGCGGGCAACGGAGGACCGATGACCACGGCAACAGCATCGACGGTTCTCTCGCGCCAGCGGCCGGGGAGGAGGCACACCGCGGCGTTCGCGGTCGCGCTGATCGCACTCGGCACGGCGACTTCCGCCGGCGCGGTGCTGCCTGCGGCGCTGGGCGGAGACGATCTCCCGACGCTCGCGCCGGTGATCGAGCGGGTGCGTCCCGCGGTCGTGAACATCGGCGTCGAGAGCCGCGTGGCGCTGCCCCGCAACCCGTTGCTCGACGACCCCTTCTTCCGCCGGTTCTTCAACGTGCCGGACGGCCCGCGCGAGCGGCGCCAGCAGGGAATCGGCTCCGGGGTGATCGTCGATGCGCAGCGCGGCCTGATCATCACCAACAACCACGTGATCGAGAAGGCCGACCAGATCACCGTGAAGCTCGCCGACGGCCGCCAGTTCCCGGCCGAGACCGTAGGCACCGATCCGGAGACGGACGTCGCCGTGATCCGCATCCCGCCGGAGAGGCTCACGGCCATCCCGGTTGCCGACTCCGAGCGCCTGCGCGTGGGTGATTTCGTGGTGGCGGTCGGCAATCCGTTCGGCCTTGAGCACACCGTCACCTCCGGCATCGTGAGCGCGCTCGCACGCAGCGGCCTGGGTATCGGCGGCTACGAGGACTACATCCAGACCGATGCCTCGATCAATCCCGGCAATTCGGGCGGCGCCCTCGTCAACCTGCGCGGGGAACTCATCGGCATCAACACCGCGATCTTCTCCCAGACCGGCAACAGCATCGGCATCGGGTTCGCGATCCCGTCGAACATGGCGCGCCGGGTCATGGAGCAGCTCGTGCAGTTCGGAGAGGTCAAGCGCGGCTTCATCGGCGCGCAGATGCAGGACCTGGATCCGGCGCTTGCCGATGCCTTCGGCGTGAAGCAGCGCAACGGCGCGGTGCTGGTGGACATCGCACCGGAATCCCCGGCGGCACTCGCCGGCCTGAAGCCGGGTGACATCATCGTGGGCGTCGACGGCAAGGCGGTGGAGAACGCGGCCGACGTGCGCAACCGCGTGGGCCTCGGGCGGGTGGGCGACACCGTCAAGCTGGATGTCCTGCGCAACGGCAGGCAGGAGCGCGTCGTGGCCACGATCGGCGAACGCAAGGTCGCGGCGGCGCCCACCGGGACCGGGAACCCGCGGCTCGCCGGCGTGACGCTCGCCGAGATCGACCCGCGCCACCCGCTCGCCGGCCAGGTGCAGGGGGTGATGGTCGACTCGATTGAAACCGCCTCCGGAGCGTGGCAGGCGGGACTGCGGCAGGGCGACGTGGTGCTTTCCGTCAATCGCATCCCGACCCCCGATCTGCAGCGCTTCGTCGCGGCGATCGAGAGCCAGCCGGGCGCGCTCGTGCTGCAGGTCCGGCGCGGCAACGCAGTTGCGTTCATGGTCCTGAAGTAGCGCGGCCGTGCCCTGGTTCCGCATGTTTGCGCTCCTGTCCGCCGTCCTCGCGGCGGGGGGCTGTGCGAGCAACGTTCCGCGCGAGATCAGCGAGCCGGTGCCCGGCAGCCCGTCAGTGGCGCAGGCGGCGGCGACGCCGGAACCGGTGGCCGGGGCACAGGTGCGCTGGGGCGGCATCATCGCGGGCGTCGAGAACCTCGCCGACGTCACGGTGCTCGAACTCGTTGCGAAGGAACTGGGTGCCTTCGGCCGTCCGCGCGAGACCGATGCGAGCGACGGCCGCTTCCTGGCGCGCGTTCCGGGGTTCCTCGATCCGAAGGTCTACGCGCCCGACCGCGAAGTCACGGTCTTCGGGACGCTCGCCGGCCGCGAACGGCGGTCGATCGGAGAGCGGCCGTACGAGTACCCGGTCGTCCGGGCGGACAAAGTGCACCTGTGGTCGCGACCGCCCGCGTATTTCTATCCCTATGCGGACCCGTTCTACGACCCGTTCTTCGACGGACCGCTGTACGGGCCCTGGGGTCCGTGGGGGGATCCCTGGCTGCGCGGCTGGGGTCCCGGCTATCCCTGGGGCGCGGGTCCGTACCGCTGGTGGAGGCCGTACCGGCGTCCGGGGATCCCGTGGTGGTGGTGAGTGCCTCAGGCGGCGTGCGTGCCTTCCGACGCGAGTGCGTCGGCCGCCGCCGACGCCACGATGCGACGCAGTACCCGCAGGTCCACGTATCCGGCGTCCGCAAGCTCGCCACCGCAGGCCGCGACGAACGGCTGGTCAGGCTCACCCAGGTGATCGACGACCAGCGATGCGCCCGGGAACGCCGCAGCGCGCGTGTAGTAGTGGGTCGTGATGATGGTCGGCAGCCCGGCGCTCCGCGCGGCCAGGTTGCCGTTTTCGGTGTCCTCGAATGCCACGCAATGCCATGCGTCCAGACGCAGCGCCCGCAGCGCGTACTCGTACACGGCGGGCGACGGCTTCTTCGTCTCGACCACGTCGCAGGTGACGATGGCGTCGAACCACTGCGACCACCCGCCGCCCAGATGGTGCCCGAGCAGTGCATGCACGTTCGACAGCGCGGAGCTGGTGGCGAGCGCGAGCCGGAGCCCGCGTTCGCGCGCCTCGCCCAGCAGCCGCAGTACGCCCGGGCGCAGCTGCACGTTGCCCTCGGCCAGCAGGCGCGCATAGTGTGCGGTCTTGACGCGGTGTATCCGCCGGAAATACTCGGATGGATTACGGGGCCAGACGTAGGCGCCGGCAAGGCTCTCGGCATAGGCGTGCATGCGCTCGCGGCCGCCGGAGATCCGCAGCAGCTCGCGGTAGATGCGGGGCGTCCACTCCCAGCCGAGGCCGAATTCCTCGAAGGTCACGTTGAAGGCATGGCGGTGGATCTCTTCCGTATCCGCCAGCGTACCATCGACGTCGAATATGAGAGCGCGAAGTTCAGGCATGTCCGTTTGTAGCGTCACAGCCACAGCAAAACTTTAATGCGTTGTGCCCATGTCAGCATTAAGATTATTGCATCTTCTCACGAGTTCCATGCCAATTCTATGAATTACTTCCCATTTCGGACTACCTTACCGGAGCTGCCCTGAAGTCGCGGGCGCCTGGAGTGGATTTGTTGGCAACACGTGACATCGGGTGAGGGTGGCATGCCGGCGTCGAGGGATGCTCCCGCGGACGCGGGGCCGGGCCGATCCGGCCTGGCGCGCCGCGGGCGCGGCGCGGTCGGCAGTCCGGCGCCCCGCTACGCCGCCGCGCGGCGGGAGGCGTTCGACGACGGCTGGACCGACACCGATCCGCGCCTGGAACCCCTGCCGACCACGGTCACCGTCGAGCACGCGCGTCGCGCGATCTCGCGCAACGAATCCCCCGACGTGCCGTTCGAGCAGTCGATCAATCCCTACCGCGGCTGCGAGCACGGCTGCGCCTACTGTTACGCGCGCCCGACCCATGCCTACATGGATCTCTCCCCGGGGCTCGACTTCGAGAGCCGTCTGTTCGCCAAGCCGGATGCGCCGGCCCTCCTGCGCCAGGAACTGGCGGCGCCCGGCTATCGCTGCACGCCGATCGCGCTGGGCACCAACACGGATCCTTACCAGCCGATCGAGCGTGACTGGCGCATCACCCGCGGGATCCTCGAGGTGCTCTGCGAGCACCGCCATCCGTTCACGATCGTGACCAAGTCAGCGTTGGTGGAGCGAGACCTCGATCTGATCGGGCCGATGGCCGCGCAGGGACTGGCGCGGGTGCACCTGTCGGTGACCTCGCTCGATCGCCGGCTCGCCCGCCGGCTGGAGCCCCGGGCGGCAGCGCCCGAGCGCCGGCTCGCGGCCATCGGTGCACTCGCGCAGGCGGGCGTGCCGACGGGCATCATGTTCGCGCCGGTCGTGCCGGCCCTGAACGATCACGAGCTCGAGGCCGTTCTCGCCGCCGCATCGCGGGCGGGCGCGACGCTGGCCGGGTACGTGGTGTTGCGCCTGCCCCGCGAAGTCAGCCCCATCTTCCGCGAGTGGCTGGACGCCCACGCGCCGCTCGCCGCGCGGCGGGTGATGGCCCGCGTGCACGACCTGCGCGGCGGCGTGGACAACGATGCGCGATTCGGCAGCCGCATGCGCGGCGGCGGTCCGTTCGCCGCGCTGCTGGCCACGCGCTTCTCGGGTGCCTGCCGCAGGCTCGGGCTCGGTGTGGACGAGCCGCCACTCGACGTCTCGCGGTTCCGTCCGCCGCGCGGCCCGCAGCTGGCTCTGTTCTGAAGCGAATGCCGGCGCGGTTCACGCTGTTGCGCGCACCACGATCAGCGTGATGTCGTCGGTGACCGGCCCGGCTTCCCGGTGGCTGTCGACCTCCGCCAGTACCCGTTCGCACAGGGCGTCGGCCGGCAGGGCGTGGTGTGCGCGCAGCAGCGCGGCGAGTCGCTCGCGGCCGAACAGTTCGCCGTCGGGCGCGCGTGTCTCCCAGATGCCGTCGGTGCCGATGAGCGCCACGTCGCCGGGCTGCCAGTCCTCGGCGTGGGCGTCGTGGTATCGCCAGACCGGGTCCACGCCGAGGGGGATGTCGCCGGTGCCCAGTTCGATCAGCTCGTCGCGCGCGGCCCGGTACACGATGGCCGGCGGATGGCCCGCGCTCGCCCAGCGCAGCGTGCGGCTTGCGGTGTCGATCGCCACGTACATCAGCGTCATGTAGCGCCCGCCGTGCACGTCCCGGCTGACCACGCGGTTGATGGCGCGCATCGCCGTCGCCGGCCGCATGCCCTGCTCCACGTAACTGCGCAGCAGGGCGCGGACCGTGGCCATCAGCAGAGCCGAGGGCAGCCCGTGGCCGCTCACGTCGCCGATCGCGAAGCCGATCATGCCGGGCTGCAGGCTGGCGAGATCGATGAAGTCGTAGTAATCCCCGCCCGTCTCGTCGCAGTAGCGGCTCGTCCCGTGCAGGTCCAGGCCCCGGACTCGCGGTGCTTCGTGCGGCAGCAGTCGCTGCTGAACCTCGCGGGCGAGTGCCAGCGACTCGAGCAGGCGCGCGCGTTCCTCGAGCTTGGGCACCATCGCGTCGAACGCACGGCCGACCGCCTCGAACTCGTCTCCGGTACGCAGGGCCGCGCGGGCGCGGAAATTGCCGTCCGCTATGGCGTCCGCGGCACGGGCGAGCGTCTGCAACGGCTCGGTGACAGCCCGGGCACTGATGTAGGCGACGACGGCTGTTCCGAGCGCGATCAGCAGGACGAGCGGAACCGTGCTGCGCATGTGCCTGGCGAAGCTCGCCAGCGTCAGGTCGCGGACCGCGTCGGCTTCCCGCGCCACGGCGTCGGCACGCAGCCAGTACATCAGCCACGCGCGTCCGTCGAGGCTGCGATAGGCCCACAACTGCTCGGCGCCGCCGTGCGTGACCTGCCGCAGGCCGCCGCGGCCGGCCTGCATGTCGCCGACGATGTCCGCGAGCCCCGGGGTCGGCGGTACGAACTCGGCCTGCAGCATCGCCTGCCAGTCGCCGCCGGTTTCGGCGTAGCCCTGCTTGGCGATGACCGAGAGCCGGCCCTCGGGCGTCGGGGTGACCAGCAGCACCCGGCCATCGCCGGACCATTTCGCGGGCAGGCCGTACTCGCGCAGCATCTGCACGACCGGGGCGTCGAGAGCAGTGACCCCGGCGAATGTTCCGCCGGGGCCGTACACGGGCATCGAGACCGTGACAGTGACCTGCCGGGTGGTGGCGTCGATGGCCGGACCGGTCCAGACGAGACCGCGTTCGGCGCGCGCGGCGCGATACCACGCGCGCTCCCGCGGCTCGAAATCGGGCGGATAGCCCCCGTGTCCCGGGTAGCTGGTGTGCACGCCGTTCGCCAGGCTCGTGAAGAGCCAGTGCACGCGGTTGGAGTGCCGCGAGAAAACCTCGCGGTAGAACGGCGTGAGCGCGGCGAGCCGTTCGATGTCGGCGGCGACTGCGGCGGTGTCGACGCCCGGCGCCAGGCGGAACACCGGTTCCTCCAGCGAGACCGGCAGCGGCGAGCGCTTGCCCGCCGGATCGTAGCGATGGTAGCGGCTGCTCGCGGTGACGGTCGGTGGTGCCCGGGCGGGATCGTCGAAGTCGGCCGCCCATGTGATGCGCGTCGCGCCCGACACCGGGGTCGCGAGGAGGTACCCGATCTCCCGAGCCTGCCGGCGCAGCACCAGCTCGAGCACCGTACGGTCGATGGCGATGGCGCGGGCCTGCGCGTCGGCGAACTTGTCGAGCTCCTCGCGTGCCGTTGCGACCATGCGTTCGCGATTGGCGAGCGCCAGATCGGTCGCGAGCCGCATGGTAGTGCGGTAGTCGAGCCAGACGAGCAGCGCGACCGGCACCAGGGTGATGACCCAGAGCAGGAGCAGCAGCTTCCAGCGGATGGAGACGCTCATGCCGGCGGCGCCGCGAGTCGCGGCGGTCAGTTGATCGTCCGGTCCGCGATCCCGCCCGCCGGCTCGCCACGGCCGGCCGCGGGCGCGATGTCCCACTGCGCGCGGCCGACCGCCTCGGCCAGCAGGCGGTTGATGGAGTGCAGCAGCTCGGCGCCGAGCGCCAGCTCCACACCGGTGCCACGCTCGGGGTGCAGGCTCAGCACGCAGCCCCCGGTTGGCTGTGGTCGCGCCTGCGCGCGGGCGAGCAGGACGGGCGATTCACCCAGGGGTAGCGCGGTCGTGCCGCGGGTGAATTCCTGCGAGAAGTCGGCCCGCGCGAGGGCCTGCTCCTGCCGGAAGGAGAGCATCGCGTGACGCGCCGCGTCGCTGGCCTGCGCACTGACGGCCGGGTCGGAAGCGAGCAGCCGTTCGAGCAGCGGCCAGAGCAGCCGCAGATAGCGGCGCGTGATCCAGAAGCGGAACTCCTCGCCGGTCGCCGAGGCGAGGCGCATGAGGAGTCGATCCTCGACGGGAACGAACGACACCTGCACCTGCCTGATCTGCGCCATGTGGATGTCGATGCTGTTAAGATCGCCAGCCCGTGAGCGGTCCGTCCGAAGCCGAAACGCGCGACTCGGCGGCACTCCGCACGCCGCTTGCGCGCTACGAGCTGGAACTCGCGAGAGCGGCATTCCTGCCCGATCCGGCGCAGCGGCGCGCGATCGAGCACCTCGAGCGCCTGCATCGGGAAATCGCAGGCCATGCTACCAGAACGGTTCCCTGGTGGAGCCGGCTGCTCCGGCAGGCGCCGGCCCCTCCGCGCGGCGTCTACCTGTGGGGCGGGGTGGGACGCGGCAAGACCTTCCTCGTGGACCTCTTCCACGACTGCCTGCCGGAAGAGGGCCGGCAACGGATCCACTTCCACCGCTTCATGCAGTCGGTCCATGCCGCGCTGAGGGACCTGCGCGACGAGCGCGATCCGCTCGCACGCATCGCCGCCGACTGGTCGCGACGCCTGCGGGTGCTGTGCCTGGACGAGTTCCACGTCGGCGACATCACCGATGCGATGTTGCTGGGCAACCTGCTGCAGGCGCTGTTCTCCCGCGGGGTCGTGCTGGTCACGACCTCGAACGAGGAGCCCCGGCGCCTGTACTGGAACGGGCTGCAGCGTGAGCGCTTCCTGCCCGCGATCGCGGCGCTGGAGGCGCACACCGAAATCGTCAACGTCGATGGCGGCATCGACTACCGTCTGCGTGCGCTCGAACGGGCCGCGATCTACCTCGTGCCGCCCGGCCCCGCCGCGGATGCGGCGCTGGCCGAGGCGTTCGCAGCAATCGCGCCGGAGCCCGGCCGCGCCGACGTGGTCATCGATCTCGACGGCCGCCCGGTGCCCGCGCGCCGTGCCGCCGATGGCGTGGTCTGGCTCGATTTCGACCAGTTGTGCGACGGCCCCCGCGGCACCCGCGACTACATAGAGCTCGCGCGCTGTCATCACACCGTGCTGCTCGCGAACGTGCCGTTGCTCGATGCCCAGTCGGACGACCGGGCCCGGCGGTTCATACACCTCGTCGATGAACTGTACGACCGCAACGTGAACCTGGTCGTCAGCGCAGCGGCCGAACCGCCCGTCCTGTACCGCGGCGAGCGGTTGCGCGCGCCCTACGCCCGCACTGCCAGCAGGCTCATCGAGATGCGCACCGCCGAGTACCTCGCCCGCCCCCACCTGTCCGACTGACCAATCCCCGGGGTGGCGGGATCCGGCGGGGCTGGCGCGCTGCGCCACATTTAAAATAAGTATTAAACAATAAGATATGATATATATTTGACTTAATATCGAGTTATGATAGGTTACCCTATAAATCTGTTCGATAAATAGGCAAGACAATGAATTTCGGGGGAGTGGGGACCTTCAGAGAGCCGCGGGATGCGGCCACGGTGCGGGAAATCGCGCGACTGCTCGCGAACCGCTACGGCGACGGCGTGGTTTACCTGCCTCGGGATCTCCCGCGCACGCTGCTCGACCTTGCCGTGAACATGGGCTTCGTGAGCGAGGAAGGTTACGTCACTCGCAAGGGGCGCAGCCTGCTTGCCTCGGCAGAGGGTGCCTGAGAGCGGCCGGGGGGTCGCCATCCGACAACGATGTCTGTCACCAGCGCTTCGGGCTGCTTCGGCAGCCCTTTTTTTTG
>CAYOJP010000015.1:0-6046 GCA_964404305.1 uncultured Gammaproteobacteria bacterium
GGTCCAGACGAACAGCGGCATCTTCATCAGCGTCATGCCTGGCGCGCGCATGTTCAGGATCGTGACGATGATGTTGATCGAGCCGACGATCGAGGACAGGCCCAGCAGGTGCACCGAGAAGATGAGCAGGTCGCCGCCCAGCTCCGGTTTGCCCGAGCTGCCGACGATCGACAGCGGCGGGTATAACGTCCAGCCGGACTCCGGCGTGCCGGGCACGAACAGCGACAGCACGAGGAGCATGGCCGCAAAGGGCAGGACCCAGAAACCCCAGTTGTTGACGCGCGGCAGCGCCATGTCGGGCGACCCGATCATCATCGGGATGAGCCAGTTGGCCAGGCCCGCGAAGGCCGGCATCACCGCGCCGAACACCATGATGAGGCCGTGCAGCGTGACCAGCTGGTTGAACGTCAGCGGATCGAGGATCTGCATCCCCGGCTCAAGGAGCTCGGCCCGGAACGTCATCGCCATCGAGCCGCCGATGAGGAACATCGTGGCCGAGAAGATGAGGTACATCGTCCCGATGTCCTTGTGGTTGGTCGAGAACAACCAACGCGTCAGGCCCGTCGGGTGATGATCGTGATGCGCGTCGGCGTGGCTGGCTGCGCTCATGCGTGTGTGCTCCTTCGAATGCGGTATCGGATTGAGGGCCCGCCGCTCAGCGGGCGGCCTTCACGTCGGCAGCCTGCACGACGTCGCCGGTGTCGTTGCCCCAGGCGTTGCGCTCGTAGGTGATCACGGCGGCGAGGTCGGCGTCGGACAACTGCCCGCCGAATGCCTGCATCGCGGTGCCGGCCTTGCCGTTCAGGACGATGTCGATGTGGTCGGCCACCGGGCCCTTGGCGATCGGGCTGCCGGCCAGCGCCTTGAACACGCCCGGGACGCCCTGGCCGTTCGCCTGGTGGCAGGCGGCGCAGACGGTGCCGTAGACCTTCTCGCCAGCCGCCATGAGCTCGTCCTTGGAGAGGGTCTTGCCGGCGGCGTCGGCGGCGGCCGCGGCCTCGGCCTTCTTGCCGTCGATCCAGGTCCTGTAGTCCGCCTCGGCGACGGCCTCCACGACCACCGGCATGAAGCCGTGGTTGCGGCCGCACAGCTCTGCGCACTGGCCGCGGTAGGTGCCCGGCTGGTCGATCCGCGTCCAGTTCTCGTTGATGTAACCCGGGATGGCGTCCTGCTTCCAGCCGAGGGCGGGGACCCACCAGGCATGCAGCACGTCGTTCGCCGTGATGACGAAGCGCACCTTCCTGCCGACCGGCAGCACCAGCGGGTTGTCGACCTCGAGAAGGTAGTTCTCGTCCTTGGACCCGTCCTTGTAGATCTGCTCCTGGGGCGTGGCGAGGTTGCTGAAGAAGCGCACGCCCTCGTCCAGGTACTCGTACTCCCACTTCCACTGATGGCCGGTGACCTTGATGGTCATCTCGGCATCGGAGGTGTCGTACATGCGGATCATTGTCTGCGTGGCCGGCACCGCCATCGCGACGAGAATGAGCGCCGGCACCAGGGTCCACAGCACCTCGAGCGTGGTGTTCTCGTGGAAATTGGCGGCAACGGCGCCCTTCGACTTCCGGAACTTGAAGATCGCGTAGAACATCACGCCATAGACGACCACGCTCGCGACGATGCAGATCCACAGGATCAGCATGTGGATGTCGTGAACCTCGTTCGATACCTCGGTTACGCCGCGAGTCATGTTGTACTTCGACTCGCTGACCGCCTGCGCGGCCGGCGTGGCCAGAACCGCCATGGCGGCCCCGGCGAGCGCGGATTTCCAGGAAGTACGCATCGTTCCGAACGCTCCTCGCGTCACTAGTCGTTATTCACCGTCTCGCACCCGCCTACCTGCGGCTGCACCCCCACCGGCGCGGATCCGCCTCGCAGCGGCACCCGCAGCGCCAGTTCCCGACCCAGGGCGATCCGCTCGTCCTCGGTCAGGAACGCGCCTATCTCGACCTCGCGTCCATGCGAGCGCAGCGCCAGGCGGCCGCGCCCCCGCGACGGCCCCTGCAGCACCACCTGCGCCCAGAGACGGTGAAACTCATGCCGTCGGACCGGACGCCGCCTGCCCTGCTCGACGGTAACCACGTCCGGGCCGATGACGACGACCTCCTGGCGGCTGCCGCTGAGCATGCTTGCGTAGAGTGCCGCGCCGAGCACTGCCATCTCGAGGCCGTAGAACGGCAGCACGAGCGGGGCGCCGAGGGTGAGGAAAACGAGGCCGGCTGCGAGCGTCGAGACGACGCAGGCGCAGAAGACAGCAACCGCCTGCGCGCACGACAGCGCGCAGTTCGGCCGGATTACGTATCGGAACTCGGCCAGCCCCGACCGACGTTCGTCTTCAGTAACCACCCCGGTTTCCGCCGTTCGAACGACCAGGTTTGCTGGCGGCGGCCGCCCTTGCAGGCAACCCTGAAAGCGGCCGGATGCTAGCGCAACCACCCCTGCGATGCAACCAAAACCCGGCTTGTTTCGGACAGTTGCAGCGCGATTGCGAGGTCGTCCTGTGCAACGCTCCAGCCCAGTTGCGCGAGCGCGGGTTGGCCCAGCCGGTCAGCGATCGCGCCGATCGCGCCCTGGGCGTCGGCGAAGTCCGGATCGATGATGTTGGCGATCCAGCCCGCCAGCCGGCATCCGTCACGACGGATGGCTTCCCCGGTCAGCAGCGCGTGGTTGATGCAGCCGAGGCGCACGCCTACGACCAGCAGCACCGGAAGATCGAGCGCGACCGCGAGCGTCGCCATCGACGTGTCGCGCTCGAGGGGCACCCGCCAGCCGCCGGCGCCCTCGACGACGAGCACGCGACCACCGGCGGCGAGTTCGGTGGCGGCGCGCAGCAGAGGCGGGATGGCGATCGTGACACCGGCGCGCCGCGCCGCCAGGTGCGGGGCCGTGGCGTCGGCGAAGACGCTCGGATTCACCGTCGCGTATGCGAAGCCGGCGCCGGCGGCCTCGATCAAGGCCTCGGCATCGTCGTTGCGCAGACCGGCCGGGGTCGACCGCGCACCGGTGGCGACCGGCTTCATCGGCGCGACTGCCAGCCCGGCGGCACGCAATGCCCGCAGCAAGGCCGTGGCCACGACGGTCTTGCCGACGCCGGTGTCGGTGCCGGTGACGAATATGCCGCGCATACCGGTCAGCGGGGCCGACGGTGGACGCGGATTGGCGATGCGGTCACCGTGCTGCCGTCCTGCGGCCTGGCCCCGGCGTCCGGCGCCCAGGCATGGCCGTAGACGACCTCGAACGTCAGCGGGAGGCGGCCGTCGATCCGCCGGGCCTCGTAGGCCGCGACGAATGCAGACCAGGCGCGCTTGCCGGTGAGGGCGCGGGGGCGGCCGCTGGCGGCGTTGGTCGCGCCGAGACCCTTCAGATCGGCCAGCACGCCCGCCACGTCGGAGTACGTGAGGGTGAGGTGCTCGACGTCCAGCACCGGTCCGGAGAAACCGCGCCGGATGAGGCCGTCGCCGAGATCATGCATGTCCATGAAAGCACTGGCGTGGGGCCGCTGATCGACCGCCTGCCACGCCGCCCGCAACTCGCGCAGGGTGTCCGGACCGAGGGTGGAGAACAGCAGCAGCCCGCCGGGCGCGAGCACCCGGCGCCACTCGGAGAACACCCGGTCGGGGTCCGGGCTCCACTGCAGCATCAGGCTGCTGAAGACGAAATCGGCCCAGCCATCACGCAGCGGCAGACGCTCGCTGTCGGCGCACGCGTAGCGCTGCCTGGACAGGAACGGTCGGGCCGTTCGGGCGAGCGCGAGCATAGGCACCGCGAGGTCCGCGAGCAGGACGCGCGCCCGCCGGTAGCGACGCTCCAGCGCCCTTGCGGCGAAGCCCGTGCCGGCGCCCGCATCCAGGATACGCGCCGGATCGAGACGGAACAGCTCGAGCCGTTCGAGCAACCGCCCGGCGACGAGGCGTTGCAGGACGGCGTGGGCGTCGTAGCTGGGCGCGGCCGCGCCGAAGGCGCGGGCGACGCGGCGCTTGTCGGGGGCGTGGGGATCGACGTCGCCCATGGTGGCAGTCAGATTATGGCGGCGAGCGCAGCGACGAGGCCGTCGACCTCGTCCTCCCGGTGCGCGGCGGTGAGCGTCACGCGCAGGCGGGCGGTGCCCTCGGGCACCGTCGGCGGCCGGATGGCCGCGCAGTGGAAGCCGCGTTCGAACAGGCGCTCGCTGAGGTGGGCTGCCCGTGCCGAGTCGCCAATCGGGATCGGCTGAATCGGGGTGAGCGACGGCAGCGCGGGCACGCCGGCGGCGGCTACCGCCCGCCGGAACCGTTCGGTCAGCGCGTGCACCCGGGCACGGCGTGCGGCGGCCTCCGGGTGCCCGATGGCGGCCGACGCGGCTGCGGCCATCGGCGGAGGCAGGGCGGTCGTGAATGCATACGTGCGTGCGTGCTGGCGCAAGGCCTCGATGACGGCCGCCGGACCCGCCACGAAGGCACCAGCGGCGCCGAACGCCTTGCCCAGAGTGCCCACGAGCAGGGGCAGCGCGGACTCGTCGAGTCCGAGGGCCTCGGACGTGCCGCCCCCGGTGTCACCGAGCACGCCGACACCATGCGCGTCATCCACGATCGGAACGGCGCCTTGGCGGGCGGCGAGTGCGGCTATGCGACCAAGAGGCGCGAGGTCGCCATCCATGCTGAACACCGCATCGGTCACCACGAACGGCAGCCCGTCGCGGTGCGCTTCGAGCAGGGTCGCCAGGCTGTCCGCATCGGCGTGCCGGTACCGCCGCAGGTGGCTGCGAGCGAGCAGGATGCCGTCGACCAGCGAAGCGTGGCAGAGACGATCCGCGTAACAGGTGTCACCGCGCCGGGCGAGGGCGCCGAGCAATCCGAGGTTGGCGTGATACCCGGACGGGAAGACGAGCGCCGCCGCGCGGCGGGCAAGGCGGGCGAGTGCGTGTTCGAGTTCGGCGTGCGCGTCGGTGTAGCCGGCAACCAGGGCTGAAGCACCGGAGCCCGTGCCCAGGCGGGCCATGCAGCGGGCAGCAGCCTCGGCGAGTTGCGGATCGGACGCGAGGCCCAGGTAGTCGTTGCTGCAGAAGCTGACGACCGCGCGACCGTCGACGATCGTCGCGGCGGTCGGTCCGCTGCGCACGCGCCGCGTTCGCTCGCGGCCGGAGGCGACCCGGGCCGCCTCGGCGAGGTCCAGTCGGCGCGCAAGGGCGGACATCCCCGACGGCGCCCTGTCGGGCGCCAAGCTCATGGTCCGGCGGACTCGGCGTGCAATCCGATCGCGTCAAACAGGGCGCGGTCGGCGTCGGCTGCGGGGTTGCCCGTGGTGAGGAGCCGCTCGCCGTAGAAGAGGGAGTTCGCGCCGGCCATGAAGCACAGGGCCTGCTCGGCGGCGCTCAACGCGCTGCGCCCGGCCGAGAGCCGGACGTAGGATGCTGGCATCAGCAAACGCGCGACGGCGATCGTGCGCACCAGGGCGAACGGCTCGGGCGGGGCGGCGTCGGCGAGCGGCGTGCCTTCGACCCGCACGAGCATGTTTACCGGCACACTCTCGGGATGGCGCGGCAGGTTGGCGAGTTCGACGAGCAGGCTGGCACGGTCACGGCGCGTCTCGCCCATGCCCACGATGCCACCGCAGCACACGTTTATGCCCGCTTCGCGCACTCGCGCGAGTGTCGCCAGACGGTCATCGTAGGTGCGGGTGGTGATGATCTCGCCGTAGAACTCCGGGGACGTATCGAGGTTGTGGTTGTAATAGTCGAGGCCCGCGGTCTTTAGCCGTTGTGCCTGGCTGGCGGTCAGCATTCCGAGCGTGACGCAGGCTTCCAGGCCGAGCCCTTTCACCTGCTCGACCAAGTCGGCGACGCGATCGAGGTCACGTTCCCGTGGCGACCGCCACGCCGCGCCCATGCAGAAGCGTGTTGCGCCGGCTGCCTGCGCAGCCCGCGCGGCGGCGAGCACTTCCTCGGTTTCGAGCAGGGCGCCCGACTCCAGCCCGGTGTCGTACCGCGCGCTCTGAGGACAGTACTTGCAATCCTCCGGGCAGCCGCCGGTCTTGATGTTGAGCAGCGTGCTAAGCTGAATCGCGTTGGCCT
>CAYOJP010000015.1:6146-11412 GCA_964404305.1 uncultured Gammaproteobacteria bacterium
GGGCAGCCGCCGGTCTTGATGTTGAGCAGCGTGCTAAGCTGAATCGCGTTGGCCTTGAAGTGTTGCCGGTGCACTGTCTGGGCCGCTAACAGCAGGTCCGTGAGCGGAGTGGCGAGCAGATGCTCGGCCTCGGCGATCGTCCAGTCGTGCCTCAAGGCTGCGGCCGGCTCGGCGCGGGTGGTGGCAACAAGGCCACTGTCAATGACGGGCGGTAAGACGTTCACGGATACGAAATCCTGGTCATGTAGGCGCGACGACTGTAAACCGCGCAAGGTGTTTTCAGGTTGACGGAATGTTTCGGGAGAAGCAAGGACGCATGCTCCCCACCAGTTGCAGCCTGTGCGGCCAGCGCCTCGATGCGGGCTCCGGCTTGTGTCCCGGCTGTCTGGCCGACCTTCCGCGGCCGGACGCGGCGTGCGACAGCTGTGCGCTGCCCCTCGCCAGACCTGGCCTGTGCGGCGGCTGTCTGCAGGATCCTCCGCCCGTGGCCGGCGTGGTGGCACCCCTCGTCTACGGATTTCCCGTCGATCGGCTGATCGGTGCGCTGAAATTCCGGGTGGGCCTCGAGCTTGCCCGGCCGCTGAGTGCACTGGTCTGCGAGGCCGCCCGCACCAGGCCCCGACCTGACCTGCTCGTCCCGGTGCCGTTGCATCCGGCGCGGCTCCGCGAGCGCGGGTACAACCAGGCGTCGGTGCTCGCTCGGGGGATCGGCAGGCTGCTCGATCTGCCGGTGTCGGACTACGTCGTGACGCGGAGCGTGCACAACACTCCCCAGGCCGGACTCGATGCCATTACCCGGCGGCGCAACGTACGGGGCGGTTTCAGGGTGTCGTACGCGCTCTCCGGGGTCCGAATCGCACTCATCGACGATGTCCTGACGACGGGCGCCACGATCTGGGAACTGGCACGCACCCTGCGTCAGGCCGGCGCCGCCGACATCGAGGCGTGGGTCTGCGCGAGAACGCCGGCGCCCCCTTGAGGCGCATGTTCAGGTGTCGAGGTTGGTCACCGAGAGGGCGTGCCGCTCGATGAAGTCGCGCCGCGGTTCGACCTGATCGCCCATGAGCGTGGAAAAGATCTGATCCGCCCCGACGACATCCTCGATCTGCACGCGCAGCAGATGGCGCGTCTCGGTGTCCATCGTTGTTTCCCAGAGCTGTTCGGGATTCATCTCGCCCAGCCCCTTGTAGCGCTGCAGCGTGAGACCTTTGCGCGCCGCCTTCATGACGAGGTCGAAAGCATCGCGCAGCGAAACGATCGGTCGCGCGTCCTCGCCGATGGTGAGCACCGCGTCGCGGCCCCACCGGGTGTCGAGCGTGCGGCTCAGTTCGACGAGCCGGCGATACTCGGAGGACCCGAAGAAGTCCCGTTCCAGCGTAGTGATCGTGTCGAGACCGTGCTCGGTGACCACTATTCGAACACGGTAGCCGTCGGTTCCCGTGACCGCTTCTATGCCGGCCGAGTAGGTATGCGTGGCGTCTGCCGCCGCACGTAACCGCACCGCTAGCGTCTCGGTCCAGGCGCCAAGACGCTGGGCATCTAGGGTATCGGCGACGGTGATGCGATCCACGAGCCGCATCGCGTCGAGGACGACGCGATCGTAGCGCTGTGACATTCGCTCCAGCAGCTGGTGCTGCTGGAGGTAGTCCTGACCCAGACGTGCGAGCGCGTCCGCAGCGAGGGCCGGCGCGTCGGCCGATTCGCGCAGCGTCGCGTCGGCCAAGCCGATCTCGAGCAGGAATTCCTCCAGGGCGCGATCGTCCTTTACGTAGCGCTCCTGCTTGCCACGCTTGAGCTTGTACAGCGGCGGCTGCGCGATATAGATATGGCCCCGCTCCACCAGCGGACTCATCTGCCGGTACAGAAACGTCAGCAGCAGCGTGCGGATGTGCGAACCGTCCACGTCCGCATCGGTCATGAGGATGATGCGGTGGTAGCGCAACTTGTCCGGATCGAACTCGTCGTGCCCTATGCCGCAACCGAGCGCGGTTATCAGCGTGCCGATCTCGGCCGATGAGAGCATCTTGTCGTAGCGCGCCTTCTCCACGTTCAGGATCTTGCCTTTCAGCGGGAGCACCGCCTGGAACCGGCGATCGCGCCCCTGCTTGGCCGAGCCGCCTGCGGAATCGCCTTCGACGATGAAGAGTTCCGAATTGCGCGGATCCTTCTCCTGGCAGTCGGCGAGCTTGCCCGGCAGTCCGGCGATATCGAGTGCGGTCTTGCGACGCGTCAGTTCACGCGCTTTGCGCGCCGCTTCACGCGCACGCGCCGCATCGACGACCTTCTCGACAATCGTCCGCGCTTCGCCGGGGCGCTCGAGCAGGAAATCCTGGATCATGTCGTGAACCACTGCCTCGACTGCCGGCTTGACCTCGCTCGAAACGAGCTTGTCTTTGGTCTGGGACGAGAATTTCGGATCGCGCACCTTCACCGACAGTACGGCCGTGAGTCCCTCGCGCACGTCATCGCCGGCGACATCGACCTTGGCTCGCGCTGCAAGTCCTTCTTTTTCCATGTATTTTTGAATCGCGCGCGTCAGGGCTGCACGGAAGCCCATAAGGTGCGTCCCACCGTCACGCTGCGGAATGTTATTAGTGAAGCAGAACGTGCTCTCCTGGTAGGCATCGTTCCACTGCATGGCCACCTCTACCTCGACGCCGTCCCTCTGAGCCTTGGTTGTGATCACTGACTCATGGATGGGGGTCTTGGTGCTGTTCAGGTGCCGGACGAACGCTGCAATGCCGCCCTTGTATTCGAACAGGTCGTGCTTGCCTGTGCGGTCATCGCTCAGTTCTATCCGGATGCCCGAATTGAGGAACGACAATTCTCGCAGGCGCCGCGCCAGAATGTCGTAGTGGAAGGTGATGTTCCTGAAGGTTTCCGGGCTCGGCTGGAAGTAGATCTCCGTGCCTTTCTGGTCCGAAGGCGCGACCTGGCGCAAGTCCGCAACAGGATTGCCTTCCCTGAACTCCTGCTCCCACAGATAACCGTCACGCCGGATCGTCAACCGTAGGTACTGCGACAGCGCGTTGACCACCGACACGCCGACCCCGTGCAGTCCGCCGGATACTTTGTAGGAGTTGTCGTCGAACTTCCCGCCCGAGTGCAGCGTAGTCATGATGACCTCCGCCGCGGAGCGCCCCTCTTCTTCGTGGTGATCGACCGGGATGCCACGGCCGTTGTCCGTGACAGTGATGGCTTCCTCGGTGTGGATCCGGACCCGAATGTCGGTGCAGTAGCCCGCCAACGCCTCGTCGACGCAGTTGTCGACGACTTCGAAGACCATGTGGTGAAGTCCGGTCCCGTCCTCCGTGTCGCCTATGTACATCCCCGGACGCTTGCGGACCGCGTCCAGTCCCCTCAGAACCTTGATGTTCGAGGAATCGTAGCGAGGGGCCTCGGTCATCCTTGGAAACCAAGTTAGGAAAGCAATAATTATACGATCATTTGTATCCGTCCCTGTTCCACGTGGAACTGTGCGACATGGGCATCCTGGAAGGCGGCCTGGACGGGTTCGGTCACCGTCACGAAGGTCTGCCCGGCTCTGGCGGTTACCAATCTCCCCAGAACTTCGCGATGGCGTTGATCGAGTTCCGCGCCGAAATCGTCGAACAGCAATATTGGCGCCTCACCACTCGCTTGCTCAATCCAGTCGGCCTGCGACAGCACGAGACAGGAAATGCCAACCTTGCTCTGGCCCCGTGACCAGACGCGAGCTGCGGGAGTCGAGCCCGCCATGACGAGCAGGTCAGCGCGATGGGGTCCAAAGCGAGCATAGCCCGCTGCAGCATCACCCTCCCGGTTCGCAGCCAGCACTTCGCGCAAAGGCGAGTCGGATTCCCAGCCCGGTGCATATTCCAAGCTGGGATGGCCCAATCCGCATGCCTGCGCCTCGGTGACAAAGTAATCGGATAGCCCTGCAGCGGCAGCCTGGCGCCGCCGGTGAATATCATCACCATACCTGCCAATTTCCGCTTCCCAAGCATCCAGTGATCGGCCATCGCCCCGCCCCTGAAGCAGCAGGTTCCGGTGCCTCAGCGCCCGGTGGTACAGCCGCCAGGTATCCAGGTAGTTTCGTTCCACGTGGAACAGGCTCCAGTCCAGCAGGCGACGCCTGTCCTTGGGAGGCCCCTCAAGCAGGGAGTTCGACATCGGCGTGATAACAAGCATCGGCAGGGCCCGCGCAAGCTGGGCGGTCCCTGCGACGGCCTTGCCGTCTATTTCGAGCTTGGCGCTACGGTGGGATCGTGCAATCAGGAGGCGAGTCCCGCCCCTGCCTTCTCCCCTGGCGGTCGAGTCGACAAGGAGCTGGCCGGTGCTCGTCGAGACGACATCCAGCAGGCGGTGGGTACGGAAGGAACGGCCAGTCGAGCAGAGGTACAGCGCTTCCAGGAAGCTGGTCTTGCCGCTGGCATTCGCTCCCTGAAGGAGGTTGATGCCGGCGACGGCCTCGACCACGGCGTGGTCGATGACCCGGACACCCCGGATCTCGACCCGGCCCAGCCGCATCTGCTTCTCAGAGCCGCATAGGCATCACGACGTACTTGGCCGTGGCCTCTGCCATTGGGGTGATGAGGCAGCTGCTGTTCGCATCCGAAAACTCGAGCCGGATCTGCTCCGACCGCACGGTATTCAGGACATCTAGGAGGTACGTGGCATTGAACCCTATCTCCAGCTCGGCCCCGCTGTAATCCACCTCCATGAGCTCCTCGGCTTCTTCCTGCTCAGGATTGTGCGCCGATGCGGTCAGGGCCTTCTCCTTGAGAGCAAGGCGGACGCCCCGGAACTTTTCGTTGGACAGAATTGCTGTTCTCGTCAGTCCCTGCCGCAGGCTCTCCCGCTCCGCAACGACCACTTTCTCGCCGGCCTTGGGGAGCACGCGCTCGTAATCCGGGTACTTTCCGTCTATGAGCTTCGTCGTCAGGCGCTGCGAGGCCGTCCGGGCCTGCAGGTGGTTGTCGCTGATGTGGAGTTCTACGACACCCGGGTTGCCCTCCACCAGCCGCAGCAGTTCCTGCACTCCCTTGCGCGGCACGATGACCTGTCGCTGCATCTCCACCCTTGTTTGCAGCGGCGCTTCGGCCAGTGCCAGCCGATGGCCGTCGGTAGCGACCGAACGCAGCAATTCACTTCCAAATTCGAGCAGCAGACCGTTCAGGTAATAGCGCACGTCATTGTGTGCCATCGCGAACTGCGTGAGGTTGATTAGTTCCTTCAGCGTCGCGCCGTCCACGCTGACCGTCAGCGCCGGAGCAAACTCGCCGAT
>CAYOJP010000015.1:11512-28682 GCA_964404305.1 uncultured Gammaproteobacteria bacterium
AGAAGGTTGGCTAGGATGGGGAGACTCTGCCGTCTTTCCACGACGTTATGCACCGATTGCAGGACCGGTAATAGATCATCTCTCTTGAGAGAAAGCTTTATCGTCATTGTTACTAGCCCATCCCCTCTTCGCTTCTAACTAGCTTAACCGCTTGATTCAAGCTTGTATTTAGTTGTGCGAAACCAGGCGTACCGTTCGGGTTGGTCACTGGTATTGCCTGTGGACAAATTCCGGACTCTTTCCGCGTTCGCCGCTGAACCATGGTTATCCACAGGGTTGAAGCTCAGCTTGAGAGAGTTCTCAACAAGTTGTTGTAATCTTCGTTTATCTTCGCGTCACTGCGTCGAAGATCGGCGATCTTCCTGCAAGCGTGCAGAACGGTCGTATGGTCCCGTCCACCGAAGCCATCGCCGATTTCCGGGAGGCTGTGATTGGTCAATTCCTTTGCGAGTGCCATGGCGATCTGCCGCGGCCGGGCGACGGAGCGGCTGCGGCGCTTCGACAGCAGGTCCGACACGCGGATCTTGTAGTACTCGGCGACCGTTTTCTGGATGTTCTCGACGGTAATGAGTTTGTCCTGCAGAGCGAGCAGATCCTTCAATGCATCCTTCGCGAACTCCAGCGTAATCGGACGACCGGTGAAATGCGCGCTCGCCAGCACCCGATGCAGAGCGCCCTCCAGCTCTCGTACATTCGAGCGGAACCGTTTGCCGATGAAGAATGCAACCTCGTCGGGAAGCTGCACGTGGGCGGCCGAGGCTTTGCTCATCAAGATCGCAACGCGCGTCTCGAGTTCCGGAGGCTCTATGGCTACCGTCAGTCCCCAGCCGAAACGCGACTTGAGCCGCTCCTCCACTCCCGTCACTTCGCGAGGATAGCGGTCGCAGGTAAGGACGATCTGCTGTTGTCCCTCGAGCAGCGCGTTGAACGTATGGAAGAACTCCTCCTGTGAGCGCTCCTTGTTCGCGAAGAACTGGATGTCGTCGATCAGCAGGGCGTCGACGGAACGGTAAAACCGCTTGAAGTCATTGATCACATTATGCTGCAGCGCCTTCACCATGTCGGCGACGAAGCGCTCGGAATGGAGATATACGACCTTGGCGTTGGGCCTCTGGCCCGCGATCAGATTACCGACCGCGTGCATCAGGTGAGTCTTGCCCAGGCCGACGCCCCCACAGATGAAGAGGGGGTTGTAGGCCTTGCCGGGGTTGCCCGCAACCTGCATGGACGCCGCCCTGGCAAGCTGGTTCGACTTGCCTTCGACGAAGCTCTCGAACGTGAACTCGGCTTTCAGGCCACTGGCATGCCGGGGTCCAGGTGTACTGGTAACGGCGCCGTCGTCGCGTCGGGCTGTCTCTACGGCACGCAACGCCGGCGTGCTTCCTATCGCCACCGACACCTTGAGCCCGGCGTCGCCGCTCAGATCGCGGAGCAGATCGGTGATTCGATTGAGATGGCGCTCGCGTATCCAGTCGCGAACAAACCGGTTCGGCGCCAGAAGTTCCACGGCCGTGGAGTCCTCCCGCGCATGCAGTGGGCGTATCCAGGTGTTGAATTGCTGCGGAGTGAGCTCGCTCTCGAGCCTCTCCAGACAGCGACGCCACACCGCGGATCCCACAGTCCTGCTCCCCTTGTGACGGCGCCGACGTCCCCTGACAGGCCGCGCAGTGTATACCTGCCGCGCCGAGGTTATCCACAACGTCCCGACTACCGGGGACGTTGACATTCGCCTGCACAAACCCGTAATCTTGCACGCCTTTTTTTGGCGCGCCGCGCCATCAGCCCGGAACCAGAGCCGTCATGAAACGCACGTATCAACCGAGTCGCGTCAAGCGCAAGCGCACGCACGGATTCCGCAGCCGCATGCGCACCAAGGACGGCCGCAAGGTGCTCTCCCGCCGTCGTGCCAAGGGTCGGCGGCGCCTCGCCGTCTGACCGGCAGCTTCCGGAAGTGGCCGCGGGGCCGGCGGTGAAGGCCCTCCGCGGACCGGGCGGTTTCCAACTCATCATGGATCGCGGCTGCGCCGCGAGAAACGGGCCATTTCGCGTCCACATGCTTCATCGAGGCAGCGGCCCGGACATCCATCTGGGTATCGGGGTAGCAAAAAAGCGCGTTCCTCTAGCCACCGCGCGCAACCGCATAAAGAGACACGTTCGGGAAAGCGCTCGCACGCATGCCGTGCGCCTGCAGGGCCTGGATCTCGTCGTCTTCGTCGTCGACACGCGCGTTTCCGACCTCGCACCGCAGGATCTGCGAGCCACCCTCTCGCGGTTGTGGGACAAGGGCCTGGAAGGTCTGGATCGGAACGCTCGACAAAGGTCCGGGCGCTCGCCATGATCTGCGGCCCTTCCCGGCCGCCCTCCTGAACCTCGGTGGACAATACCCGCCTGATTCTCGTCTTCGCGCTGTCATTCGTGCTCCTGCTTCTATGGCAGGCGTGGCAGCGCGACTACGGGTCCGGGGCACAGCTTGCCGCGCCCGCAGGGCATCAGGTAGCCGCCCCCGCCGACGTGCCGCAGGATGCGGCGCTGCCGCCCGCGCCGCCGGACGCAGCCGTGGTAGCTGCAGCCGATGCCGGGACCTCGGGGCGGCGCATCCGCGTCCGTACCGACGTGCTCGAGGTCGCGATCGACGAGGCCGGTGCCACGCTGGAGCGAGCGGCGCTGCCAGACTATCCCGTCAGCATCAAGGAGCCCGATCATCCGCTGCTGCTCCTCGACGATTCCCAGGATCTGTTCTTCGTGATACAGGGGGGCCTGATAGGAGATCCGCGCCTGCCTGACCACCGCGCGCTCTATGCCTCTACGCAGGGGGCCTACGACCTCGCCGCCGCCGATACGCTCGAAGTACCGCTGACCTGGCAGGGCCCCGACGGCCTGTCGGTCCGCAGGATCTTCACGTTCACGCGCGGCAGTTACGCCGTCGGGGTGCGCGTCGAGATCGCGAATGCAGGCGCTGCGCCGCTCGCCGCCCGCCAGTACGCCCAGCTCCAACGACGTGCCCCGGACAGTTCGCGCGGCATGATCTACACCTTCACAGGCGTTGCCCTGTCCACGCCCGAGAACCGCTTCGAGAAACTGCAGTTCGACGAGCTTGCAGAGGATCCTGTCGATCGCACGGCGGCGGCTGGCTGGATCGGCATGATCCAGCACTACTTCGTCACGGCGCTCGTGCCCCCGGCGCAGCAGGAATACACCTACTACTCGAAGGCCCTGGGCGAGGATCGATACGCCGCGGGTTTCTACGGCCCGCCGCTGAATCTGGACCCGGGCGGATCCGCGACGTCGGGTTATACGGTCTATATCGGCCCGAAGATCCAGGACGACCTCGAGCGACTGGCGCCCGGCCTGGACCTCAGTGTCGACTATGGAGCGCTGTGGTTCCTCGCCAAGCCGCTCTTCATCATACTCACGGGCATCCACGCGCTAGTGCAGAACTGGGGCTGGTCGATCATCCTCCTGACGATCCTCGTCAAGGCCGCGTTCTTCTATCCATCCGCGGTAGGTTACCGCTCGATGGCGAAGATGCGCCGCGTGACCCCGCGTCTGCAGGCCATACGCGAGCGCTACGCCGAGGATCGCCAGCGGATGCAGCAGGCGATGATGGAGTTGTACAAGGAGGAGAAGATCAACCCGCTGAGCGGGTGTCTGCCGATCCTCATCCAGATCCCGGTCTTCATCGCGCTGTACTGGGTGCTGCTCGAGAGCGTTGAGCTGCGCCAGGCGCCGTTCGTGCTGTGGCTGAAAGACCTGTCAACCGCCGACCCCTATTTCGTGCTGCCGCTCGTCATGGGCGTGACGATGTTCGTGCAGCAGAAACTGAACCCCGCACCCCTCGATCCCGTCCAGCAGAAGGTGATGCAGATCCTGCCGCTCGTCTTCACGGTCATGTTCGCTTGGTTTCCCTCCGGGCTCGTGCTGTACTGGGTCGTGAGCAACATCCTCTCGATCGCCCAGCAATGGGTAATCACCCGGCGCATCGAATCCGGCGCCCAGGCCTGAACGGACGGCCGCCGCGATGAGCAGCGCGGCCGGTCGTGACGCCGCCCTGCCCGGGCCCGACACCATTGCCGCCATCGCAACGGCCGCCGGTAGCGGCGCCATCGGCGTAGTGCGCGTCTCGGGGCCTGCGGCCTCCGCCATCGCCACAGCCGTCGCGGGTCGTCTGCCGCCTCCCAGGACGGCGGCCCTGCGGACCTTTCGCGACGCCGGTGGAACGGCGCTTGACGAGGGGCTGGTGCTGTTCTTCCCCGCCCCCGCATCGGCCACGGGCGAGGACGTCGCCGAACTGCACGGCCACGGCGGCACTACCGTGCTCGACCTCGTCTACCGCGCAACCCTGGCAGCGGGCGCACGGCCCGCGCGCGCCGGGGAATTCAGCGAACGCGGGTTCCTCAACGGCCGCTTCGACCTGACCCAGGCCGAAGCAGTCGCCGATCTCATTGCCGCGGGTAGCGAACGCGCCGCTCGCGCGGCTGCGGCCGCGATGCAGGGAGAGTTCGGACGCGACGTCTGCCGGCTAGTGGACGACCTCGTGCTCGCGCGCGTGCAGGTCGAGGCGCGCATCGACTTTCCAGACGAGGACGTCGAATCATCCGCGTCCGTGCCGGAGGTCGACTCCCTCATCGCGGCGGCGAACCGCCTGCTCATGGCGGCCCGGGCCGGTGCCGCCCTGCGCGACGGCGTAGCGGTCGTGATCGCCGGGCCCCCGAACGCGGGCAAGTCGAGCCTGCTCAACCGGCTGGCACGCCACGACCACGCGATCGTTTCCCCGCAACCGGGCACGACGCGCGACCTCGTGCGCACGCGTGCGACAATCGCGGGCCGGGCATGCGAGCTGATCGATACCGCCGGACTGAGGGATACGTCGGACCCCGTCGAGAGCGAGGGCGTGCGGCGCGCAGAGGACGCCCTCCGTGCCGCCGATCACGTATTGCTCCTGAGCGCCCCCGATGCACCTGCCGACCCCGCGCTGCGGGCCCGCGTCGCCGCCCTGGTCGGGCCTGGCGCCAGGCTTACCTGCGTGCGCAGCAAGGCCGATATGACCCTGGACTCGGCGGCCGACGGCCAGGCAGACCTGGCGGTCAGCGCGCTGACCGGGGCCGGCGTCGAACGGCTGGAAGCAGAGATCCTCGCCGGCCCGGAAGGGGCCGGCGCCGATACACCCTACACGGCGCGCACGCGGCACGTGGAGGCGATCGAGCGCGCACGCGACATCCTGGCCGGCGTATCGCACGGCGCCGCCGCCGAGATCGTCGCCGAGCATCTCCGGCTCGCGCAACTGACTCTCGCCGAGGTCACCGGCGACTTTACAAGCGACGATCTGCTCGGCGAGATCTTCGCCACGTTCTGCATCGGTAAATGAGGGACGCGGATGAGTGTCACGATCGAGGTGTCGGCCGGAGAACTGCTCGACAAGCTCGCCATACTTGAGATCAAGTCAGAGCGCATCACCGACGCCGGCAAGCTCTTCAATGTACGCCGGGAACTGGACGTCCTGCGCGAAGCGTGGGCGGCCTCCGCGTATGCGGGCGCGGACATCGGCTCCGAGTGCGCGGAGCTCAAAGCCGTCAACGAGGCCTTGTGGGACATCGAGGACCGGATCCGGGAAAAGGAGCGCGCGAAATCCTTCGATGCCGAGTTCATCGAACTGGCGCGCTCCGTCTACCTCACCAATGATCGACGCGCGGCGGTCAAGCGCCTGCTCAACGACAAGCTCGGCTCGGCGCTGGTCGAGGAGAAATCCTACGTGCATTACCGTTGACAGCGCCCGAGTCGGCTACAGTGCGGCGGGCGACGCCTGATCGCCGGGCGCCGCCAGACCCATGCACAGCGTAGCGATCTACACCGAAGGCGATCTGCTCGGCGACGCGCTCATCAAGCTGCCGGCGATCCGGGGTCTGCGCGCAGCCTTTCCGGGCAGTCGCCTCGTGTGGATTGCCGGAAAGGGCGCCAGCGTGTTCGCCAGCATGCTCAAACCTCTGGTCGACGGGTATCTCGACGAGATCGTGCAATGCGCCGGCGTCGGCGTATCCTTCCGCGCCGAAATCGGTCGCGCACCGCTGAGCGGCGCCTTCCACGACGTGCTCATCGATACGCAGACCAACCTCGCCACGAGCCTGCTCGTGCGCCGCATCGCGCACGGGGTCTTCGTCACGCGCGCCGGCCACTACCGGCTTTCGGACCGGCGCCCGCGCGGACCGGTCGCCGCCCGCGCATCGGCCGCCGGCAGGCTCTCGGAACTCGTGGCGCTCGTGACGGGCCGGCCACTGGTCTTCGACCACCGCTATACCCTTCCCGAGGAACTGCGAGCGACGGCAGCAGCACTGCTGCCCGAGGGCCCGCGGTACGTCGGCTTCGGCCCGGGCGCCGCGGACTCGCGGCGCAGCTGGCCGGCGGAGCGCATGCTCGAGGTGGCGCGGCGACAGGCCGGACTCGGGCGCACGCCCGTGTTTCTCCTCGGTCCGGCGGAGCGCGAGTCGTGGCCGCGCATTCACGCCGCGGTGCCGGCGGCGCTCTTCCCCGAGGGCATGCCGGGCCTGCCGCGCGGTCCACTGCTCGCGCTAGCGCTGATCGAGCGGCTGGCCGCCGCCGTGGTCGTTGACTCCGGCATCGCGCACCTGGTGGCGACCGGTGGCTGTCCGCATGTCGCGATCTTCAGCTATCACGACCCGGAGAAGTTCTTCGTCGGCAACTGCCGGCGCGCCGTGGTCGAGGCTCGCGACTACGGCGGCCCGGATCCCGCGAATGTGCCGGTCGCGGCCGTCGCCGCCGCGCTGGACGGATTGTTCGCCGTCCCATGAGCGTCGCCGATACGCGCGTCCTGCTCGTGACGCTAAGCAACGTCGGCGATGCCATCATGACGACGCCGGTGCTGGAGGCGATGCACCGCGCCTGGCCGGCTGCCCGCATCGACATCCACGCGGATCCGCGCTCCGCGGAACTGTTCTCGTGCTGCCCGTATCTGGGCGATCTGATCGTGCGGTCCCGCCGCGCGACGATCCTCGATCGGCTCGCGGACTTGCGCAAGCTGCGTACGCAGCGCTACGAAGCGGCCGTAGATCTGCGCACGGACTTCCAGGCCTGGCTCGTTCGCGCCCGTCATCGCTACACGAAGGTCCGGGCCACGCCGCTCGGCCCGCACGCGGTCGAGAGGCACCTCGGCGTGGTGCGCGACCTGCTCGACGCCGCTCCCGCGCCCACCACGACGCTGTGGTGGCACGCTGCGCACGCTGCCCGGGCGGTCTCCCTGCTCGCGTCGCTCCCGGGGACCCGCTGGCTAGCCCTCGGGCCGGGCTGCAAGGGTCCGGAGAAGCGCTGGCCGCTCGCCGGGTATAGAGAGCTGATCGCGACGACGCTGACCCGCTGGGACGGCATCGTGCTCGTCGGCAACGATGCGGACGCCGCCATCACCCGCGAGCTCGCCGCCGATCTGCCGCTGCCGGTGGTCGATCTCGCGGGGCGGACCGCACTGCTCGAAGCGGCTGCGGTGCTGGCGCGCGCCCGCGCCTTCGTGGGCAGCGATTCGGGCCTGGGCCACATCGCTGCGGCGACCGGCGTGCCGACCCTCGCCCTGTTCGGACCGACCGATGCCATCCGCTACCACCCCTGGGGCCGGCGCACAGACTGGCTCGTCGCCCCCGGCGGGGCGCTCGCTGCGCTGCCCGCACCAGTCGTGGCCGCAGCCCTGGAACGGCTGCTGGAGCGCGCCGGATGCGGGTGACGCAAGTGATGCTGTCGGCGCGCTTCGGTGGCGCCGAGCGCTACTTCGTCGATCTGGCTCGCGTGCTGGCGCGTGGCGGGCACGCCGTGGAGGCAATCTGCCGGCGCGGCAGCGAGGCGGCCGCGGCGCTCGCCGCGGAGCCGGGCGTCACCGTCGTGCCGGTGCGTGTCCTGGGAGCGTGGGATCCGTTCGCGGTCCGCGCGATCCGCGCGGCGATCGCCGGCTTCCGGCCGCAGGTAGTGCACGCCCACCTCGCGCGCGCGACCCACCTTGCCGGAAAGGCGCTGCGCGGCTCGGGGGTGCCGCTCGTCACCAAGACCCACAACTACGTCGATCTCGCCTATTACAAACGGGTCGACGCCTTCATCACCACCACCCTCGATCAGGCCCGCCACCTGCGCGAGCACGGTATCGAAGCCGCCCGGATCAGCGTGATCCCCAACTTCAGCGCGCTGCCCGCGCGCGCCGCGCCGCCCGGCTGCCCCGCTGCCGGCACGCCGCTGCGGCTGCTCGCCTACGGGCGGCTGGTGCCGAAGAAGGGCTTCGATCTGCTCCTGCGTGCACTGCGCGAGATCGTAGCCGAGGGCATCGACGCCACGCTCGTCCTCGGCGGCGACGGTCCTGAACGCGGCCGCCTGCAAGCACTCGCGCAGTCCCTCGAGGTCGCCACGCGCGTTCGCCAGGCCGGCTGGATAGGCGACGTCACCGCCGCCCTCGACGCCGCCGACGCTTTCGTGCTGCCCTCGCTCGATGAGCCATTCGGCATCGCCGTGCTCGAGGCGCTGGCGCGCGGTGTGCCGATCATCGCCACCGCGACGCGGGGTCCGGTCGAGATTCTCGACGGGTCCTGCGCGATCCTCGTGCCGAGCGGCGATGCCGGCGCGCTCGCGGCGGCGATCCGCGCGCTGGCGTTCGATCCCGGGGCGGCGCGGGAGCGCGCGGCGGCCGGGCTCGCGCGCTACCGCGACACGTACAGCGTCGAGTCGGTAGTCCCGCGGATCGTGGCGCTGTACGAACGCGTCGCCTCAGGCGGGCACGAGCGCGGCGGCCCGTAGTCGCGCCAGGACCGCGTCGGGGGCGAGCGCCGCGAGGCAGGTGTGTCCGGACGCGTCCTCGCGCCCGTACCGGCGCTCCCGACACGCCGCGCAGTCGCCGGCATTGGTGATTACGTGAGCACGCTGGCCCAGTGCGTGAGTGCGCCGCCAGTCGCTCGGCCCGAACAGGCCGAACACCGGAATGCCGGCCGCCGACACGGCATGCATCGGTCCCGAGTCGTTGGTCACCGCGAAGCGCGCGTGCCGCGCGAGTTCCGCCAGCGCCGGGATGTCGAAGGCGCCCGTCGCGTCGATGCCCGCCGCGAGTGCCAGGCGTGCATTCAGCGCGGAGTCGGCGCCGGCCCCCAGCCAGATCACGCGCAGTCCCCCCTGCTCGAGCATGACGGCCAGGCGGTCGAAATGCGGCCAGCACTTCTCCGGGCGCGCCGGGCTTGCGCCGGCATGCAGCAGTGCCAGCGGCGCCTGCGACAGGCCGTGCGTGGCGAGCCAGCGGGTCACCTGCTCCCGCGTCCGCGGGCCGGCCGGCAGCACCGGCGCACGGTCGACGACGTCCACGCCGGCCGCCGCGAGCACCTCGAGCATGCGCTCGAAGATGTGCGTCTGGCCGCGCCAAGGTGCCGCCGGGTGGTGCGTGTAGGGAAAGCGCGCGTGGTTGCCGATCCGCACTGGCGCGCCGGACAGCGCGGTGAGCACTGCGCTACGATCGTTGCCCTGCAGGTCGTAGACGCGCGCCGGGCGCAGGCGGCGCACCCAGCGGATGGTGCCCAGCAGGGCGCGCGTGCTGCGACGATCGAAGGCGTGCACGCGCAAGCGGTCCCAGCCGGCGAACAGCGGCGCGAACGCCGGAGTCGTGAGCAGCCAGACCGGCGCGCCCGCGTGACGGTCGACGATGGCACGCAGCAGCGGGGTCGCCATCATCACGTCTCCCAGCGCGCCGAGCTTGATCACGAGGATGGCGTCGCGCTCCGCCGCGCTCATGATTGCTCCGGCGGCGGCGGGGGATCGAGGCGCGCCTTGTAGAACGCGAGCAGCGGGATCGCGCCCGTCAGCGCAGCGAGCAGCAGGCCCAGGTGCCCTTCCGCCCAGCCGCGCCGGCGCACGTAGGCCTTGAAGAAGCGCGTCAGGGCGCGCCTCAGGCTGGTTGCAAAGCCGGGCACGCACCCGGAATCGCGCAGGTCGGCGGCCATCGCGCTCGTGTAACGGTCGACGCGCCGCAGAAGATCCGACACGTCGCGATCGACGTAATGGTCGATGGCGTTGCGCATCCGCCCGCGCCTGGCCGGCAACTCGATGCGCGGATGCACGCGACCGGCGCCCCAGCGCTTCGTGCCACGGCGGAACAGGCAGTTCTTGGCCCGCACGCCGAGTGGCGGCGCCCAGCCGTCGCGCACCGCGCGCGTGCCGATGTAATTCAGGAATGGCACGACGTAGCAGTCGGCCTCCGGCGCCGCGAGCGTCGCGCGGATCTCCGCGGCCAGAGCCGGCGGCACGCGTTCGTCGCAGTCAATCTCGAGGATCCAGTCGCCACCGCACAGGTCGAGTCCGGCATTGCGCCGCTCGCCCTCGCGCTCCCAGGCGCCTTCGTGCACCGTGGCGCCGGCGGCCTGCGCCACCTCGCGCGAACGATCGGTGCAGCGGTCGAGCACCACCACCACCTCGTCGCAGAACGCCAGCGTGGCGAGGCAGGCCGGCAGGTTCGCTTCCTCGTCGTGGGCGACCACCAGTGCGGTCAGCGAGGGCGCGCTCATGACCGGGCTCCGCGAGCGGCGGCCGTTTCGCCCGCGACGCGCGCGTACACCGCCAGTGTGGCATCGAGCATCGCCTGCAGCGTGTAGTGATGGTGTGGTGGCACCCGCGCGGGCCGTGCGGCGAGTGCGGCGAGCCGCTCAATGGCGGCGGCGATGTCGCCCGGAGGGCACAGCCCGTCCGGATACAAGGCGCGCAGGATCTCGGTCGTGCCGCCGTGCGCATATCCGACGACCGGCGTGCCGAGCGAGGCGGCCTCGAGGGTCGTGCGCCCGAAGGCCTCGGGCTCGCGCGTGAGGGACACCGCGGCGTCGCTCACGGCCAGGATGTCGCGCAGATCGCGCCGGTCGCCGAGGAAGAGCACGTCGTCGGCCAGCCCGCGCCGCGCGACCAGCAACCGCAGTTCCTCCAGGAACCGCTGGCGCCTCGGCTCGGCGCCGCCGGCGAGCAGGCCCAGAACCGGGATGCCACGCCCCTTGAGGCCCGCGACCACCTCGATGAAATCGGCCTGCCCCTTCCAGGGCGTAATCCGCGCCGCGAGCGTGACGACGAAGCGGCCTTCAGGCCTCACCGATTGGCGCCACTGCGCGAGCCACTCGGGCGCGGGTGCGTAACCGTGCGGCCATGCGCGCGGATCGATGCCGCGGGGAATCACTTCGATCCGCGCCGGATCGACCTGCGGGTAGCCGGCGAGGATGTAGTCGCGGACGAACCCGGAGATCGCGATGACGCGCTGTCCGCTGACCATGATCGCGCCGTAGCGGTTGACCGTGTAGGGCCCATGGACCGTGGTCACGAACGCCGGACGCCGCTCCGGCGGCAGGCCTTCCAGCGCCAGATGGCCGATCCATGCCGGCAGCCGCGAGCGCGCGTGCACGATATCGGTGCCGCACTCTGCGAACAGCCGCCGCAGGCGCGGCACGCAGGCGAGCACCCAGGGCCGCTTGCGCCCGATCGGCATCTGCACGTGCTCCGCGCCGGCGGCCTGCAGCTCGGGCACGAGCCGCCCACCCGCGGAGACGACGATCGCGCGGTGCCCGGCGCGCACCAGCGCGCCCGCCACCTCGACAGTGCCGCGCTCGACGCCGCCGACCTCCAGTGCCGGCAACAGTTGCACGACGGTCAGGCGTGCGCCGGGCGGGCTCACGCGACCACCGCCGCGAGCCGCTCCGGGTACCAGCGGGCCAGGACGAGGCGCGCGCAGCGGTCCGCCTCCGCGAGCGGAGCGGGTGCCGGCGGCAGCCGCCCGTCGGCGCGCCAGCGCGCGAACGGTGTCACGCGTCCCTCGGCCACCAGCGCCTCGAGGCCGCGGCCCACCCGCCCGGCGGTCCGCTGCGGAACTTCGAGCACGCCCACCTGGCACCCGGCCGTCAGCGCCTCGTGGATCATCGACACGCTGTCGGCGGTCACCCACGCGACCGGTGCGCGCGCCAGCAGTCCGGGCAGCCAGTCCGGCCCTGTCGTTGCTGCCGCCTGCAGAACCGCGTTCGCGGTAATGCCGGCGGCGAGTCGCGCGCGAGTGCCGTCCGGCGTGCGCCGGGAGTCCGTGATCACGAACCGCCGCCGCGGCTCGGCGGCGGCAATGGCGCCGATCTGCGCGAGCAGCGCCACCTCGTCCCAGTCGTGGTGCCGCGAGGGTCCGCCGATGAGCACCACGCCCAGTTCGGGGTCGCGAGCAGTGCCGGGCCGCATCGGGTTCAGGGCGCCGACGGTGGTCTCGACGTTGGCGCGCACGGGGGGATCGTCGTGCCGGGGAACCAGCGCGAGGTCGAACAGCGCCAGCGGCAGCGTGGGCCGCATGAGCACGATCGAGCGCCCGCCGCAGGCCCGGCGCGTGGCGAGCAGACCGGCGTGCGTGCGGTGGCCGGCGCCGAGCACGAGATCGGGCCTGCCGTCGGGCACGCCGTCCGGGGCTCGTCCGGTGACCCAGTCGGCGAGCGCCGGCAGGCAGGCGGGTGCGGGCAGTTCATGCGCCTCGACGGGTGTCAGCCGCCCGATCGCCTCGAGCAGGCCGCGCGACTGGTTGTCGTGCCCGCGCGTGCCGTCGCTCAGACGCCAGACGACGAGCTGCCGCGGGCCGCGGGCGTGCGCTTCAGTCGACGAGCTTGAACTCGGCACCGCAATACGGACACTTGGCCGCGCCGGTCGTCTCGATCGGCAGGTAGACCCGCGGGTGGGAATTCCACAGGCTCATGTCCGGCAGCGGGCACGACAGCGGCAGATCGTCGCGGCGCACCTCGTAGTGCCGGGCCGCGTTGGGCGTGGCGTTTCCGCCCGGGTTCGTCGCCGTCGTCATCGCGATTCCTCCTCAGCCTGCGGGCGCGACGCTCAGACGAACGTCAGCCACCCGGCATGTCCGGCGCCGCGCCCGTGCACCTGGTCGAAGAACGCCTGCTGCAGGCGCGTGGTGACCGGGCCGCGTCCGCCGGCGCCGATGGCGCGGTCGTCGAGTTCGCGGATCGGCGTGACCTCCGCCGCGGTGCCGGTGAAGAAGGCCTCGTCGGCGAGGTAGACCTCGTCGCGCGTGATGCGCTTCTCGCGCACCGGGTAGCCGAGTTCGCCGGCGAGCGTGATCACCGCGTCGCGCGTGATGCCTTCCAGCGCCGCGGTCAGCTCCGGGGTATAGATGATGCCGTCGCGGATCATGAAGAAGTTCTCGCCGCTGCCCTCGGCGACGAAACCGTTGGCGTCGAGAATGAGGGCCTCGTCGTAGCCGCTGGTGAGCGCCTCCTGCAGGGCCAGGATCGAGTTCATGTAGTTGCCGTTGGCCTTGGCCTTGCACATGCTGCTGTTCGGATGGTAGCGCGTGTACGAGGAAGTCTTGATGCGGATGCCCTTCTCCAGCCCCTCGGCGCCGAGGTACTTGCCCCACGACCAGGCGGCGATCATCACGTGCGTCTTCAGGTTGTCGGCGCGCAGGCCCATCCCCTCCGCCCCGTAGAAACACATCGGCCGCAGGTAGCATTCCTGGAGGCCATTGCCGCGCACGACGTCCAGGCAGGCCTGCGCCAGCGTGTCCTGATCGTAGGGCATGCTCATGCGCACGATGCGAGCAGAGCCGAACAGGCGCTTCAGGTGCTCGTGGAGCCGGAACACCGCCGTGCCGCGGTCGGTCTTGTACGCGCGGATGCCCTCGAAGACCCCCACGCCGTAGTGCAGGGTGTGCGTCAGGACGTGCACCTTCGCCTCGCGCCAGGGCAGCATGGCGCCGTCCATCCAGATCACCCCGTCACGGTCTGCGTAGCTCATCGGTCGTCGCTCTCCAGGCTGCGGTTCCTCAGTCCTCCAGCACCCGCCGCCACACCGCGACTACCCCCGCGCGCTCGGCGAGGAAGGCATCGGCCGCGGCGAGCGCGGGTTGCTCCTGCAGCGCGAGCCGATGCGACTGGGCGCGATAGGCGAAGTAGGCGTCGTGCAGGATCCGGCAGTCCGCGGCCGCAATCAGTCCGTGGCGCGCGATCGACTCGAGCAGCCGGAGATTGTCGGTCCACAGGAGCAGGTCCGGGTGCGTGGACGCCCATCGCAGGACCGCGTATTGAACCATGAATTCAATGTCCGTAATACCACCGCTGCCCTGCTTCAGGTCGAAGACGTCAGGGTCGTGCGCCGCCAGTTCCGAGCGCATGCGCGACCGCATCTCGACGATTTCCCGGCGCAGCGTCGCGGCGTCGCGCGGCCGGGCCAGCACGGCGCGTCGCACCGCGCCGAAGGCCGCGCGCACGCGCAGGTCACCGGCCACCGGCCGTGCCCGCACCAGGGCCTGCTGCTCCCAGGTCCACGCCTCCTGGGCCTGGTAGGCGGCCCAGGCGTCCACGCTGGTGACCATCAACCCCGCCCCGCCGCTGGGGCGCAGGCGGGTGTCGATCTCGTAGGCCCGGCCGGCGGCGGTCAGCGTCTGCAGCCAGTGGATGAGGCGTTGCGCCAGGCGCGTGAAGAAGGTGGTGTTGTCCAGCGGGCGCCCGCCGTCGGTCTGCTGGGCCTCGCCGCGGCTGTCGTGGAGGAACACGAGGTCGAGGTCGGAGGCGTAGCCCAGTTCCAGCCCGCCGAGCTTGCCGTAGGCGACGATGGCGAACCCGGCCGGGCGCCGTCGGCCGCCGTCGACGCAGTACGGGCGCCCATGGCGCGCGAGCAGTTCGGCGCCCGCGCGCGCGAGCGCCGCTCCGACCACGATCTCGGCAAGCGCCGACAGGTGGTTGCTCGCGGCCGCCACCGGCAGGTGGCCGGCGACGTCGGCGGCGGCGACCCGTAACACCTGCACGTGCCGGAACTGGCGCAGCTGGTCCATGCTGCGCTCGAGATCAGCCGGGTCGACCTTGGCGAGCGCGGCCTCCATCTCCACCTCCAGGCGCTCGGGCCCGGGCGGGTCGTGGAGCAGGCGCGGATCGATCAGTTCGTCGAGCAGGATCGGCTGGCGGACGATCTGCGCCGCCACCCAGGGGCTCGCCGAGCACAGCTGCACGAGCTGGCCGAGCGCGGCGGCGTGGTCGGCGAGCAGCGCGAGATACACGCTGCGCTGGGCGACGCCGTCGATCAGTTCGCACACACGCGCCAGAGTCTGGGCGGGATTCGCGACGCCGCCGATGGCACGCAGCAGGCGCGGCATCAGCCGGGCGAGGCGCGCCTGGCCGTTGCGCCCGAGCCGGCGCACATGCGGCGCGGCGCGCAGCTTGTCGAGCTCGGCTGCCACCGCCTCGGCCTGCGGAATGCCGGCCGCGGCCAGTATGCCTGCGGCCGCCCCGGCCTGCGCGTCGCCCCCCCACAGCGCGGCGAGCGCCGTGGCGCCGTCCGCCTCGGCCGGCGCGTCGTCGCCGCCGGCGAGCAACCGGCGGAAATGCGCGGTCACCCGCTCCCGCTGCGCGTCGAGGGCGCCGCGAAAGTCCGGCCAGGCCGCGTGGCCGAGGGCGGCGGCGAGGCGCGCCCGCTCGAGCGTGTCCCCGGGCAGCTCGTGCGTCTGCCGGTCCTGCGCCTGCTGCAGGCGGTTCTCGGTCAGGCGCAGGAAGACGTAGGCGCTCGTCAGCTCTTGCGCGGCCGTTGCCGGCAGGTAACCCAGCTCGCCGAGCGCCGCGAGCACGGCCAGGATCGACCGCTGCCGCAACCTCGGCTCGCGGCCGCCGCGGATGAGCTGGAAGGTCTGGCCGATGAACTCGATCTCGCGGATGCCGCCCGGTCCGCGCTTGATGTCGTCGCCCAGCTCGCGCCGCGCGACCTCCCCGGCGATGAGATTCTTCATCTCCGCCAGCGCCTCGAGCGCGCCGAAGTCGAGGTAGCGGCGGTAGACGAACGGCGAAAGCTGGGCCAGCAGGTCCCCGCCCGCGCGGGTGTCACCGGCCGCCGCGCGCGCCTTGATCATCGCGTAGCGCTCCCAGTCGCGCGCGTGGGCCTCGAAGTACGCGAGCATGGCCGGGAACGACATCGTCAGCGGGCCGGAGTCCCCGAACGGGCGCAGGCGCATGTCGACCCGGTAGACGAAGCCGTCGGCCGTGACCTCCGACAGCACCCTGATGAGGCGGCGCCCGACGCGGTCGAACCAGTCCTGCGCGGCGAGCACGCGGCGGCCGCCCCGGCTCTCGCCGGCGGCCGGCCAGGCGAAGATCAGATCGACGTCGGAGGAGAAATTGAGTTCGTGCGCGCCGAGCTTGCCCATCGCGAACACCACGAGGCGGGCGACGTTGCCCCGCTCGTCGAGCGGAGTGCCGAGTGCGGGGCGCACGTCGCGCTCGATCCAGTCGAGCGCGCATTCGATCGCGCAGTCGGCGAGTGTCGACAGCTCGGCCATCGTCTGCGCGAGCGGTACGCGGCCGGCGATGTCGCGCCAGGCGATGCGCACCAGTTCGCGGGTCCGGGTGCGTCGCAGCCCGCGCATCAGCGCCGGCTCGTCCGCGGCCGCCGCGGCCGCGGTCAGGCGTGCGACCAGCTCCTCGCGGCTGCAGGGGCGTTCCAGGTCGCCGCTCGCGAGCAGGTCCGCGAAGGCCTCGGGCTCGGTGGCGCACCAGCGCGCGACGAAGGCGCTCGCGGACCACACGACCGGCAGTTCGGCCGCCAGCGCCGGCTGCGCGCCGATGCGCGCGTCGATATCCGGCGCGCGCTCACGGGCGATCTGCAGGTAGTGCTCGTGCTGGGCGCGCACCGCTGGAGGCAGCGCGGCAACGGTCAGGGGGGAGGCGGGGTCCATGCGCGGCGCGGCGGAAGGGCGTGGCCGATTATAGTGCGCGCCTCCGCGGCCCGTAATTGCGCGGCGACAAGAAAGAGAAAGCCCCGCGCGGCGGGGCTTCCAGGTCCTGCCATCCCGGCCGGGCGGTTACATCATGCCGGGCATGTTGTGCATGTGCTGGTGCCCGGCGTGCGCATCCTCTTCCCTGGGCAGCTCGGCGATCATTGCCTCCGTGGTCACCATGAGGCTCGCCACCGATGCCGCGTTCTGCAACGCCGTGCGCGTGACCTTGGTCGGGTCGAGGATGCCCATTTCGATCATGTCGCCATACTTGTCGGTCTGCGCGTTGTAGCCGTAGGCGCCCTTCCCCGCGGCCACCTTTGCCACCACCACGGACGGCTCGGCACCGCCGTTGGCGACGATCTGGCGCAGGGGCTCCTCGAGCGCGCGGCGGACGATGTCCATGCCGACGTTCTGGTCGTGATTGTCGCCCTT
>CAYOJP010000016.1:0-28329 GCA_964404305.1 uncultured Gammaproteobacteria bacterium
CTGCTTCTCCAGGCCGCCGATCCGGTGCTCCAGGCCCGGTGTGCCGGGGACCGCCCACGGCCGGGCCAGCGTGTCCGGGTCGCGCGCGTAGGGTGCGAAGCCGGCCGGATCGCGCGCAAACTGGACCGCGAGCGAGGGCAGCGCATCACGCTCGGGAATGCGCCACGGTTCGGAGCCGTTGGCGACGTAGCCGTCGGACAGCAGCAGCACCGGGGTCATGTAGGTGAGGGCGAGCCGGAAGGCCTCGATGGCCATGTCGAAGCAGTCGGCCGGCGTCGCCGGCGCGACGATCGCGACCGGGCACTCGCCGTTGCGGCCGAACATCGCCTGCAGCAGGTCGGCCTGCTCGGTCTTGGTCGGCATACCGGTCGACGGACCCGCGCGCTGCACGTTGATGACCACCACCGGCAGCTCGGCCATCACCGCCAGGCCGATCGCCTCGGATTTCAGTGCAATCCCCGGACCGCTCGTGCCGGTCAGCCCCAGCGAGCCGCCCCAGGCCGCGCCGATTGCCATGCCCATCGCGGCGATCTCGTCCTCGGCCTGCACCGTGCGCACGCCGAAGTGCCGCAGCTTCGACAGCTCGTGCAGGATGTCGCTCGCCGGCGTGATCGGGTAGGACGCGTACAGCAGCGGCAGGCCCGAGAGTTGCGCGGCGGCAAGGCAGCCGAGCGCGAGCGCCTCGTTGCCGGCAATCCGCCGGTAGGTCCCGGGCGCCAGCGTCGCCTTGCGCACGCGATAGCGGCTCATCGGCAGCTCGACCGTGTCGGCGTAGTTGTAGCCCGCCTGCAGCGCCAGCGTGTTCGCCTGCGCCATCTGCGGTCGCTTCGTCCCGAACTGCGCGTCGATCGCCCCGGCGATCCGCTTCACCGAGCGGTCGTACATCCAGCACACCAGGCCGAGTGTGAACATGTTCTTGCACAGCTCGGCCTGCTTGCGGGACAGGCCCGCGGGCTTCACCGCTTCCGCGGTGAGCGTGCCGATCGGCAGCGAGTACACCTGGTAGCCGCCCAGGCTGCCGTCGCCGCGCGGATCGGCGGCGTAGCCGGCCTTGCGCAGGTCGCCTTCGCCGAAGCTGTCGTCGCTGAGTATCAGGACGCCGCCATGACGCAGGTCGGCGATGTGCGCGCGCAGGGCCGCCGGATTGAGGGCGACCAGCACGTCCGGACGGTCACCCGGAGTGTGGATGTCGAAGCTGGAGAAGTTGAGCTGGAAGCTCGAGACCCCCGCGGGCGTACCGGCCGGTGCGCGGATCTCGGCCGGGAAGTCGGGGAGGGTCGAGATGTCGTGCCCCACCCGCGCCGAGTCGTGACTGAACAGGGCGCCGGTGATCTGGATGCCGTCGCCCGAATCGCCCGCGAACCGGATGATGACGTTCTCGACTTCGCTCATGGGCCGCCGGGCGTACCCGGCAGCGGTCGTGGTATCGGTCATTGGCTGCTCCGTCCGCTCAGTGTGCCGGCGTCCGGGCGGCCGCTAGCGCGGCCGTCCGCGGACGATTTTCGTGTCCTTGCGCCGGGTCGGCACTCCGGGAGCCCAGGCCGGCGCGGTGGTGCGCCGGCGCCCGTCGGCCGTGAGACGCGCATCCGGGGCGTCGAGATCGAGCCGGTCCCACAGCTGGCAGGTCACGACCTTGTGCTTCTGATCGAGTGCCTCGCAGTAGTTCGTGAACTTGCAGGTGCGGACCTCGGCGCCGAGCCCGAGCCGCACCTTGTGGAACCAGTCCGGGTCGGCGATCGACTGCCGCGCGGCGGCGACGATGTCGGCCCCCCCGCTGCGCAGGATCCCCTCCGCCTGTTCGAAGCCGTGGATGCCGCCGGCCGCCACCACCGGGGTGTCGAACCCGGCCTCCCGCACCGCGTGACGGATGCGCGCCGTTGCCGCGAGATTGCGCCCGAACGGCCCGAACGCGTCCGAGATCGCCACCGGCATGCACTCGTACCCGCTCGGCCCGGTGTACGGGTAGGCCGACCAGCCGATGTCGGGCTGCAGCGCGTCCTCGAACTTGCCGCCGCGCGACAGCGACAGGAAGTCGAAGCCCGCGCGCGCGAACTCCACGCCGAAGTACTCGGAATCCTCCACCGTGTTGCCGCCGGCGATGCATTCCTCGGCTAGGTAGCGGCAGCCGACGACGAACTCGGCGCCGACAGCCTGGCGGACGCGGGCGTACACCTCGAGCGGCAGGCGCGCGCGCTGCGCGCGGTCGCCGCCGTAGCCATCGTTGCGCGTGTTCAGCGCCGACAGGAACGATGCCATCGTGTAGGCATGCGCGTAGTGGAGCTCGACGCCGTCGAAGCCGGCCTCCTGAGCCCGGCGCGCGGCTTGCGCGAACAGGTCGGGAAGCACGCGCGGCAACTCCGCGACCTGCGGCAGGTCGGTGTCGGTGACCCGCTCCCGGTGTCCCATCCGCAGCGACTCCAGCTCCCGCGGTTCGAGTACGTGCTCGAGTTCGGCGTCCGTCAGGGCTGCGAGGCGCGCCCGCACCTCGAGTTCGGGGGCGTCGCCGGCGCGCAGGTACTCGCGGTGGCGCGGCGTGACCGCCAGGAAGCGGGCGAAGAACCTGTCGCGCTCGGGCCGCCGGCGAATGCCGAGGAAATCGATGACCTGGATGTACAGCCGCGTCTCCCCGTTGCTCGCCCGGCGCACCGTCTCCACGAGCTCGTGCAGGCCGGGCAGGAACCGGTCGTGACCGATGCGCAGCAGCGGACCGCTCGGCACGTCGCGGATGCCGGTCGCCTCCACGACGATTGCGCCCGGACGACCGCGCGCGAAGCGCTCGTACCAGGCCAGCACATCGTCGGTCACGAAGCCGTCCTCGGTGGCCCGCCAGGGGACCATGGCCGGAATCCAGGTCCGGCTGCCGAGCCGGACGCGGCCGGCCTGCAGCGGGCTGAACCACAGCGAGCCTGCAGCCTCCTCGGCGGTCGGCCAGCGGCCCGGGTCCGGGACGTGCTTGATGCGCTCGGGCGGCTTCCACACGCCGGGTTACCTCGGGAAGTTGTTTACGGCTGAAAAATTTTAACGTTAAAATAATATCGCCGGCAAGCCTGCCTGCCGGGCGCTGCCGGTCGGCACCGGCAGGGGCCAGCGCGCCCCGTGCCGACGCTGAGGTTTATGTGTAAGGTACAGGCGCCACCGCGCCGCCGGACTGCAGGGGCCGAGCACCGCATCCCGCGCCCGCCCGGGATACTTCCTTAAGGAGAACGCAGATGACCAGTTCCGCCTCCGCCCTTGCCGCCGTCGCCACCGCCATCGCGAGCGGCGGCATCCGGGTCGTCGACCTCACCCAGCCGCTGTCCCCGAAGACGCCCGTGATTCCGCTGCCGCCGCAGTTCGGGCAGGCCTGGCCCTTCGAGATGGAGCTCATCTCGAAGTACGACGAGCGTGGCCCGGCCTGGTACTGGTACAACTTCAAGACCAGCGAGCACACCGGCACGCATTTCGACGCGCCCGTGCACTGGATCACCGGCAAGGATCAGCCCGACAACTGCACGGACACGATTCCGCCGAGGAACTTCATCGGGCCGGCGTGCGTGATCGACTGCAGCGCCGACGCCAGCACCAACCACGACTTCCTGTTGACCGTCGAGCGCGTTCAGGCGTGGGAAGGCACGCACGGCCGCGTTCCAAAGGGCGCCTGGGTGCTGATGCGCACCGACTGGTCCAAGCGCACCGACCCGGCGGCCTACCTCAACGCGAAGGAGGACGGCTGCCACGCGCCGGGGCCCCATCCGGACCTCGTCCCGTTCCTGATCAACGAGCGCGAGGTGCTGGGCTTCGGCAACGAGGCGGTGGGCACGGACGCCGGCCAGGCGTTCGCCTTCGACCCGCCGTTCCCGTGCCATGCCGGCATGCACGGCGCCAACCGCTACGGCCTGGCGAGCCTGTGCAATCTCGATCAGCTCCCGGCGACCGGCGCGGTGGTGATCGCGCCGCCGCTGAAGATCGTCGGCGGCTCGGGCAGTCCATGTCGCGTGCTGGCGCTGGTGCCGGGCGCCTGAGCGGCGCCCGCGCTCACGGAGGAAGACGATGGCCGAGCGTTCGTTCGCGAAGGAAGTCGAGCTGCTGCGCCTGGGCGAGGGCGAGGAGTTCCACGGCGAGGGCATCCTGGCCGTCACCAAGGCCCTGCTGCAGTCCGGGGTCGCCTACGTGGGCGGCTACCAGGGCGCCCCGATCACGCATCTGATGGACGTCTTCGCCGACGGCAGGGAGATCCTCGCGGAGCTGGGCGTGCACTTCGAGAGCTCGGCGAGCGAGGCGGCGGCGGCGTCCATGCTCGCCGCCTCGATCAACTACCCGCTGCGCGGCGCGGTCACCTGGAAGTCGACCGTCGGCACGAATGTGGCCTCCGACGCGCTCGCCAACGTCGCGTCCTCGGGCGTGAAGGGCGGAGCGCTCATCATCATCGGCGAGGACTACGGCGAGGGCTCGTCGATCATGCAGGAGCGCTCGCACGCATTCGCCATGAAGTCGCAGATGTGGCTGCTCGATCCGCGGCCCAACCTGACGACCATCGTCGACATGGTCGAGCACGGCTTCGCGCTGTCGGAGGCGAGCCAGACGCCAGTGCTGCTCGAACTGCGAATCCGTGCCTGCCACGTGCACGGCACGTTCCGGGCCAAGGCCAACCGCCGGCCGTCGTTCACGGTTCGCGACGCGCTCGATGCCCCGACGCGGCAGCAGGATCGCATCATCCTGCCGCCATACACGTACAGCCACGAGCAGGAGAAGATCCACACCCGCTGGCCCGCGGCGGTACGCTACATCGTCGACCACAAGCTGAACGAATTCTTCGACGGGGACGTGAACGACGTCGGCATCATCGTGCTCGGCGGGCTGTACAACTCGACCATCCGCGCCCTGGAGCTGCTGGGCTGTTCGGACAGTTACGGGCACAGCCGCATCCCGCTGTACGTGATGAACGTCGCCTATCCCCTGGTCGACGAGGAGGTGCTGCGCTTCGCGGCCGGCAAGCGCGCGGTCCTGCTCGTGGAGGAAGGCCAGCCCGACTTCATCGAGCAGGCGCTGAACACGACGCTGCGTCGTCACGACGTGCAGACGCGCATCTGCGGCAAGGACATGCTGCCGCTCGGCGGCGAGTACACCGGGGCTGTGATTCGCGACGGCGTGCGCACGTTCCTGGGGAAGTGGGCGCCGCAGGCCCTGGAGCGTGCACCGGCGCCGGTGGCGCTGTCGCCCGCCGCGCCGACCCTGGCGAAGGTCGTGCCTGCGCGCCCGCCCGGCCTGTGCACGGGCTGCCCGGAGCGGCCGTTCTTCACCGCCATGAAGCTGCTGTGGCGGGAGATGGGGCCGCTGCAGGTGAGCGCGGACATCGGCTGCCACACCTTCTCGACCCTGCCGCCGTTCAGCCTGGGCAACACCGTGACCGGCTACGGCCTTGGACCCTCGAGTGCCTCGGCGCTCAACATCGCACACCGGCGCCGGGCGATCTCGCTCGTGGGCGACGGCGGGTTCTGGCACAACGGGCTCGCCACCGGCATCGGCAATGCCGTCGAGAACCGCCATGACGGCGTCATCGTCGTGGTCGACAACGGCTACTCGGCCGCCACCGGCGGGCAATGGATTCCCTCCTCGCGGGCGGAGGCCGAAAACCGCAGTTACCGCATCCCGATCAGCAAGGCCGTGCGCGGCGTCGGCGTGAAGTGGGTCCGCAAGGTCCGCACGTACAACATCGCCGAGGCGCTGCGCGTGCTGCGCGAGGCGATGACGACGCCCGAGGGCGGGCCGAAGGTCATCATCGCCGAGGGCGAGTGCCAGCTGAACCGGCAGCGCCGGCTGAAGCCGATCGTCAGGAAGTGGCTGAAGGATGGCCGCCGCCACGTGCGCGAGAAGTTCGGGGTCGATCACGACACCTGCACCGGCGATCACTCCTGCATCCGCCTGTCGGGCTGTCCGTCGCTAACGATCAAGGACAACCCCGATCCGCTGCGCACCGATCCAGTGGCGACCGTGGTGCAGAGCTGCGTCGGCTGCGGCGTCTGCGGCGAGGTCGCGCACGCCGCGGTCCTGTGCCCGTCGTTCTTCCGCGCGGAGGTCGTCTACAATCCGACGCCGCTCGACCGCTGGCTCTGGCGCGTTCGCTCGCGCGTCATCGGCTGGTTGCAGGCGCGCACCGATAGCCGGTTGGCCCGCCATGCCTTCTGACGCCCGGCAGGCGCCGCGGACGCGCCCGATCACCGTCGCCATCGCCGCCATGGGCGGGCAGGGCGGTGGCGTCCTGTCCGACTGGATCGTAGACGTTGCCGAGCACTGCGGATGGTACGCACAGTCGACCTCGGTGCCAGGCGTCGCCCAGCGCACCGGCGCCACCGTGTACTACCTCGAGATCTTCCCGCGCGCGCAGGCGCGGGCAGCCGGACGCGAACCGGTCATGGCCCTGATGCCCGTGCCGGGCGACGTGGATCTCGTCATCGCCGGCGAACTGCTCGAGGCGGGCCGCGCCGCGATGCGCGGGTTCGTGACGCCCGACCGCACGGTACTGGTCGCTTCCACTCACCGGGACTACTCCCTGGCCGAGAAGATGGCGATGGGCGACGGCCGCCTCGACGACGAAGAACTGCGGGCCGCCGCCGCGGGCTCGGCACGGACGTGCATCAGCTTCGACATGCAGCAGCTCGCCGACGAACAGGGCAGCGTCATCAGCGCCGTGCTGTTCGGCGCTGCCGCGGCCAGCGCGGTGCTGCCATTCACCCGGGCCGAGTTCGAGGACGCCATCCGGCGCAGCGGTGTCGCCGTCGAAAGCAACCTGCGCGCCTTCGGCGCGGGCTTTGACCGGGCGAGCACGCCGCCGGCGGCTGTGGTGCCGGCAGCGGCAGTCGCGCCGCCGCGTCCGCGATCGGCCGACCCGGCCGTGAACGCGCTGCTCGACCGCGCGTTCGATGCGTTTCCGGCCGCGGTGCACGACCTGCTGGTGCCGGCGCTGCGCCGGCTCGTCGACTACCAGGACGTGCGCCATGCCCGCGAGTATCTTGATCGCCTCGCGCCAGTGCTGGCACTGGACGAGGCGCATGGCGGACCGCAGCGTGGCTATCGCCTGACGCGAGAGACCGCGCGCCACCTCGCGCTGTGGATGAGCTACGAGGACGCGATCCGCGTGGCCGACCTCAAGACGCGCTCCGGCCGGTTCGCGCGCGTGCGGGAGGAGGCAACCGCCACGCCCGACCAGCTCGTGTACGTGACCGAGTTCATGCACCCGCGCGTGGAGGAGATCTGCGACATCCTCCCGGCCCCTGTCGGGGCGTGGATACTGAGCACCGCGCCAGCCCGCGACTTCCTGGGGCTGTTCTGCCGCAGCGGCCGCAAGGTGCGCACGGCGACCCTGGGCGGCTTCCTGCTGCTCTATGCGCTCGCCTCGCTGCGGCGCATCCGCCGCGGCACGCTGCGGCACCGGGCCGAAGAGGCGCGGATCGGCGGCTGGCTGTCCGCAATCGCCTCGCGCGCGCCGGTCGACTACGATCTCGCCGTGGAGATCGCCGGGTGCCAGCGTCTCGTCAAGGGCTACGGCGACACGCACGACCGCGGGGTGCGCAACTTCGGAGCGCTCATGTCCGCGCTCGATCGCCTCGCGGGTCGCACCGATGCGGCGAGAATCCTCGCCGAGCTGCGCGCGGCGGCCCTGGCCGACGAGCATGGCGAGACGCTCGCCGCCGCGCTGAGCAAGGTCGGTTGAACCGTCGCCGGCGCGCGTCGGCAGCGAGCGAACGAGGGGGAAGCAGAGTGAATCACGATGCCGTAATCGTCGGCAGCGGCATCAATGCGCTCGTGTGCGGCGCGCTGCTTGCGCGCGGGGGCTGGCGGGTCTGCGTCCTCGAGCGCAACGACCGCCCCGGCGGCTGCATCCGTACCGACGCGCTGACACTGCCCGGCTACATCCACGACACGCTCTCGAACTGGCATCCCCTGTTCGTCACGTCGCCGGGCTACGCGGAACTGCGCGCGGAGCTGGAGCGGCACGGCCTGCAGTACTGCAATACCGACGCTCCGACCGCGGCCGTGCTGCCGGACGGGCGGCACTTCGTGCTGCGCCGGTCGCGCGACGACAACGCGCGGGCGCTGGACGCGCTCTCGCCCGGCGATGGCGCGCGCTATCGTGCGGCGATGGCCGGGCTCGAGCGACGCCTCGATCTCACATTCACGCTGCTCGGCTCGCGGTTGTGGAGCCTGGCAACGCTCCGGGCCGTCGGCTCGGCGCTCTGGCGCCGCGGGATCGGTGATTTCCTCGAGTATGCCGGCGAGGGGCTGGAGAGCTGCCGAGCCTGGCTCGAGCGCGATCTGCGCTCCGAGGAGGCGCGGGCCTGCTTCGCACCGTGGCCCCCTCACGGCGGCTACAGCCCGGACGGCGCGTTGTCGGGCATGATGGCGCGGGTCATCGCCTTTACCCTGGAGGTCGCCGGCTGCCCGGTGGTCAAGGGCGGCAGCTTCGAGCTCGTCCGCGCATTGCAGGCAATCATCGAGTCGCGCGGCGGTGTCATCCATACGGGTGCCGACGTCACCGGAATCGTCGTCAGCGGCGGTCGGGCGACCGGCGTGCGGACCGCCGACGGGCGCGACTTCGCTGCCGCACGTGCCGTGATCGCGAGCGTCACGCCGCAGGCGCTGTACGGCCTACTGCTGCCCGAGGCCGTGGTGCCGCCCGCGCTGCGCGAGCAGGCGGCGGGGTTCCGCTTCGGCCGCGGCGGCATGCAGATTCACCTGGCGTTGTCCCGCCCGCCGCAGTGGCACGACCCGGCGCTCGCCGGCGTGGCGATGGTGCACCTCACGCCCGGACTGGACGGCGTGACGCGCGCCATCGCCGAGGCCGACAGCGGACTGCTGCCCGTGCAGGGCACCATCGTCGTGGGACAGCCGGCGGCGCTCGACCCGTCGCGCGTCCCGGACGGCGCGGGACTGCTGTGGGTCCAGTTGCAGGAGGTCCCCGGGCACCTGAAGGGCGATGCCGCGGGCGAGATCGCGGTCCCGGCCGACGGACGCTGGACGGACGAGGTGCGCGAGCGCTACGCCGATCGCATCGTCGCCCGCATCGCCAGGCACGTGCCCGGCCTGCGCGACAGCATCCTGAAGCGGGTCGTACTCTCGCCGGCCGACATCGAACGCCTCAACTGCAACCTCGTCGGCGGCGACCCGTATGCGGGCGCCTGCACGCTGGACCAGTCGTTCCTGTGGCGCCCGCTGCGCGGCACGCGCAATCACTCGACGCCCGTCGCCGGCCTGCATCATATCGGCGCTTCCACCCATCCCGGACCCGGGCTGGGAGGAGGCTCCGGCTACCTGGTGGCGAAACAGCTGTGCGGTTGAGGACGTCGGGCGGGCCCGGGCGGCGATAGGCGCCATGGACCTGCGGCACCTGCGCTATTTCGTCACCGTCGCCGAGGAACTGCACTTCGGCCGCGCCGCGAAGAAGCTGCACATCTCCCAGCCGCCGCTGTCGCAGCAGATTCGCCGGCTGGAGGCGGAGGTCGGCGCGCCGCTGCTCGAGCGCAACCAGCGCCGCGTGAAGCTCACGCCGGTCGGCGAGGCGTTCTACCGGCGTGCCAGGATGATCCTGGCTGCGGCGCAGATGGCCCTGCTCGAGGCGCGGCAGGTTGCCGCCGGCGAGCAGGAGACGCTCACACTGGGGTTCATGAGCGCGGTCATGCTGGTCGACTTTCCGCCGTTCCTGCAGGCATTGCGGGAGCGCCTGCCGCAGGTACGGGTCGCGTTCAGGCAGAATCTGTCCGACAGCCAGTACGAAGCGCTGCTCGACGGTCGCATCGACGCCGGCTTCGTCGACCTGGCGGTCGGGCGGCTCCATCCCCGCTTCAGCCACGATCGCATTCACGCCCAGCTCGCTCTGCGCAAGCGCCTGGTGGTGGCGTTGCCGCCCGCGCATCCGCTCGCCGGGCGCTCCCGCGTGTCGTTGGGCGACCTCGCGACCGAGCCGTTCGTCACGCTGCCGCGGCAGACGTTCCCGTCCTTCTACGATTCGGTGATAGAGCTGTGCCAGCGGGCGCGCTTCAGCCCGCGCATCGAAATCGAGGCGGAACAGATGCCGACGGTGCTCGCCTACACGGCTGCCGGCTACGGCGTGAGCATCGTCCCGGACAGTTCTCGCTCCTGGACCCGCGACATTGCGTTCGTCGATCTCGACGAGGTCGCCCACGTCGATATCTGGATGATCACCCGCGCGGAGCAGCCGGTGCCGGCGGCGGTGGAATGCCTGCGCGCGGTGGTCGCGGCACAGGTGGAACCGACCGCGCTGCGACGATTGCGGGCCGGCGGACGCCCGCGGCGGCGTTGAACGACTGCCGGCGCGCCGGGACTCATCCGATGCCGTAGCGTCCGGGGGCGATGACGCCGTTCGGATCGAGCGCGCGCTTCACGCCCTCGCAGGCGGCGCGGAACGCCGGTGTCATCATGCCCATGTGGAACGCATGGTAGTCATGCGGTGCGCGGCCGACCGAGATGCCTAGCCGCGAGAACTCCGTTGCCAGCATGCGGTAACAGGCATCGGCGCGCTGCCGCTCGTCGGGGTCCTGGCGGTTGTAGGTGATGACGTGCAGGCCGCGCTGGAAGCGCGCTCCGCACACGGCCATCGCGCAGTAGTCCATGCCGAACTCCGCGTAGATCCGGCGCCCGAGCGCGTGCGTCTCGCGCGCCACGGGGCCGCTCATCGGGGTGCCGGGCGTGAACCAGAGGTTGCCGCCGCCCGGACGCCACTTGAGCAGTCCCAGTTCCGCGCTCGTCGGAACTCCGCTGAAGGCGTCGATGGCCACCTTGAGCGGCGGATTCTCCAGCGCTTGTTCGTGCGGAATGTAGCGGACCCCCGGTCCCTGGGTGAAGTGCGCGCGGACGCGTTCGATCTGGGCGTCCATCGCCGCGAAGGACGGGCCGTAGAATGCGCCGGACACGGTCCAGGCCCCCAGGCCGTGGCGCGCCTGCAGATCCCGCCGGACGGCATCCGGGATCGAGGTCCTGCCTCCCGACCGCTCGTAGTCCGGACTGGGGATCTCGGCGCCGATGGTGTACAGATCGTTCGCCACGCGGAACAGCGTGGGCACGAAGTTCGACAGCTTCAGCGGCCGGCACAGGTCGACGATCGTCCCGAACGCGTCGTCGTCGTCGAACGTGAAGTGGAACGAGCGGATCGCCGGGGGGCGCGGCATCAGCCACAGGCCCAGCTGCGTGACGATGCCGTAGTTGGACTGCGCGAACAGGCCGTCGACGATCGGCCCGAAGCTGTACTTGGACACGTTCCAGTTGGGTCGCTCGGTGCCTTCGAGCGCGCCGTCGCCGGTGCGCAGGATCTCGCCGCTGCCGAGCACGATCTCCATGCCGCAGCTCATGCCGAAGTGATCGAAGTAGGCGCCGTAGCCCGCGCCCTTGTCGAGCGCATTGCCCAGCGGGCCCCCGAACGGGGGGCCGGAAGTCGTGTCCACGAGGAATCGGTCGCCGCGCCGCACCAGCTCGTCGTACAGCATCTGGTAGGTCACGCCGGGTTCGACGACCGCGTAGCCGAGCTGCTCGTTCACGTCGAGGATGCGGTTCATGTGCCGCCCGAGGTCGACGATGATCTGTCCTGGCGCCACCGGTGCGCGCGACCCGAGCCCGATGTTGTTGCCGGTGCTGATCGGGTAGAGCGGCACCCGGTGCTCGTTGGCGAGCCGGACGAGCGCCTGGACCTCCGCCGTCGAGCGCGGATAGGCGATGGCGGCAGGCGGTTTGTCCGGGCCCGGCAGCGTGTGCTCGCCGTGACGCTGCCGGCTGTCGGCGGACGTCGTGATGGCCTGCGCGCCGAGCAGATCCGCGGCGGCGGCGAGGTACCTTTCGACGTGGTCTCGAGGGTCCATGGCTGTCTCCCTGCGGCCGTTACCAGAATCCGACTTCCGTACTGACGGTATCGCCCGCGGCAACCGGTGCGGGCGGCGCCTGCTCCTTCGCGCACGGCGGCGCGACCGGCCGCGTCGCGACGTGCGCGAGTGCCGGCGGCGCCGGACCGCCGCTCAGCCAGTCCAGCAATTCCACCGTGTGCACGGCCGGAATGCCCACGTACGGCTGCAGCTGGCTGAGGCAGCCGATATTGCCGGCCGCGAGCACGGCGGCGCCGGTGGCCGTGATCGCCGCGACCTTCCGCGCGCGCAGTTCCGCCGCGGCCTGCGGCTGGAGCAGGTTGTAGCTGCCCGCCGATCCGCAGCACATGTGGGCGTCGGCCACCTCCAGCACCTTGAGGCCGGCGTCCTGCAGGAGCCGGCGCGGCTGGCGGGTCACCTTCTGCCCGTTCCTGAGCGAGCACGCATCATGGTAGGCCACGGTGGCGTCGATGCCGACGACGGGCGGCACGGTGCCGGTGCGCGCCAGGAACTCGGTGACGTCGCACGCCAGCGCCGCGATCCGGTGCGCCGGGTCAGAGCGCGCGGTGTCGGCGGCGAACACTTGACCGTAGTCCTTGATGACCGTGCCGCACCCGGCGGCATTCACGATGATCGCGTCCAGGCCGTCCGCCTGCGCCGCGGCCTGCCATGCGTCCACGCAGCGCGCGGCATGGCCGCGGCCGCCGTCCGCATCGCCCAGGTGCAGGTTGAGCGCCCCGCAGCAGCCGGCGCCAGCGGCCACGACGACGTCCCACCCGTTCCGCTGCAGGAGGCGGATCGTGGCGGTGTTGATCTCCGGTCGCAGCACCTGCTGCACGCAACCGGTTGCCAGCGCCACGCGCCCCCGCCTCGCACCCGCGGCCGGATGGGTGGCCGCGGGCAGCGGGGAGCCGGCGATCCGCGCGCCGGCGGCGATTGCCAGCAGCGCGGCCAGCGGCGCCGGCAGGAAGCGCTGCACGGGCAGCGCCGATTGCGCGAGCCGAAGCGCGGCGGCGAACAGCCGCGGGCGAGGCAGTACCGCCATCAGCAGCGCCCGCAACGTGCGTTCCGCGAGCGGCCGGCGATGATGCCTGGCGATGTACTCGCGTCCCTGATCGACGAGGTGCATGTAGTCGACGTCGACCGCGCAGGTCGACGTGCAGGCGAGGCAGGACAGGCAGCGATCGATGAAGTGCACGGTCTCCGCATCCGGTGCACCGCCGCGCTCGAACATCGCGCGGAGCAGCAGGATCCGGCCCCGCGGTGAATCGCGCTCGTCGCGCGTGAGCGCGTACGTCGGGCACGCCGAGGTACAGAAGCCGAGTTGCACGCACTGACGGGCGAGGGCGAGCGGACCGGCCGCCGGCGCGTGCCCTGCCGCCGCTGACCTGGGGTCGGCGGTCATTCGCGCGGATCTCCGCAGGTGAAATGCGGCCGACTATAGGGCGGCAGCGCGGCTGCGGTCCAATACTTTCCCATGCCGCCGGTGATATGCGCGGGGCACTGCAGCGCGATATGCGCGACGTATCACCGGGGCCTCGATATCGTATTGGACGCTGCAGCGTGCCGCGTGCCAGCATCGGCTGCGTCGCCTGCGACGGGACCGCGGCGGGATCGGACTACTCGGCGGGCGTTCCGAGTGACTGGATGTACGCGACGAGCTGCCAGCGCTGCTCTTCGCGCAGGGTTTTCTCCCACGGTGGCATGAGGAGCGAGCCGCGCTTGCGGCCCTTGCTGATGGTGGTGAACAGGTACTGCGCGTCGAACGTGCGGCCGGCGAGGGGCCTGGAGCGCCCCCCGGCGCCGGCCTTGCCGTGGCACACGGTGCAGTTGCGATTGAACAGCGATTCGCCGGCGGCAATCGTCGCCGCGCCATCGCCGTCGCTGTCGGCGCAGACGCCGAAGGCAGCGAGCAGGGCCACGGCCACCATGGCACTTGCCGTGCGCATCTCAGTCGATGGTGAACGCCACGAGGATGCCGCCGCCGGGCACGTCGCGCATTTTCGGGAACACGGCGGCCATCATTCCGGGGATGAAGCCGCTCACGCCGCTCGTCGCGAGGATGTACTGCCGGCCGCCGGCCGTGTAGCTGATGACGCTGCCGCGACTTCCCGAGCCCATGGGGAACTGCCACAACTCCCTGCCGTCGTCAGCGTCGTAGGCATGCAGGACCCCGTCGTAGCCGGTGTTGAACACGAGCCCGCCGGCGGTCGTCAGGGCAGCGCCCAGGATCGGCAGCTCGTAGGGCACGGACCAGCGTCGCTCGCCGGTGACCGGGTCGCGCGCGTCGAGCCGGACGCTGGCCGGTTTGCCCGGCGGCGGGATCATCTCCACGCCCTCGGAGCCGAAGTACAGCTGCGGCAGGCCAAGTTCCTCGGGCTTCTCCCGCACCGGCTTGACGCGGTTGCAGATCTCCATGGCGCTCGTGTACCACAGGCCGGTCTGCGGGTTGTAGGCACCCGGATTCCAGCTGCGGGTACCGACGGCCGCCGGGCACAGCACGGCTTCCTCGCCGGCTTTCGTCACCAGGCGATCGGACATCTCGCCGGTCTTGGGGTCGATGCGGCTGGCGAAATTGTAGTTCTCGGCGAGCGGCCACACGTTGACCAGCTTGCCGGTCAGCTTTTCGTACACGTACACGAAGCCATTCTTGTTCAGGTGCACGAGCAGGCTGCGTCCGTCGCGCTCGATGGTAAGGACCTCGTAGGCGGAATCGTAGTCGTACAGGTCGTTCGGCACTTCCTGGAAGTGCCAGACGAGCCTGCCGGTCTTCGCCTCCAGCGCGAGCAGGCTGGCGGTGTACTTGTTGTCGCCGTCGCGGTCGCCGCCGAAGAAATCCGGCGCGGCATTGCTCGTGCCGATGAAGTACAGGCCGCTCTGCGGATCCCAGGTGCCAGGCATCCAGGCCGAGCCGCCGCCGAACTTCGCGGAATCGCCCGGCCAGCTCTTCGGGTCCTTGCTGAGCGTCTCGAACTCCCAGCGCGGCTCGCCGGTGGCGGCGTCGAAGGCGTAGATGCGGCCGCGGCTGGGCACGTCGCCGCCGTTGGGCCCGGCGATGACGACGTCCCCCGCGGGTTGCGGCGGCGAGGTGAACGAGCAGTGGCACTCGCGCGGCTGCGTGACCTGGCGTTCCCAGAGCAGCTTGCCGGTGCGCTGGTCGAGCGCCATGATGCGGCCGTCCAGCGTCCCCAGGTAGACCCGGCCGCCGGCGACGCTGACGCCCCGACTCACGCCGGTGAGCGCCAGTTCCTCCACGACCGGGTCGAGTTCGGGCCGGAACCGCCAGATCGTGCGGCCTGTGCCGCCGTCGACCGCGAACACTTCGTTCCACGGGCCGGAGTAGTACACGACTCCGTCTATCGCGAGCGGTGTCAGGTGCAGGCCGTTGGTGATGTCCCCGGGTTGGTGGATCCAGGCCACCCGCAGCCGCTTGATGGTGTTCCTGTCGATCATATTGAGCGGGCTGTAGCGCCAGCCGTCGGGCGCCCGGTTGAAGAGCGGCCAGTCCCCGTCGGGCACCGCGGGCGCGGTATCGGCGGCTGCGGCGACGGCGGCCATCAGCAGGCAGGCAAGCAGGGTCGTCGCGGTAACGCGTTCGCGCATGTCGGGGCTCTCCGGGTTCCGGAAGGACGGGGAAGAAGGCTGTTCGCGGCTGTCGGTGTGGGTGTGTCCGGGCTGCGACCCGGCAACGGAGCGGGACGCGGCCGGACATCGAGCCCCAGCCCCCGCGGCGGCGGCGCACGGCGCGGGCCGGCGGCGGCCCGCGCGGGATTAACGCCCAGCGCACCGCAACAATGCAAGCGGGCCGGCGAGTTCCCGCAGGGGCCGACGCAAGGTGTCGGCGCACTCGCCACAGGCATTATCATCCGGTGATTCCCGCCGAAGCACCGGCTTGCGCCGACCGCGGGAATCATTGACCGTTACTGTCCACTCCGAGACCAGAGACACGAGGCGCGCATGGCCATCAGCCAGAAGTGGATCGACATCCAGGCCGCCGACGGCGGGACGTTTCGCGCGTACGTGGCAGTGCCAGAATCCGGCCGCGGGCCCGGGCTGCTGCTGCTGCAAGAGGCCTTCGGCGTCAACGAGCACATGCGCCACCTCGCCAACCTCCACGCCGAGGAGGGCTGGACGGTCATCGTGCCGGATCTGTTCTGGCGCATGGAACCCGGCATCAGCCTGGGCTACTCGGAGGCCGACGTCGCCCGCGCGATCGGGTACTACCAGCGCTTCGACGTCGATCTCGCCGTGCGCGATTCCGGGGCCGCGCTCACCGCCCTGCGCGCGCTGCCCGAGTGCGAAGGCAAGGCCGGCGTGCTCGGCTACTGCGTCGGCGGCCTCCTCGCCTATCTCGTCGCGGCGCGTTGCGATGACGTGGCCTGCGCGGTCAGCTACTACGGCGTGAACATCGAGGGCCATCTCGACGAGGCCGCGCGCATCCGTTGCCCGATGATCCTCCACTGCGCCGGCTCGGACCAGTTCGTGCCCTCGGCCGCGGTCACGGCCATCAAGGCGGTCTTCGCCGGGCGCGAGGACGTGAAAGTGTACGACTATCCGGGCGCCGAGCACGGCTTCGACAACCCGAACCGGGCAGTCTTCGAGCGCTCCGCGCACTGGATGGCGAAGTCGCGGACGCTCAGGCTCCTGCGTGACTCGCTCGGCCCCGTGTACGACCTCGCGAGCCTGTGGGAGTACCACCTGTACACGGAGTTCGCCGACCGCAACGTCGACGACTCGATGGCGACGATGACCGATGACCCGTACGTGCTGGTCGTCCCGACCGTCACCGGCGGCACCGGCAAGCCGAACCTGCACAAGTGGTACTCGAACCACTTCCACTTCCAGAATCCGCCCAACAGCAAGCTCATCCCGGTGTCGCGCACGGTCGGCACCGATCGCCTGGTCGACGAGTTCATCTTCTGCTTCACGCACGACCGGGTGATGGACTGGATGCTGCCCGGCGTCCCGCCGACCGGCAGGTACATCGAGGTGCCGATGCTGGGCGTCATCAACTTCCGCGGGCCAAAGCTCTACCACGAGCACATCTGGTGGGACCAGGCGACGGTCCTGGTGCAGGCGGGGCTCCTCGATCCGACGGGCCTGCCCGTCACCGGTATCGAGCAGGCCAAGGCGATGCTCGACGAGCACCTCCCGCGCAACCGTCTCATCCCGGGCTGGCAGCCGGTTACCTGACGGGGGTCGGATCGATGGCCGTCCCGACGTCGCATCGCGACACGTTCGCGCGTGACCACCTGCCGCCGCCGGAGGCGCAGCCAGCGTTCATCAACCTGGATCGGCTGGCGATCCCGGAGCGGCTGAACTGCGCCGCGTGGCTGCTCGACGCGGCGGTGGCCGACGGCCATGGCGAGCGGCCCGCCATTCGTTCGCCGGCTGGCGACTGGACCTACGCGGGATTGCAGCAGCAGGTCAACCGCATTGCGGCCATGCTGGCTCAGGATCTGGGCGTGCTGCCCGGCGAACGCGTGCTGCTACGGGCGCCCAACAATCCCATGCTGGCGGCGTGCTGGCTCGCGGTGCAGAAGTGCGGCGCGATTGCCGTGGCGACGATGCCGCTGCTGCGCGCGAAGGAACTGGGGTACATCGTCGGCAAGGCCGCGGTGCGGGTGGCGCTGTGCGACACCCGGCTGCTAGGCGAACTGGAAGCGGCGACCCCGCGTCCACCGATCGTGCTCGGGTTCGGCGAGGGTGGCGATTTCGAGCGCATGGCCGCCGCGAAGCCGCCGGAGTTCCAGGCCGTCGCGACGGCCGCCGATGACATCTGCATCATCGCCTTCACCTCCGGCACGACCGGACAGCCGAAGGCGACGATGCACTGCCATCGCGACGTGGTCGCCATCTGCGAGACCTTCTGCCGCCAGGTGCTGCGTCCCCGACCGGACGATCTGTTCGTCGGCAGCCCGCCGCTCGCGTTCACCTTCGGGCTGGGTTCCCTGCTGCTGTTTCCGCTGCACGCGCGAGCGGCGACGCTGCTGGTGGAGGAGGTCGCGCCGGACAAGCTCGTGCTCGCGATCGAGCGCTATCGACCGACTCTGCTGGCGACCTCGCCGACGGCCTACCGGCGCATGCTCGGCGCGGAGCGCGCGGCACTCGCGAGCCTGCGGACCTGCCTCTCGGCGGGCGAGACGCTGCCGCGCGCCACCTCGGATGACTGGCACGCCCACACGGGCATCCGCATCCTCGACGGCATCGGCAGCACCGAGATGCTGCACATCTTCATCGCGGCGCCGGTGGAGGCCATCCGGCCGGGCGCGACCGGAACGGTGGTGCCCGGCTACGAGGCGAAGGTCGTCGGCGACGACGGCCGGCCCCTGCCCCCGGGCGCCGTAGGGAGGCTCGCGGTGCGCGGCCCGACCGGCTGCCGCTACCTCGCCGACCCGCGGCAGCGCGACTACGTCGTCGATGGCTGGAACTACACTGGCGATGCGTACGAGACGGATGCCGACGGGTACTTCTGGTTCCGCGCGCGCTCGGACGACATGATCGTCTCCGCAGGCTACAACATCGGCCCGGTCGAGGTGGAGGATGCCCTGCTCACGCACCCCGCCGTCGCCGAGTGCGCCGTGATTGGAGTGCCGGACGCGGAACGGGGACAGATCGTCAAGGCATTCGTCGTGCCGCGGCCGGGATACGCTGCGGCCGGGGAGGAACTCGGGCGCGAGCTCCAGCAGTACGTGAAGGCCGCCATCGCCCCCTACAAGTACCCGCGCGCGGTCGAGTTCCTGGGCGAACTGCCGAAGACGGAAACCGGCAAGGTGCAGCGGTTCCGGTTGCGCAACCGTTGACCGGCAGGCAGCCGTGGCGGGTGGCCTGGTCCGGATGCATCCGGACCGGTGCCCGACGCGGTCCTTCGAATGACACTGTCCAGTCTACGAGGCAACGAAGCGAACATGAGCAGGCAGGCACTGACGGTGGTCACCGGCGGCCACAAGGGACTCGGTCTGGCGATCGCCCGGGCGCTGGCCCGCGAGCACGGCCACGCCGTCGTCGTCACGGCGCGGGACAGCGGGGCGGCGCACGCAAGCGCCGCGCGCCTGCGGGACGAGGGGTTCGCCGCGCACGGTCAGGTGCTCGACGTGACGAGCGCTGCCAGCGTCGACGCCTTCGCCCGCTGGCTCGCGTCCGGGCCCGGGACGCCCGACGTCCTGGTGAACAATTCCGGCATATTTCCCGGCGACGGCTACCCGCTCACGGCGCTCGACGTGCCTGTCGACGAGGTGCAGCGCTACCTCGACGTGAATGCCCTGGGCACCCTGCGCGTGAGTCAGGCGCTCATGCCCGCGATGCTTGCCCGCGGTCACGGACGCGTGGTCAACGTCGGCAGTGAACTGGCCTGCCTGCAGGCGACCCCCTGGGACGCCTTTCCGTCCGGGGCTGCCTACCGGATCTCCAAGGTGGCGATGCACATGGTCGCGCAACTGCTCGCGCGCGCGGCGGCGGGCACCGACGTGCTGGTGAATACCTATTCGCCGGGCTGGGTCAAGAGCGACATCGGCGGCCCCGACGCCCCGGTCACGCCGGAGGAGGGAGCGCGGCCCGCAGTGTGGCTGGCGACCCTGCCTGCGGGCGGTCCGAGCGGGCGATTCTACGGCGAGATGCGCTGGAGCGGTGCGCCGGTGGCGCTGCACTGGTAAGGCGGGGACGTCAGTCGGTCGCACCGTCGACGACGATACCTGCGCTCGAAGCGCGATAATAGGGCAACACCTCGGGGACCTCGTCGGCCATCAGCTGAGTCTTGAGGTGGCGCCAGAAATCGGCCGTTAGCAGATCACCGTGCACGGCGAGGAACCGGGCCTTCAGGCCCGCGTCCATCGCCAGGAACTTCATGAACTGCTCCGGGAACACGTCGTTCTCGCCGACGAAAAACCACGTGTCCGGCCCCATCTCCTCGATCTCGTCGCGCGCAGCGGGCAGATCGCGGAACTTGCACTCGGTTACCAGGCACAGCTCGTCGTAGTCGTAGAAGATGACCCGGCCGTGCCGGGTGACGCCGAAGTTCTTGAGCAGCAGGTCACCGGGGAAGATGTTGGTCAGGGCGAGATCGCGGATGCACTGCCCGTAGTCAAGCACTGCGAGCTCGGCGATGGGGCGCTCGACCTCTCGCAGGTGCAGGTTCAGCGGTCGCAGCCGGCGCTCGATATAGATGTGATCGAAGACGACCTTGTCGCCGACCACGTGCACTGTCAGCGCCGCTTCCCGCAGCATCTCCTCGAGCAGCGTCGGCTCGAAGCGCGAGATCGGGAACTCCAGGTGACGGAACTGCTGGGTGTCCACCAGCCGACCGGCGCGGTCGTGCTTGAACACGAGTTCGTACTTGCGGACGACGTCCTCGCGGGAGACGTTCTTCGGGTAGCCGGCCCGGTCGCGGATGAGCTTGAACACCAGCCCGTAGGAGGGCAGGGTGAACACGATCATCACGAGGCCCTTGTCGCCGGCGGCGTGCACGAACAGCTCGTCGGTCTGCTGCAGCTGCCTCGTGAGGACGCGGTAGCGCTCGGCCTTGCCCTGCCGCGCGCGACCGAGCGCGGTGTACAGCTCGCCTATCGGTTTGCGCGGCAGCAGGGTCTTCAGGAAGCTTACCGCGCTGCCCACGGTCTCCAGGTCGACGAAGAAGTACGAGCGGGTGAACCCGAACACCGTGCTCGCCTCGTCCTCGGTCGTGAGCACATCGTCGATCTCTATGCCGGTGTCGTCGTTCTTCAGCGACACCAGCAGCGGCGCCGTCCAGCCGTCACCGATGATCTTGCCCACGAGATAGGCACGCGTGGACTGGTAGAAGAGCGGCTTTATCAGCTCGAAGCGCAGGATGGCGTCGTCGCCGCCCCGGTCGGAGGCAAAGCGCCCCAGCGCCATGGCCGCCAGCTCTATGCTCGCCTCGATGTCGCGGTATCGCACCTCGAACGAGAAATCCGCGAGCACCTGGCGGAAGACGTCGCGCAGCGAGCCCCAGTTGACGTAGATGACCGAGTCGACCGGGCGGGTGAGATGCGTCGTCGGCTCCATCTCCAGCGCCGCGAACTCGATTTCGGGGTCGATACCGACGATGTCGAAGATGCGGCGGGTGACCGAGCTGAAATAGGTCTTGGCGAACTCGGCGTCAGGGTAGGTCTCGATGCGCCGGCCGTAGTAGACCTTGATCGCGTTCCACAGCGCCCGGTCGGCGAACCGCGGGCCGAGCTCCAGCCTCAGGGCGTCCATTATCCGGGTGACGGACTTCTCGTAGAGCTCTATGCGCTCGACGAGGTCGCGCTGTCCGCCGCGCCAGTCGCGGGTCTCGAACCGCTTCCTGGCGCGGCGGGTAATCCGGCGGAAATTCAGGTTGTAGCGCAGGTACCCGCGGAAGATCGCGCGCGCGCACCGCTGCACGCCGATGATCGGCTCGCTGGACACGTGCTCGCCGCGCTGCCGGCTACATGTTGCGGACCATGGCGGCCGCGAACTCGCTGCACTTGATCTCCGTGGCGCCATCCATCAGGCGCGCGAAGTCGTACGTCACGGTCTTCTGCGCGATGGTCTTGTCCATGCCGGAGAGGATGAGGTCGGCCGCTTCGTTCCAGCCCATGTAGCGAAGCATCATCTCCCCGGAGAGCACCAGCGAGCCCGGGTTCACCTTGTCCAGGTTCGCGTACTTGGGCGCGGTGCCGTGGGTGGCCTCGAATACCGCGTGGCCCGTCATGTAGTTGATGTTGCCGCCCGGGGCGATGCCGATGCCGCCGACCTGCGCGGCCAGGGCGTCGGAGAGGTAGTCGCCGTTCAGGTTCATGGTCGCGATCACGTCGAACTCGCCCGGCCTCGTCAGGACCTGGTGCAGCGTGATGTCGGCAATGGCGTCCTTGATGAGGACCCGGCCGCTGTCGAGAGCCGCCATCTGCTCCTCGTTGGCCGCCTTCTCGCCCTTGTCCGCGCGGGTGCGCTCCCATTGGTCCCAGGTGTAGGTCTGGGCGGCGAATTCGCGCTCGGCGAGACGGTAGCCCCAGTTCCGGAACGCGCCCTCGGTGAACTTCATGATGTTGCCCTTGTGCACGAACGTGACGCTCTTGCGCTTGTTCGCGAGCGCGTACTCGATCGCCGCGCGCACGAGGCGCTCGGTGCCTTCCCTGGACGCCGCCTTGATGCCGATGCCGGAGGATTCCGGGAAGCGGATCTTGCCGTAGGCCTTCGGGAAAGCCTCCTTGAACATCGCCAGGAACTTGTCGCACTCCGGACTGCCCGCCTCGAATTCGATGCCCGCGTAGATGTCCTCGCTGTTTTCGCGGAATATCACCATGTCGACCGCCTCCGGGTGCTTCACCGGGGAGGGGACGCCCTTGAACCAGCGTACCGGGCGCAGGCACACGTACAGGTCGAGCAGTTGGCGCAGCGCGACGTTCAGGGAACGGATCCCGCCCCCGACCGGGGTGGTAAGCGGACCCTTGATCGCGACGAGGTACTCGCGACAGGCGTCGAGCGTCTCGTCCGGCAGCCAGGAGCCGCACAGGTCGTTGGCCTTCTCGCCGGCGTAGACCTCCATCCAGCTGATGCGGCGGCGCCCGCCGTAGGCCCTGGCGACCGCACCGTTCAGGACGTGCTCGGTGGCGCGCCAGACGTCGGCGCCGATGCCGTCGCCTTCGATGTAGGGGACTACGGGGTTGTCGGGAACCTCGAGCTTGCCATTGCGGATGGTGATGTGGGCGCCATCGGCGGGTACGACCGGTCTCGTCTGAGCCACTTTTCTTCTCGCCTCGAATCGTTCACGGATGCGGCACCCCCCGCGGGCGTGCCGCCCGCCATCTTACAGGCGCGCGTTGATCGGCGCATGCCCGGGCGCCCGGCCGGGAAACACTTTCAACCGGAAAGGTTGACACGTAAAGTATCTCGATTATACTTCGCCCATGGGGCCGGAAACCGGCCGTGTGGCCGGGCCGTGCCCGGCACGTGATGAGGAGACTGGGTCATGAAGGTTTCGGTGATAGGGGGCGGTCCGGGCGGGATGTACTTTGCGATACTCGCGAAGAAGCACTGGCCCGATTGGGATATCACGGTCTACGAGCGCAACCGGCCGGACGACACGTTCGGGTTCGGCGTGGTGTTCTCCGACGAGACCCTGGGTTTCCTGCGCGATTACGACGGGCCCTCCTACGAGGCGATCAGGCGCAGCTTCGCGTACTGGGATGGCATCGACATCCACTACAAGGGCGACGTCCTGCGTTGCAACGGCAACGGCTTCTGCGGCTGCTCGCGCCTGACGCTCCTCAAGCTCCTGCACGAACGCTGCCGGCAGCTCGGCGTGACGCTCAAGTTCGAGACCGAGGTCCGCGAGGACCAGTTCCCCGACAGCGACCTCATCATCGCGTCCGACGGCATCAACTCGCCGGTGCGCAGCCGGCACGAGCAGGAATTCGGCACGCGGTTCGACTGGAAGAGCAACTATTTCTGCTGGCTCGGCTCGACCCGCGAGATGGATGCTTTCAACTACTTCTTCCAGGAGACGCCGCACGGCATCTTCAACGCCCACGCCTACCAGTACGAGCCCGGCATGAGCACCTGGGTGATCGAGACGACCGCGGATTGCTGGGAGAAGTCCGGCTTCGGCGAGATGGAGGAGGATGAGTACGTCAAGGTCATCGAGGAGATCTTCCGCAAGGAGCTCGCCGGGCACGGGCTGATCAAGAACCGGTCGATCTGGCGGCGCTTTCCGGAGATCCGCAACGATCGCTGGTCCTACGACAACGTCGTTCTCATCGGCGACTCGCAGCACACCGCGCACTGGTCGATAGGCTCGGGCACCAAGCTCGCGATGGAGAGCGCGATCGCGCTCTACGAGTCCTTCCGGGCGAAGGGGCAGGACGTCCAGGCCGTGCTCTCGCACTTCGATTCGATCCGGCGCGAGGAGGTCGAGCGCATCCAGCACGCGGCCAACGTGTCCTCCGTGCCCTGGTTCGAGAGCGTCGGCGACCACTGGCAGATGGACCCCGAGCAGTTCGCGTTCCAGCTCATGTCGCGCTCCAAGCAGATCACGTACGACAACCTGCGGTTGCGCGATCCGGAGTTCGTCGCGCGCTGTGACCGCTGGTTCGCGGCCGCGCAGCGCAAGGCGGGCTACACCGTGCGGGAGGGCGCGCCGCCCATGTTCGCGCCGTTCCGGCTTCGCAAGCTGGAGCTGGCGAACCGGGTGGTCATGTCGCCGATGGCGCAGTACTCGGCCGCGGACGGCATGCCGGACGACTGGCATCTCGTCCACTACGGCAGCCGTGCGGTCGGCGGCACGGGTCTGCTCATTACCGAGATGACCTGTCCGGCGCCGGATGCCCGTATCACCCCGGGGTGCACGGGACTGTGGAACGCGGCGCAATGCGCTGCCTGGAAGCGTGTCGTGGACTTCGTGCACGCACAGTCGGGCGCGAAGATCTGCCTGCAGGTCGGGCACGCCGGACGCAAGGGCTCCACTCAGCTGGCCTGGGAGGGCATGGACAAGCCGCTGGTCCAGGGCAACTGGCCCGTCTACTCCGCCTCGCCGATTCCCTACAACCAGGGTAACCAGACCCCGATCGCGATGGATCGTGCGCACATGGAGGCGGTCCGCGACCAGTTCGTCCGCACGGCGCGTTACGCGGTCGACGCGGGCTTCGACATGCTCGAAGTGCACATGGCGCACGGATACCTGCTCGCGAGCTTTATTTCCCCGCTGACCAACGAACGGACCGACGAGTACGGTGGCTCGATCGAAAACCGGATGCGCTATCCGCTCGAGGTCTTCCGCGCGATGCGCGCCGTGTGGCCGGCCGACCGTCCGATGTCGGTCCGAATCTCGGCCAGCGACTGGGCGCCGGGCGGATTGAGCGAGGCGGACATGCTGGCCGCCTGCCGCCAGCTGAAGGAGGCGGGCGTCGACCTCATCAATGTGTCGACCGGCCAGACGGTGCCGTACGAACAACCGGTGTACGGGCGCATGTTCCAGGTGCCGTTCGCCGACCGCATCCGCCAGCGGATCGGCATTCCGACGCTGGTGGCCGGCAACATCACCAGCGCCGACCAGGTGAACACCATCGTGATGTCCGGGCGCGCCGACCTCGTGTCCCTGGCGCGTCCGCACCTTACCGACCCGTACTTCACACTGCACGCGGCGGCGGCGTACGGTTACGACGAACAGCCATGGAGCCAGCCCTACCAGTCCGCCAAGCGCCAGGCCCACCTGCTGATGTCGCGCGAGCGCGAGCAGTTGGTCGAGATGCGCAAGACCCTGCGACCGCGCAGCCACGAAGTGAAGGACTGAGCGGGCGTCCCGCCCGGGGCGGGGAAACTACTCGATGTCCGTTGCGGACGCCACTCGGCCCGCGCCCTGCTCGAGCCGCTGGCGCACCCGCAGGAGCAGTCCGATGAGAGTGTCCTTCTCGGCATCCGAGAGGACGCCGAACATCTCGTCGGCCCAGTGCTCGTGTTCGAGCGCCATGTCGGAGAAAATCTGTCGGCCCTTGCGCGACAGGTAGACATCGCTGATGCGTCGATCCTGCCCGTTCGGGCGGCGCTGGATGAGGCCGTCCTCCTCCATGCGATCGAGCAGGCGGGTGATGTTGCCGCGCGAAGCCAGGAGCCGGCCGGCCAGCTCGGTCGTGCTGAGTGGCTCGCCTTGAACCTGGTACAGGTGGGCGAGCACGTCGAAGCGCGACATCGAGCTGCTGTAGCTCGACCGGAACCGGGCCGTCATCTCCTGCTCGATGCGCTTGGCGCACTTGACGAGGTGCAGCCACGCGCGCAACGAACGCTTGCCCTGCGTCACGGGCGAGCCGGAGTGGACGACTTCGAGCATCTGGTCGATTACGGTATTCATTGATAACAGCATAGCGGACCGGCCGTTACTATAGAAAGCATGGATCCGACCGCGTCGCCGTTCGCCGGCAACGAAGGCTATCGGCCGCGCCGGCGGCCCGAGGCGCTCGAACTCGTCATCAGGGGGCTCCGCTACCGGGTCCACCGCTGGGATACCGGCGGACGGGCGCCCCTGCTGCTGCTGCATGGCTGGGCCGACGTCGGCCTGACGTGGCAGTTCCTCGTGGACGAACTCGCGCCCGGGCGGGTCATCGTCGCCCCCGACTGGCGCGGCTTCGGGGACTCCGAGCGCGCCCCGGGGGGCTACTGGTTCCCGGACTACCTGGGGGACCTCGACGCGGTGCTCGAGCAGCTGTTCCCCGGCAAGCCGGTGGATATCGCGGCGCACAGCATGGGCGGCAACGTCGCGACCCTGTACTGCGGCACCCGGCCGGAGCGGGTGCGGCGGGTCGCAATCCTGGAGGCCTTCGGGCTCGAGGCGCCGCCCGCTTCGGCCGCTCCCGCGCGGTACCGGGAGTGGCTCGAGCAACTCCGCGAGCCGCCGCAGTTCCGTACCTACGCGTCCCTCGATGCGCTCGCGCGGTACCTGCGGCGGCAGAACCCGCGGCTGGACCCGGCGCGGGCCGCCTTCATCGCCAGCGCCTGGAGCAGGCCGACGGGGGATGGCGCAGTCGCGCTCCGCGCCGACCCGGCGCACAAGCGGATCAATCCCGTGCTCTACCGTCACGAGGAGTTCACGGCCTGCATGGCCGCGATCACGGCTCGCGTGCTCGTCGTCGCGGGATCGGAGTCGCCGATGCTGCGGCGATTCCAGGCCGAAGCCCCGGTGCGCGCTGCCTGCCTGCGTGACCGGATCGAGTCCATCCTGCCCGATGCGGGGCACATGCTGCATCACGACCAGCCCGCCGCGCTGGCCGCGCTGCTCGAGCGGTTCTACTCGGCGTGAGTCGGCGACGACGCGGCTCAGCGGCGGTCGCTCGCGCGATCCCGTATGCGGATGACGTGCAACAGGACGTTGTCCGGGCAACTCGGCGGCCCTCAGGCGACTGCCGCCGGCTGCGAGTTCCTGCTGCCCATCGCGCGCTGGGTCGGCTACGGTGGGGAGACCGATTTTCACGGGCGGGTCCTCGAGACCATCACCTGGGCGACGGGACTGCTCGCCCGGACGCGACACATCAACGTCTTCGCGACCGACCATCCACACGGCGTTCAACCATCCGCTCGTCGTCGCCAAGCAGATTGCGATGATGGACGAGATCGGCCAGGGGCGGGCGGGACTGAACGTCGTGTGCGGCTGGAACAAGCCGGAATACGAAGCCCTCGGAGTCGACCTGCCCGACGATCATGAAAGTCGCTACGGGCACGGCCAGGAATGGTTCGATATCGTGCGCAAGCTGTGGACGACCGACGAACCGTTCGACTGGAACGGCCGCTATTTCCGCCTGCAGGGTGCCTACGGCAAGCCGCGCCCGCGGCGCGGCATGCCGCCGATCTTCAACGCTGCGGGATCCAGGCAGGGCAGGGAATTCGCGACGCGGAACGCCAACTTCCTGTTCACCCCCGCGATCGACCTGGTGCGGTCGGCGCAGGAGATCGTCGGGATCAGGGCGCAGGCAGCCGCGATCGGCCGCCGCGTCGATGCGCTCACGTTCTCGCACGTGGTCTGTCGGCCGAACCGCAGGGAGGCCGAGGAGTACCTGCACTGGTACTCGCAGGAGAACGCGGACGAGGAAGCGGTCGACAACCTGATGCGCCTGATGTTCGCGCACGCCGAGTCTTTCCCGCACGACCTGCTCAAGCTCATCCGCGACCGGATGGCGGCGGGACACGGCGGTTACCCCCTCACCGGCACGCCCGACGACATCGCCGACGGGATCCAGCGTCTCCACGAGTGCGGATTCGCCGGCAGCACGCTGTCCTTCGTCGACTACGTGAAGGAGTTCCCGTACTTCCGTGACGAGGTGATTCCGAGGCTGGAGGCGCGCGGACTGCGCCTGCCCTTCCGCGCCGCCGACTGAGCGGGCGCCCGGGGAGCGCAGGGCGGACGGGTGCCCCCGCCGTCGGGGAGCGGATGTCGCTGCGCCCGCCGCCGTCAGGCCGGGAGCACCGCCGTCGTTTCGATCTCGACTTTCGCGCGATCCTCGACGAGGGCCACGACCTGCACCATCGTCATCGCCGGGAAGTTGCGTCCCATCGTCTCGCGGTACGCCGCGCCGACTTCGCGCAGGCGCGCGAGGTACTCCCGCTTGTCGGTGACGTACCAGGTCATCCGGGCGACGTGCTCCGGGCCGGCGCCGGCTTCCCGCAGGATCGCGAGGGTGTTGCGCAGCGCCTGGGCCACCTGCTCGACGAAATCGTCGCTCACGAACTGGCAGTTCCCGTCCCAGCCGACCTGGCCGCCGACGAACACCATCCGCCCCTCGGCGAGAATGCCGTTCGCATAGCCCTTCGGGGCCGCCCAGCCGGGCGGTTGCAGGATTCGCATTCCGTGGTCTCCGTCGGTTCAGGCGCCCGTGAAGGCTTGCAGGCCGGTCTGCGCGCGCCCGAGGATGAGGGCATGAACGTCGTGGGTGCCCTCGTAGGTATTGACCGCCTCGAGGTTCATCACGTGGCGGATCACATGGTACTCGTCGGCGATGCCGTTGCCTCCGTGCATGTC
>CAYOJP010000017.1:0-28019 GCA_964404305.1 uncultured Gammaproteobacteria bacterium
TCGCGCTGCTGGCCGCCTGCGCGTCCGGTCCGGAGCGTCCGCCGCTGCGCCTCGCGCAGGCGGTCGACGTCGAGCGCTTCATGGGCGACTGGTACGTCATCGCGGCGATCCCCACGCCGCTCGAGCGTGGCATCCACGCGCCGATCGAGCGCTACGAGCTCGCCCCGGACGGCACCATCGCCACGACCTTCAGCTACAGCGTCGACGGCATCGGCGGCGTGCGCCGCTCGCTGCGGCCGCGGGGGTTCGTGAAGGCGGGGACGGGCAACGCCGTGTGGGGCATGCAGTTCGTCTGGCCGATCGAGGTCGACTACCGGATCATGCACGTGGATCCGGACTACCGCGTGACGGTCATCGGGCGCGAGCGGCGCGACTACCTCTGGATCATGGCGCGCACGCCGACGCTGCCACCGGGCGAGTACGACGCGCTCGTGACGCTGGCGCGCGAGCAGGGCTATGACACCGGCCGTATCGAGCGCATGCCGCAGCCGTCGGCGGTGCCGGGGGAAGCCGGATGAGTTCGCACCCTGCCGGTGGCAGGCGCACGCGGATCGCCGCGCTCGCGCGCTGGGTCGACAGCTCGGCAGCGCCGCGGGAGGACGGGCACTCCCGCGACGTGGACTGGTTGCGCGTGCTGCCGTTCGTGGCACTGCACGCCGCCTGCCTCGGGGTGCTGTGGGTGGGCTGGAGCCCGACAGCGGTGGCGGTCGCGGTCGCGCTGTACGGCGTTCGGATGTTCGCCATCACCGGGTTCTATCACCGTTACTTCGCGCACCGGGCCTTCCGGACCGGACGCCTCGCGCAATTCGCCTTCGCGGTGCTGGGCGCCTCGGCGGTGCAGCGCGGCCCGCTGTGGTGGGCGTCGCATCACCGGCATCACCATGCGCATTCGGACACCGAGTCCGACACCCACTCGCCGGGGCGGCACGGGTTCCTGTGGAGTCACGCGGGCTGGTTCCTGTCGCGCGCGAACTTCGCCACCCGCCTGGAGCGGGTGCCCGATCTCGCGCGCTTCCCCGAGTTGCGGTTCCTCGATCGCTACGACGCCCTGGTGCCGGCGCTGCTGTTCCTGGCCCTGTACGCGGGAGGCGCGACGCTCCAGGCCAATGCGCCCGAGCTGGGCACCAGCGGGCCGCAACTCGTCGTCTGGGGCTTCGCGATCTCGACGGTCGTCCTGTACCACGCCACGTTCACGGTCAACTCGGTGGCGCATCGCCTGGGCCGCAGGCGCTACGCCACCGGCGACGACAGCCGCAACAGCCTCGCGCTGGCCCTGCTGACCCTCGGCGAGGGCTGGCACAACAACCACCACCACTATCCGGGCGCCGCGCGCCAGGGTTTCTACTGGTGGGAGGTGGACATGACCTGGTACGCGCTGCGGGGGCTCGCCGCCCTCGGGCTGGTGTGGGACCTGCGGCCGGTGCCGCCGGCCATCCGCGAAGCGCGCCGCGAATCGACCCGGAGCAGCCCGTGAGGATCGCGATCATCGGCAGCGGCATCGCCGGCAGCGTCGCCGCCCGGCGGCTGTGCGCGGCTCACGAGATCACCGTCTTCGAGGCCGACGGGCGCCCCGGCGGGCACACGCACACCCACAGCATCGCCCTGCAGGGCCGGGTGTGGCAAGTCGACAGCGGCTTCATCGTCTTCAACGACTGGACCTACCCGAATTTCATCGCGCTGCTCGACGAGCTGGGCGTCGCATCGCAGCCGAGCCGCATGAGCTTCAGCGTTCGCTGCGAGCGCACCGGCCTGGAGTACAACGGCACCACGCTCAACACCCTGTTCGCGCAGCGGCGCAACCTCGTGCGTCCGGCGTTCCTGCGGATGCTGCGCGAGATCCTGCGCTTCAACCGCGAGGCGCCGGCGTTGCTCGACGACGGGGAGGGCGATCTGCCGCTCGGGTCGTGGCTGGGGCGGGAGGGCTACTCGAGCGAATTCGTGGAGCGTTACCTCGTGCCCATGGGCGCGGCGATATGGTCTGCCGATCCGGCGCAGATGCACGCCTTCCCGGCGCGCTTCCTCGTCCGGTTCTTGCACAATCACGGCATGCTCAGCGTCGATCGGCGCCCGCAGTGGCGGGTGGTCGCCGGCGGCTCGAGGCGCTACCTGGATCGCCTGCTCGCGCCGTACCGGGATCGCGTCCGCCTGGGGTCGCCCGTGCGCGCCCTGCGACGGCACTCCGCGCACGTGGAGATCTGCACCGACGCGGCCGGCACCGAGCAGTTCGACTGCGTCTTCGTCGCCTGCCACAGCGATCAGGCGCTCGCCCTGCTCGCGGACCCGAGCGACGCCGAGCGCGCGGTGCTGGGCGCCATCGGCTACCAGCGCAACGACGCGGTGCTCCACACCGACGTGTCGGTGCTGCCGCGCCGCCGCCTCGCCCGGGCGGCGTGGAACTACCTCGTTCCGGCCGCGGCGCACGGGCGGGTCGCGGTCACCTACGACATGAACATCCTGCAGGGCCTCGACGCGCCGGAAACGTTCTGCGTGTCGCTCAATCCGGGCGCGGCCCTCGATCCGGCCCGGGTGCTCGAGCGGATGGCCTACGATCATCCTGTCTTCACCCCGGCCGCGGTGGCGGCCCAGGGCCGGCGCGCCGAGGTGAGCGGGGTGGCGCGCACGTTCTACTGCGGCGCGTACTGGCGCTATGGGTTTCACGAGGACGGCGTGGTGAGCGCGATGGCCGCGCTCGACGAGTTCAATGCCTGGTGCGGACGTGAACAGCAGCCTCTACGTCGGGCGGGTTAGGCACCGGCGCTACGGGCCGGTCGCGCATGCGTTCAGCTACCGGCTGTTCATGCTGTACCTGGACCTGGACGAATTGCCGGGCCTGTTCCGCGGGCGCTGGCTGTGGTCCGCGCAGCGGCCCGCGATCGCACGGTTCGCGCGCGAGGACCACCTGGGCGACCCGCGCCAGCCCCTCGCCGACGCGGTGCGCGACCTCGTCGGGCGCGAGACCGGGCGGCGCCCGGGCGGGCCCGTCCGCCTGCTGACGCACCTGCGCTACTTCGGCTATTGCTTCAACCCGGTGAGCTTCTACTACTGCTTCGACGCCGCTGGCGAGCGGGTGGAAACCGTCGTCGCCGAGGTGAACAACACCCCCTGGGGGGAGCGGCACTGCTATGTGCTGCCCGTGCCGCCGGCGGCGCGGGGCAGTCACCGGCACCGGTTCGGGAAGCGCTTCCACGTCTCGCCGTTCATGCCGATGGACATGGACTACGACTGGACCTTCGGCGCGCCGGGGGCGCACCTGCGCGTGCACATGCGCAACCTGCGCGACGGCGCGCGGGTGTTCGACGCGACACTGGCGCTGGCGCGGCGCCCGCTCACCGGGCGCACGCTCGCAGTTGTGCTCGCGAACCATCCGCTGATGACGCTGAAGGTCGTCGCGGCGATCCACTGGCAGGCGCTGCGGCTGTGGCTGAAGCGCTGCCCCGTCCACGACCATCCCGCGAAGCGGGCCTCCGCCGGAGCCGCGAATCAATGAACAAGCAGACTGCCTGCGCCGAAGACTATGCGCTGCGCCCCACGCCGAGGCCCGGGTTCCTGCAGGGGCTCGCCCGGCGGGCCGTGCTCGGGCAACTGGCGCGCCTGGAGGAGGGCGAACTCGTGCTCGAGGAGGCCGGGGGTCAGTACCGCCACGGGCGCGCGACGGCGGACCTGCCGCCAGTGACCGTCACGATCCGCGATCCCGCGTTCTGGAGCGACGTGGCGTGGGCCGGCTCGATTGGTGCAGGCGAGGGCTATGCGGCCGGCCACTGGGACTGCGACGACCTGGCGGCCGCGGTACGCCTGCTGCTGCGCAACCGGCAAGTGATCGACGCCATGGACACGGGCCTCGCGCGCCTCACCGCGCCGGTGCAGAAGGCCTTGCATCGGGCCAGCCGCAACACCCGCGCCGGCAGCCGGCGCAACATCGCCGCACACTACGACCTGGGCAACGACTTCTTCGCCGCCTTCCTCGACGAGACGATGATGTACTCGAGCGCGGTCTTCGAGCGCCCCGACATGACGCTGGCGCAGGCGCAGACCGCCAAGCTGGAGCGCATCTGCCGCATGCTCGACCTGCGCGCGGGCGAGAGGGTAGTGGAGATCGGTACCGGTTGGGGCGGGTTCGCGCTGCACGCGGCGTCCCGCCACGGCTGCCACGTGACCACGACGACCATCTCCGCCGAACAGCACGCGCTGGCGAGCGAGCGCGTCCGCGCCGCCGGACTCGCCGATCGCGTCACCGTGCTGCTGGACGACTACCGCGATCTGCGCGGCCGCTACGACAAGCTGGTGTCCATCGAGATGATCGAGGCGGTTGGCCACGACTTCCTGCCGGCCTTCTTCCGCCGGTGCTCGGACCTCCTGGCCCCGCACGGCGCGATGCTGCTGCAGGCGATCACCATCGCGGATCAGCGCTACGAACGCGCGCGTCGCGAGCCGGACTTCATCCAGCGGCACATCTTCCCGGGGTCGTGCATCCCGTCGGTGCAGGTCATGGCCGACGCGGTGGCGCGTGCCACCGACCTGCGCCTGTTCCACCTGGAGGACATCGGCCCGCACTACGCGACCACGCTGCGGCTGTGGCGCGAGCGGTTCGTGGCCAGCCGCGAGCGCGTCCGCGCGCTGGGCTGCCCGGAACCGTTCCGGCGCCTGTGGGAGTTCTACCTCGCCTACTGCGAGGGCGGTTTCGAGGAACGGGCGTTGGGCGACGTGCACATGCTGCTCGTCAAGCCGCGCTGCCGCAGGCCGGCGCTGGTACCGGCGCACCGATGAGTCCGCGCATCGCATGCTGGCTCGTCCTGGCCGGCGCGCTCACGGCGGCCCGGGCCGCCATCGCCGGGATGGACGGTCGCGCCCCCGAGCTGCAGGCGCCGCCCGGGGAGTACCATCTGCTCGGAGATCATCGTCTGTACATCCACTGCATGGGCAGCGGCGCGCCGGCGGTGGTGCTGGAATCCGGACTCGGCGGTTCCGCGGTGGAGTGGCGCCCGGTGCAGACGGCGCTCGCCGGCGGCCAGCGGGTGTGCGCCTACGATCGCGGTGGCTACGGCTGGAGCGATCCGGGCCCGATGCCGCGCGATGCCGCGCAACTCGCAGCCGAACTGCACGAACTCCTCTCGGCCGCGCGGGTGCCGCCCCCCTACGTGCTGGTCGGGCACTCGTTCGGCGGGCTGGTGGTGCAGCTCTATGCACGCCTGCATCCGCAGGCTACCGCGGGCCTGGTGCTGGTGGAATCCTCGCATCCCGACCAGATCGAGCGTCTCGGCGCGCTAGTCGATGCGCGTGCCGCCGGCAGCGGCCGGCCGCATCCGATCTCGATGCCGGATCCGGATCGCTACACGCGCCTGCCCGAGTCCCTGCGGATGGAGGCTTCGTTCCTGAACTCGCGCCGCAAGGCGATCTTCGCGCAGATGCACGAGCTGAAGCACTTCGCCGCGAGCGCCGCGGAGGTGCGCGATGCCCCGGCGCTGCCGGACCTGTCCCTCGTCGTACTCACCCGCGGCGAGCGCGCATGGCCGGCGGGTGCCGACGGCGACGGCAAGGAGCGGATCTGGGCCGAACTGCAGGCGGACCTGGCACGGCGGGTGCCGCGCGGCCGCCAGATCGTCGTGCCCGGTGCCGGCCACAACCTGCAGCTGGAAATGCCCGAGATCGTGGTCGCCGCGGTGCGGGCCGTCTCGGGCGACGGCCGCGAGGCCGGTCGCGGACCGGCACGGCCATGAACCCCGCGAGCCCGGACAGCGGGAGCGAGCAGCTGCTTTGACCTGGCTGCCCGTGAGGGTATGTTGCGACGCATGGGCAGGCGCGATCGCGACTGAATGCGCACGGGGCGGTTCGAAGCGCTCGTCGGTGCGAACCTGCATGCGCACCACGGGGTGTGCCGCGTGCTGGTCGACTGGACGGCACGGGCCCCCAGGTTCGTGCCGGTCGCCGGCGCCCGGCCGGCACTCGCCGACCTCGCGCAACTGTTCCCGGGCATCGCATCCCCGCCCGTCGACGCGCGTGGCCTCGACCTGGCCGCCGTCCTGCTCGCATGCACGGCGCGGCTGCTCGACGCCCTCGGCCTGCCGCCCCGCCTTCAGGTCGTGAGCGAACCGGCACCGGGCATCCCGGGCGGCATCGCCTTCGACTGCATCGACGCGGATCTCGCCCGCACGGTGGCGGACCTCGCGCTGCGCGTGCTCGATCACCTGTTCCCCGGTCCCGACGGCTCCGGCGCGCCGCCGCACTGGTCGCCGGCCGCCGCCATCGGCGCACTGCTCGCGCTGCCGGCGGCACACCTGCCGCGCGCCGACACCCTGTACCTCATGCAGGCGGCCGCCGACCGCGACATACCCGTGGACTGGCTCGGCGGACAGCAGGTGCTCTACGGACATGGCCGGCGGCAGCGGCGCATGCAGCGCAATTTCACCGACCGCACTGCGCACCTGGCGTACCTCACTGCCTGCGACAAGCCCGCCGCGCACGCCGCGCTGCAACGGGCCGGGCTGCCCGTGCCGGCGCAGGTCGTCGTCGGCGACGCGCCCGGGGCGCTGCGCGCGGCGCAGTCGCTCGGCTGGCCGGTCGTGGTCAAGCCGGCCGGGACGGACACGGGCGTCGGCGTCACGGTGGGGGTGACGGATGCCGACGCGCTCGCACGCGCCTTCGATCAGGCGCACAGGCAGCACCCGGCGGTCGTCGTCGAGTCGGTCATTCCGGGGCACGATCATCGGCTGCTGGTCGTCGCCGGCCGGTTCGTCGCGGCGGTCCGGCGCGAGCCCCCCTGCGTGGTGGGCGATGGGCGGCAGACGATTGCCGCTCTGGTGGACGCGGCCAACCGCGATCCGCACCGCAGCCGGCGTCCCGGGTCATCGCTGAGGCCTCTGGTCCTCGACGACGAGAGCCGGGCGGCGCTGGCTGCGCAGGGCTGGGCGCCCGGCGACCGTCCGGATCCCGGCACGCGCGTGTGGCTGCGCCGCGTCGCGAACGCGAGCCGGGGTGCGACCACCGTGGACGTCACGGACGCGGTGCATCCCGACAACCGCCGGCTGGCGGAAACCGCGGCCGCGGCGATCGGCCTCGACATCGCCGGCGTCGATTACCTCGCGCCCGACATCGCCCGCTCCTGGCGCGAGGGCAGCGGGGCGATCTGCGAGATCAACCCGACGCCCACGTTGTGGCCGCATGCCGTGCCCGTCGAGGGCCGGCCGCGGGATGTCGCGACCCCGATCCTCGACCTGCTGTTCCCGGACGGTGGCACCGGCCGGATCCCGGTCGCGGCCGTCACGGGCACGAACGGCAAGACGACGACCACGCGCCTGCTCGCGAGAATCCTGCGCGGCGCAGGCGACTGCGTGGGGCTGGCGTGCAGCGAGGGCACCTGGATCGACGACGAGTGCGTCGCGACGGGCGACCGTGGCGGCGGCCCGGCCGCCCGGCAGCTGCTGCAGGACCGGCGGATCGACGCGGCGGTGCTGGAGATCGCGCGCGGCGCGATCCTCAAGCTCGGCTGCGGCATCGAGACCTGCGACGTCGCCGCCGTGCTGAACGTCGATGACGACCATCTCGGCGAGGCGGGCATCGTCACCCGGGAGCAGATGGCTGCGGCGAAGGGGCTGCTGGTGGAGATCGCGCGCACGGCCGTCGTACTCAATGCCGAGGATCCGCTGTGCGTCGCGCTCGCCACGCGGCGCCGCGGCGCGCGGCTGCTGCTGTTCGCGCTCGATCCGGGTGCGCCGGCCTTCGCGGCGCACATGGCGCAGGGCGGGGAGGGCGCCACCGTGGTCGCAGCGCCCGCGGGACCGACGCTCGCCCTGTGCCGCGGTGCTGCCCGCGACCTCCTGCTGCCGGTCGCCGCGGTGCCGGCGACCCGCGAAGGCCGGGCGCGGCACAACGTGCAGAACGTGCTCGCGGCGGCCGCGCTCGCGCACGGACTCGGCATTTCCGCGGCGCGCATCGCGCAAGTGCTCGCCGGCTTCCGCAGCGACGCCCGCGACAACCCGGGCCGCATCAATCCCTGCGAGGGCCTGCCGTTCCAGATGTTGATCGATCGCTGCCACAACCGCCACGGCATGCAGCGGCTGGGCGAATTCGTGCGCGGGTTGCCGGTGCAGGGTCGGCGCCTGCTCGGGATCAGCGCGGCCGGCGACCGCCGCGACGTCGACATCGAAGCGCTCGGGCGCGAGGCGGCGCGCCACTTCGATGCCGTAGTGATCTACCCGCCGCCCGCGAACTACCTGCGCGGCCGGGCGCCGGAGACGATCACGGCCTGTCTGTCCGCGGGACTCCTGGCTGGCGGCCGGGCGGCCGGCGACGTGCACGTGGAGGCCAGCCCGCCGGCGGCGATGGATCGGCTGCTGGCGCTCGCGGCGCCGGGCGACCTCGTGGTGGCGACGTTCGCGGACCGCGCGATGTGCGAGGCGCGAGTCGAGGCGGCCGGCGGGCGCGTGTGCCGTGGCGGCTGACGGTCCGCAGCGGCGCGCCGAAGTGGAGGCCGGCCGGCGGTGCCACGCCGCGCCATTTCAAGGGGTCAGACCCCTTGAAATCAGGGGTCAGACCCCTTGAAATCGTCAGAACGGCTCCTTGAACACGCGCAGGTCGAGTTCGTGGGTCCAGCCGCGGCGCGGCTGCCGGTAGAGAAAGCGATAGGCGGCGACAATCGCCTCGAGATCGATGATGCCGTCGGCGCCACGCTGCTCCACGATCTGCGGAAAGCGGGTGCGGATGCGCTCGCCGTCGATGGCGCCATCGATTACCACGTGCGCGACGTGGATGCCCTGCGGCCCGAAGTCCCTGGCCATCGCCTGTGCGAAGCTGCGCAACCCGGCCTTCGCGGCGGTGAAAGCGTAGAAATTCGGCCGGCCGCGCAGCGACGCGCTTGCGCCGGTGAACAGTACCGTGCCTGCGCCGCGTGGCTGCATGTGGCGTGCGGCCTCGCGTGCGAACAGGAAGCCGCCGTAGCAGCCGATGCGCCAGCAGTCCTCGAAATACGCCGCCGTCATGTCCGTGAGGCCTCCCGGCATGTTGTTGCCGGCGTTGTAGACGGCGAGATCGATCGGGCTGCCCAGCGCGGCGGCGCGCTCGAACAGCATCGCGACGTCGGTTTCGCGCGTGGCGTCGGCGGCGATCGCGGTGGCGGCGCCGCCCCCGGCGCGGATCGCGGCGGCGACCGCATCGATCTTCGCCGGCGTGCGGCCGGCCACGACCACGTGCAGGCCCTCCTGAGCGAACCCGTGGCACAGGCGTGCGCCCAGGCCCGGGTCCGCACCCACACCGATGATGACTGCCGTGCCGGTCGTCGCCATGTGTGCCCTCGCCGCCGTTCGCTTCCCCCCGCATTCTCGCACGGGCCGGCCGCAGGGCGCCGGCCCGCGGCCGGGCAGGCCGCAACGACCGCGGCTCGAGGGGCGCGCCGCCCGGCGGCCGGCGGCGTGGCGCCCGCGCAGCGGGACGATGCGCTATAAAGCAGCTTCGCAACCGGCCAGGATCCGCCCGCATGCACCAGCCCGCCAGTCCTGCCGCCAGCGCGGCCGCGCGCGATCCGGGGCGTTACGACTACGTCGTGATCGGCGCCGGCGCCGCGGGCTGCGTGCTCGCCAACCGCCTCACGGCAGACGGGCATACGCGGGTGCTGCTGCTGGAGGCCGGTGGCGCCGACGACTGGATCTGGATCCACATCCCGGTCGGCTACCTGTACTGCATCGGCAACCCGCGCACCGACTGGTGCTACCGCACGCAGGCGGAAAGCGGCCTGAACGGCCGCGCGATCGGCTACGCGCGCGGCCGGGTGCTGGGCGGCTGTTCGTCGATCAACGCCATGCTGTACCTGCGCGGGCAACGCGAGGACTACGATCACTGGCGCGACCTGGGCAACCCGGGCTGGGGCTGGGACGACGTGCTGCCGCTCTTCCGGCGCTCCGAGGACCATCACGGCGGCGGCGATGCGTTCCACGGCGCGGGCGGAGAGTGGCGCGTCGAGCGCCAGCGGTTGCGCTGGGAACTCCTCGATGCGTTCCGCGAGGCGGCGGCGCAGACGGGCATTCCGAAGACCGACGACTTCAATCGCGGCGACAACGAGGGCTGCGGCTTCTTCGAGGTCAACCAGCGGCGCGGCGTGCGCTGGAGCGCGGCGAAGGCGTTCCTGCGCCCGGCGCGCCGGCGCCGGAACCTGACGGTGCTGACCGGCGCCACGGTGCATCGCCTGCGGCTCGACGGCTCGCGCGTGACCGGCGTCGAGTTCGAACGCGAAGGCGCGCTCTGGCAGGCCCAGGCGCAGGTCGAGACCGTGCTGGCCGCCGGCGCGATCGGCTCGCCGCAGATCCTGCAGCTCTCCGGCATCGGGCCGCCCGGCGTGCTGGGGGCGCACGGCATCGCCGTCGCGCACGCGCTGCCGGGGGTCGGCGAGAACCTGCAGGACCACCTGCAACTGCGCATGATCTGCAAGGTGCAGGGAGTGAAGACCCTGAACGAGTGGATCCGCCGCCCGACCGGGCGCCTCGAGATGGGACTTCAGTACCTCCTCACGCGGACCGGGCCGCTGACGATGGCACCCTCGCAGCTCGGCGCGTTCACGCGTTCCGGCCCCGGCGTCGCGCGCCCCGATCTCGAATTCCACGTGCGGCCGCTGTCGCTCGATCGCTTCGGCGAACCGCTGCATCCGTTTCCGGCGTTCACGGCGTCGGTGTGCCACCTGCGCCCGGAGTCGCGCGGCACGGTGCGGATCGTGTCGGCGGATCCGGCCGTGGCGCCCGCGATCGCGCCGAACTACCTGTCGACGCCGGGCGACCGCGCGGTCGCCGCCGCGGCATTGCGCCTCACGCGCCGCATCCTGGCGGCGCCGGCGCTGCAGCGTTACTCCCCGCGCGAGTGGCTGCCCGGCCCGCAGTATTCGACCGACGAGGATCTGGCGCGCGCGGCCGGCGACATCGGCACGACGATCTTCCATCTGGTCGGCACCGGCCGCATGGGCAGCGACTCACAGGCCGTCGTCGATGCGCGGCTGCGCGTGCGGGGGCTGGCGGGCCTGCGGATCATCGATGCCTCGGTGATGCCGACCATCACCTCGGGGAACACGAATTCGCCCACCCTCATGCTCGCGGAGAAGGGCGCCGACATGCTGCGCGAGGATCGGGGCGGGGGGAACTGAGCCAGGCCCGTGCGACATGCCGGGCTCGCCCTCGGCATCCCGACGCGTCCATGTGTGTACCTGTCCGCGCTCGGGAGCGGCAAGCCGCCGCCGGTTGCGGAATCTGGCGCGATCGCCTCCCCGGCCTCGCACCGTTCCGGGAGCACCGCTTGCGGCGCCTGCGTTGCTGGTATATCTGGAGCCTCCGATTTCCCGCAGGGATCCGCGCATGCGACGCCACAACCGGGTGGCACCGGGCCCGGCCGCGGCCAGCGGCGGCGCGGCGCGGACCTGCGGCACGCGGCTTGCCCCGGGATTCCGGGCAATCCCGCCATTCGAGAGGACTTCGCGATGACCCGCTACGCTACGCTGCCGTTCGTACTGGCCGCCGGCCTGACGTCCACCGCTATCGCCGTGGAATTGCCTGTGGGGACGGTGCTCGACGGGAGCAACATCGATACGCATCTGGAGGCCACTTTCGAGGGGCACGCGGTTTCCGAACTGGTGCCCGAGCAGGTGCGCTGGGCCATGCGAGAGCAGGGCTTCACGATGCGCCTCGGTCCCTCGAGGTCGATGCCGAGGGATCCGCGCTACGAGGCGGCGAGCGCCGCCAATGCCGCCCGCAACTTCGACGCGAAGGGCGCCTCGCTGCCGGGCTGGGAGGCGGGCATGCCGTTCCCGACCATCGCCGCCGACGATCCGGATGCCGCGCGCAAGGTGATCTGGAACTTCTACCTCGGACAGGAGCGCGGCGACAACTGGAGCTGGCCGAGTTACGCCTACGTGTTGATCGACGGCCACACCGGTCTCGATCGCGTGCAGGTGTGGAGCTTCCAGCGCATCGCGATGAAGGGCCGACTGTCCGGGCCGGCGGTGCTCGAGGCAGGCAACGTGCTGCACAGGACGATGGTCATCGCGCAGTCGCCGAGCGACATCCGCGGCACCGGCGTGTTCACCATCGGCTACGACGACGGCAAGCTGTCCGATCAATGGGCCTACCTCCCGGACCAGCGCCGTTCGCGGCGGCTGAGCGGCAGCAACTGGATGAACCCGATCGCCAACACCGACATCCTGGGCGACGACTTCGTGCTGTGGGACGCGCATCCGGACTGGTACGCCGGCATCGAACTGGTGGGCAAGCGCACGATCCTCGCCGTGCCGAACGGCACCGCGATCCCGTGGGTGGCAGGCGAGACCGAGCCGGCGAAGCAGTTCCCGATGCTGAACCTGGCCGAGAAGCCCTACTGGAACCAGCTCGACGAGTGGTCTCCCCGCGAGGTCTTCGTCATCAAGGCCACCCCGCCGCCGGAGCACCCGTACGGCTACAAGCTCGTGTACTTCGACACCCGGCGTCCGCTCGCCTACCTGATGGAGGCCTACGACAAGTCCGGCAAGCTGCTGAAGATCGGGCTGGAGGCGTACCGCACGTACAAGCTGGACGACCGCGACGACGGCATGCTGCCCGCGCCGCTGTGGGCGGCCTTCTACGACTACCAGAGCATGCACGCGACGATGGTCTACCCCGGGCAGGACGCCAGGTTCAACGTCCCCCTGGCACCGGACGAGGTCACCCTCAAGGTCATGGAGCAGCGGTCCCGCTGAGGCCGCCTTTCAAGGGGTCAGACCCCTTGGTTCTCCGCGAGGCCGTAGCGCCCGCCGCGGCGGTCCCCGCCATGGCGGGCGCGTGTCGGTGGACGTGCAAGCGACGCGCTGAGGGAGGCGAGGGTCGACTCGTCGGCCAGCGGCCCGCCACGGATGGTGCGACGACGCAGGTCCGCCATCATGGCCTCGTCGACCGGTGTTGCGAACACCGCGGCGCAGGCGCGGCGGCGCCCGGTATCCGTGCGTCCCGGCCCTGGCCATGCCAGGGAGGGCGTGACACTCCCGTCGGCGACGCCGATGACATTCAGCGGGCGAGCGCGAAGTGCGCCGGCGGGCGTCGCGCGAGGCGGTGCTGCACCGTCGCCATGAACACGATGGACAGGAAGGCAGCCACGGCGAAAACGGCAAAGGCGCTGTCGTACTCGCCGGTGCGCGTGACGAGCCAGCCGCCCAGCCAGGTCGAGACGATCGACCCGCCATAACCTACCGTGAACACGATACCCAGCGCCCGGCCCGTGCTGTGCGACGGGACGACCAGCGACGCCAGACTCATGATGGTCACGATGACCTGCGTGTGGCCCCAGGTCAGCAGCGCAATCAGGGCAGTAGCGGTGAGCGGGGTGAGGTGCGCCGCCCCGGTCAGGGCAAGGATGCCCGCACCGCAGGCGAGCCCGCCGCTCACGGTCAGCCACAGGATGCTGCGCAGGCTGCGGCACAGGACGCCCGTCGCCATCGACGCGGGAATCGCAGCCAGGCCGAAGGTCATCGCGCTCGCGCCGACCTGCGCACCGTCGAAGCCACGCACGTCCTGCAGGTAGGCCGGTACCCAGGTGAGCACGCCGTACAGTTCCACGAACAGCACTGCGCTCGCCGCGGCCAGCAGCAGCACCAGGGGATTGGCCAGCAGGTCGGCGAAGGACAGCGCGTGCTCCTGCGACGTGACGCGCGGGTGCCGGGACGGTGGCCGCCGCAGCATCGCCAGTGCGAGCACGAACAGTGCGAGGCACGCGATCGAATAGGCGCGCGCGGTCCAGCGCCAGCCCCAGTCCTGCGCGAGGATCGGCGTCAGCAGCATCGCTCCGGTGATGCCGACGTTGAGCGAGACGTTGACCAGACCCATGCCGGTGCCGACCTGCTCCGGTGGCAGGGATTTCGGGATCGCGTCGATCGCCGCGATGAAGATCGCCGCCACCCCCAGCGACACCAGCACCCGCAGCGCGAGCAGTATCCCGTAGTTCGACCCGACGGTGCCGAGCAGTCCGCACACGCCCAGGCACAGCAGGCTGCCGCAGATGACCGGCAGCGCCCCGTAGCGATCCGCCAGCCAGCCCGCCGGCGAACTGCCCACGCAGCGCACGAGCCCGTAGGCGGTCATGAATATGCCGGCCTGCGCGTAGTCGATGCCCAGGTCGGTCGCCAGCACCGGGATGAGCGGCGGGATCTCGAATACCTTGACGAACGCCAGCAGGATGGCGGCGTTCACGAGCCACAGCACGCGCAGGGAATGGGCGTCCAAGGTGTCGGGATTCTCGCGAGACGGGCGTCGGCGGACAGATCGGGCAACGACGCCGGGAACTCTAACCCGTCTGCGACGCGGGGCGTTAGCGGCCGTCCACCTGGCGATCGGAGCATAGCGCGCAGCAACGGTACGCCCGTTCAAGGGGTCTGCCCCTTGAAATGGTGCGATGCCGCAGTTCAAGGGGTCCGACCCCTTAGAAAGGCGGTCAGACCAGGGTCACTGCATCCCCCACGCGGATCTCGCCGGCGGCGAGCGGCGCCCCGTAGACGCCGAGGTTCTGATCGGCATCGCGGACGATCGTGCGCAGGACGCGCGGGTCTTTCGGCAGGCCGGGCTGCGCCTGCATCGTCATGCCGCAACGGGGCGTGGGCGCGGGGCAGGCGATGCGCGCGGCACCGATGACGAGCGTGCGGCCGAGCCAGGCGTTCTCGACGAGGCCCGTCGTACCGGCCGCGGTCTCGATCAGGAGGTTCGGGCGGAAGCGCCGCCGGTCCCAGTTCGACTCCGGCTGCCTGCCCGCCAGATGATCGAGCGAAGCGGTCGTCAGGATGTGCAGGGGCAGGGCGTCCGCGTACATGCCGGGGAAGGAGAAGTATTCCATCAGTTCCGGCGGGAACTGGGCCAGATCCGGCATCGGCTCGCCCGGCTCGCGCGCGAACTGCTGCCACGCCCACGCCATCATCTCCTCGTGCGTGCGCGGCTTGCGCCGGTAATGATCGCGGTCCGATTCCGGTTGCAGCGGCCACAGCTTCAGCGCCTTGCCGGTGAGCGCGCTGAAGCGCGCGTCGATGTCGCGCGCGTCGTCGCGAAGGACCGTGCCGTCCGGGAAGGTGACCTCCACCGGCGCGACGCGATCCTCGCCGGGCGTGCCGACGTAGCGCGACGAACAGTTGAGGAGTACCGGCGCGTCGCGCGCACCGCAGACTTCGAACTCGTCCTTGAGCGCCCAGCAGCGATCGCCCAGCACGCCCTTGGCCCAGATCCGGGCCGCATGCAGGCTCTCGCCGCGCAGGGATTTCACCGGGTACCGCCAGATCTCCTTCACGTGACCGATGACGCTCATGGGGTGCCTGCCCTCCGTTGTGTGGTTATGCCGTTGCCCCGAGGCAGTCGCGCCGCTGCTCCCAGGCACGCCGCGTGCGCGGCCCGTCCGCGACCGGATTGCGGCGCCCGGCTGCTCGCGCAGCCGGGCGCGCAGTGACCGGGCCGCGGTCCGATCAAGCCTTGGCGCTCGGCCGGGCCGAGACGGCTTCGTGCCAGCGCTGCGTGTGGATGCTGGTCTTCGGGATCGTCATCTCGACCCAGCCCGCGAAGTCCACGACGCACAGCGCGGTGATGTCGGCGCTCGAGAAGTGCTTGCCGGCGACGTAGGGCGAGTCCGACAGGTAGTTCTCGAGGCGGGCGTAGAACGCCGCCACGCGCTGCTTGCCCTGCTCCGCGAGCGCCGGCATGGCGGTCGTCTCGAAATTCAGGCCCGCCAGGCGGCGCTGCGCGAATGCCGGATGCGTATTGCGGAAGATCTCGCCGACGGCCATCAGCCCGTCGAACTCCATGTGCCGCTCGCGCGACTCGATCCGCGCCTTCTCCACCGGATCGCGGCCGAGGAGGGGCGGATCCGGGCAGATCTCCTCCAGGTAGCGGAAGATCGCGGGCGCCTCGTCGATGCGCGTGCCGTCGTCGAGTTCGAGCACCGGCACGAGGCCGCGGGGATTGATGGCGCGAAACTCGGGCTTGAGATTTTCGCCGGCCAGCAGGTCGACCTCGACCTTCGGAATGTCCAGCCCCTTCTCGGCGATGAAAATCCGCGCCCGGCGCGGGTTCGGGGCAATGGCGCAATCGTAGAGCTTCATCTGGACTCCTTGCGTTGACTTGAAAGGCGGCGGCGGACCCGATCGGGGGGTGCTGCGGCAGCCGCACGCCTGCATGGTACGAGGCCGGCCCCGGGTTGCCTACCGACCGCTGCACGGAACAACGCCCTCAGGGCGGACCATGGTTCGACGGAACGCGATGGGAGGCTGATTTCGGGGCAACTGCCGGCAGGATGCTGCGATGCAACGCAAGCCGCCGGTCGTCCGGTGCTCGCCGGACCGCCATCGCCGCCCGCGACCGCACCGTCCAGTGCCAGGCAGCCCGTGACGTGGCAGTCGCCCGCACGGCCGGGTGCGCGAGCAGCTTCCGGGTCGAACGCAGAACCTGCCGGGCATCCGCCGCGCCCCGGTTCGACCAGGTGCGCCATGCAAGTCCGTGCGCGAGCGGTTTCGCGAGGGGGCACCCGGCACGGTTGGGCCGGGTGTCCGGACCGGAGTGCGCGCCCGGGCGCCAGGGTCCGCGCGCGGTTACACTAGCGGCGCCAGCCCCGCGACCCGTCCGGAACCCCGCACGATGTCCCGCCTCGCCGTCGTCGACGACCTCGTCGCCGGATTTGCGCGCCAGCCGCGCATCCGCGCCGGCTCCCTGATCATCACCGTCTACGGCGACGCGATCGCCCCGCACGGCGGCACCGTCTGGCTCGGCAGCCTCATCCGGCTGCTGGAGGCCCTCGGCCTGAACCAGCGACTCGTGCGCACGTCGGTGTTCCGCCTGGTGAAGGAGGGCTGGCTGTCGGCCGAGCAGATCGGGCGGCGCAGCTACTACAGCCTGACCGACGCCGGCCGGCGCCGCTTCGAGACGGCCTTCCGGCACATCTACACCGGTCCGCACGAGCGCTGGGACGGGAGCTGGTGCCTGGTGCTCGCGCATCTCGCGCCACCGGGCGCGCGCGAGGCGGTGCGGAAGGAACTCGGCTGGCTGGGCTTCGGCCAGATCGCCAACGGCGTGCTCGCGCACCCCATGCCCGACACCGCGGTGCTGCGCGCCACCCTGGCCGACATCGGCGGCGCCGACGACGTGCTCGTGATGCAGGCCACGACCACCGATATGCCGGGCGCGCGCCCGCACCGTGCACTGGTCGCGCAGGCCTGGGCGCTGGACGACCTGGCGGACGCCTACCAGGCGTATCTCGATCGCTTCCGGCCGCTGTACGCGGCGTTGCGGTCGGCGCGACGCATCGACCCCGCGCAGGCGTTCCAGGCCCGCACACTGCTCATCCACGAGTACCGGCGCATCACGCTGCGCGACCCGAAGCTGCCGGGCGAACTCCTGCCCGCGCAATGGCCGGGCACCGCCGCCTATGCGCTGACGCGCAACGTGTACCGGCTGATCGCACAGCCGGCCGAGGACTGGCTCGCCCAGGTGCTGGAGACCGCCGACGGGCCGCTCCCGGCGACCGCGGCGTCCTTCTACGAGCGCTTCGAGGGCGTGCACCCGGCGAAAGCCTGAGCGGACCCCGGCCGCGATTTTGCGTCGCGTCGTTTCAAGGGGTCAGACCCCTTGTTTCCTGGGGGGGAATGCCGACCGGGCACTGACGAGGACAGACGATGGGACCCTTGCAGGGCATCAAGGTCGTGGAGTTCCACGGCATCGGGCCGGCCCCGTTTGCGGCGATGCTGCTCGCCGACATGGGCGCGGAGATCATCCGTGTCGATCGGCCCGGGGCGCCGTCAGGCGACGATGCCAACTGGCGCGATCCAGGCCGCCACCTGTACCTGCTGCGTGGCCGGCCCTCGATCGCGCTCGACCTGAAACATGCCGCCGGCAGGGTGACGGCGCTGCGCCTCATCGAGGGCGCGGACGCTCTGATCGAGGGTTTCCGGCCCGGCGTCATGGAGCGCCTGGGCCTCGGGCCGGAGAGCTGCCTCGCGCGCAACGCGCGCCTCGTCTACGGCCGCATGACGGGCTGGGGCCAGACCGGCCCGCTCGCGCAGTCCGCCGGGCACGACATCAACTACCTCGCGCTGTCCGGCGCGCTCGCGTGCATCGCCCGGCGCGGCGCGCCGCCGGTGCCGCCGCCGACGCTGGTCGGCGACATGGGCGGCGGCGGCATGCTGCTCGCCTACGGCATGGTCTGCGCCCTGCTGGAGGCGAAGGGCTCGGGCCGCGGGCAAGTGGTCGATGCCGCGGTGACCGACGGCTCCGCGCTGCTCGCGACGCTGCTGTACGGGTTGCGTGCCGCCGGCGCCTTCGCCGCGCCCGCCGGCGAGAACTTCCTCGACACGGGCGCGCACTTCTACGATGTCTATGTCTGCGCCGACGGCCGATTCGTCAGCATCGGGCCGCTGGAAGGACGCTTCTACGCCGAGTTGCTGGAACGGCTGGGGATCCGCGACCTGGACCCGGCCGCGCAGTTCGACCGCGCGCAGTGGCCGGCGCTGAAGGAGCGCTTCGCCGCGCTCTTCCGCACGCGCACCCGCGACGCCTGGTGCGCGCTGCTGGAGGGACGCGACGTCTGCTTCGCGCCGGTCCTCGACTTCGAGGAGGCGCCGCGGCACCCGCACAACGTGGCGCGCGGCAACTTCGTAACCGTCGACGGCCTCGTGCAGCCGGCGCCCGCGCCGAAGCTGAGCCGCACGCCGGGCGCCGTGCGCAGTCCCGCGCCGGCCACCGGCGCCCACGATCCCGGCGCGCTGCGGCGCTGGGGGTTCACGGCGGAGGAGATCGCCGCCCTGCGCACGCAAGGAGCCCTGCAATGAGCGCCACGCCCGCCCCCTGGACCATGCCCCTGCCAGCCGCGGGCGTCATCCTGTTGCGCGATTCGCCGGCCGGGCCGGAGGTGTTCCTGCTCCGTCGCCATACGCGCTCCGAGTTCATGGCCGATCAATACGTGTTCCCGGGCGGCAAGGTGGACGCGGAAGACGGCGAGCCGCGCGTGACCGCAATCCGCGAGTTGTTCGAGGAGGGCGGCGTGCTGCTCGCGCGCGGAGCACTGCCGGCCGATCTCGACGACTGGCGCAGGCGGATCGCGGAACGCAAGGCGACGTTCCAGGCCCTGCTGCGCGCGCGCGCCCTTGCGCCCGACGTCGAGGCCCTGCGGCTGTGGGGGCGGTGGGTGACGCCGTCCGACCAGAAGTCGCGGTTCGATGCCTGGTTCTACGTCGGGGTGCTGCCGGCGGGCCAGGGCTATTCGCATGATCGCCGCGAGACCACCGCGGAGACGTGGCTCACCGCGGCGCAGGCGCTGCGCCGCCAGGACGTCGGCAGTCTCGCGCTGCCGCCGCCGCAGTTGCACACGCTCGACCGGATCGCCGCGGCCGGGCATCGCGATACCGCGGCGTTCATGGCGGCGCTCGCGACCGGCGCGCACCGCGATGCCCGGTTGCTGCCGCGCCGCGCGCGCGACGTGACGCCGCGCCTGCTGCTGTTCCCGTGGGACCCGGAGTACGACACGCTGGGCGAGGGCGATGCCATCCCCATGCCCGCGGGCGCCGCGCTCGCCGAGGGCCCGAGCCGCGTGCAAGCGGACGGCGCGCTATGGCGCTTCGTCGCGGCGCCCGCGCGCGGGGTCTGACGGCTGCAGGGCGGTTCGCGTGCTCATGCCCGCGAACCGGACCGCCTCAGCCCGCAGTGGAAAATTCCACCTCGCCGCCCCTGCTGGTCACCGCGAGCAGTTCCCCGCGCCGCTCCAGGCAGCGCAGGTGCGCGAGCGTCTCGCCGAACGCCAGCAGGTAGTTCAGCGGGTCGAGCTCGCGCGGAAACAGCAGCGGGACGAGCGTGCCGGCGGTGCGTGGCTGCGTGGCGCACAGCGCGCGAAGTTGCGCGAACGTCTGTGCGTGGTGATCGCGCAGCGTCGCGGTGCGGTCGTGCAGACCGGTGAACGGCAGGCCGTGCGAGGGCAGCACGAGGGTGTCGCGGGGCAGGGCGTCGATGCGATCGAACCCGGCCAGCCAGTCGCGCAGCGGATCGGCGTCCGGCGCATGCGGCCGCAGGCTGACGTTGCTGCTGATCGTCGGCAGCACCTGGTCCCCGCTGATGAGGAGTCCCAGCGCCTCGCAGTACAGGCTCATGTGCGCCTCGGCATGCCCGCCGGTGACGATCGCCCGCCACGGCCGCCCGCCGATCCCGATCGTCTCGCCGTCGACGACCTCGCGGATGGCGGCCGGCACGCCGGACAGCACGCTGCGATAGCCCACGCCCGCCTCGAACTTCTCCACGCGCCCGAACTCCGTCGAGCCGTGGCGCGCATAGTGCGCGCGCGTCGTCTCGATGCGTGCCGCCGCCTCGCCCTCGGCCATCCGGCGGGCGCAGGCGAGTTCGGTCGCGGTCATCCACACCGGCGCCCCGGTGCGCTCCGACAGCCAGCGCGCGAGGCCCAGGTGATCGGGGTGGTGATGCGTCACCAGGATGCGCCGCAGGGGCCGTCCGCCCGTCAACGCGACCAGAGCGGTCTCCCACAGCGGGTGCAGCGCCTCGATGCCGACGCCGCAGTCGACCAGTGTCCAGCCCTCGCCGTCCTCCAGCAGCCACACGTTGATGTGATCGAGTTTGAACGGCAGTGGCAGCCGCAGCCACAGCACGCCGGGACCCACGCTTAGCCCGGCGCCGTGGGCGGGCGGGCCGGGAAAGGGATAGGCGGGTGCGCCGGAGGGGGCGGCGCTGGCGTGGTTCATGGGCATCGCTGGGTGGTGGGGCGGGCGTGCAGATTGTCGCACGCACGGCTCCCGCCCGGCGACTGGCCGGGCTGCGGGGGATGCGCTACCGTGCGGCGCATCACCACCACCGCGACCCCGAGCGCGCCAGGAGACCGTCCCGTGCTGCTGTACGATTACAAGGGCGCCCCCAGCCCGCGCCGCGTCCGCATCTACCTGGCCGAGAAGGCCCTCGCCGTGCCGACCGAGCAGGTCGACCTGCGCGCCACGGCGCAGTTCACCGACGAGTTCCGGCGCGTCAACCCGGAGTGCGTCGTGCCGTACCTCGTGCTCGACGACGGCACCGGCATCGCCGAGTCGATGGCCATCTGCCGCTACTTCGAGGCGCTGCATCCGATGCCGCCCCTGTTCGGCTCGACGCCGGTGGAGCAGGCCATCGTCGAGATGTGGAACCGGCGCATCGAGTTCGACGGGTACCTCGCGGTGGCGGAGGGGTTCCGCAACGCGACGCCCGGCTTCAAGGGCCGCGCGCTGCCCGGCCCGGTGGGCTTCGAGCAGATCGAGGCGCTGGCCGAGCGCGGCCGCCGGCGCGTGGGCCTGTTCTTCGAGCAGATGGACAAGCGTTTCGCCAAGAGCGAGTACGTCGCCGGCCCGGCGTACACGGTGGCGGACATCACCGCGCTCGCCACGGTCGACTTCGCCGGCTGGATGCGCATGCAGCCCGGCGAGCAGCATCCGCACCTGCGCCGCTGGCACGCGCAGGTGTCCGCGCGGCCGAGCGCGCAGGCCTGAGCGCGGCGGCATGGAGTACGACCCGGACATCGGCCCCGATCCCGCTGCCTGGCTGCTGCTCGGGGAGGCCGAGCGAATCCGCCTCGTGGAGGCGTGGCGGCGCCGCACCGGCAGCCGCGGGCACGCCGGGATCCTCGCGGCGGTCGAGACGCAACTGGCGACGCCCGCGCAGGCGGCCGTGCGCACGACGCTCGCGCGGCTGATGGTCGGCGGCCTGCGGCGGCAGCAGGCCCTGCACGCCATCGCCAGCGTGCTCACGCGCTACGCGTTCAGCCTCGCCGGGCCGGGCAGCGGCGATCCGACCCATGCGGCCTACCGCGCCGGCCTGCAACGCCTCGATCCGGCCGACTGGATCGCGCCCGTCGCCCCCGGGCGCGACGGCGGGCGGACGCACTGACGGCGGTGAATTCGAGCGCAAGGTCCGGGGCGCGCGGGGCTCCGCCGGCGGGCATGCTGCCGGCATCGTCGCGGGGCGCCGATCGGCGTCGCCCCGGGTGAGCGATGATGGGGAGGAAGCGCATGTCAATCGCCACGCCAAGCGCGCCGCGCACGGCCGCCTACGCCACCGACGAGTCGCGCTGGGCCGCCGTTCAGCAGCGTGACGCCGCCGCCGACGGCGCCTTCTGGTACTCGGTCCGCACGACCGGCGTGTACTGCCGGCCGGGCTGCCCGTCGCGGCGTCCGCGGCGGGAGAACGTGCAGTTCCATGCCTCGCCCGCGGCCGCCGAGCGCGCGGGCTACCGTCCGTGCAGGCGTTGCCGGCCGGACACCGGTGGTGCGGGCGCTCGGCAGGCCGAGGCGATCGCGCGCGCGTGCCGCCTCATCGAGGCTGCCGAGACCCCGCCGCCGCTGGAGCGCCTCGCCGGGGAGGCGGGCCTGAGCCCCTGGCACTTCCATCGCCTGTTCAAGTCGCTAACGGGCGTCACGCCGCGCGCCTATGCCGAGGCCCGGCGGGCGCGCCGCATGCGCGACTCGCTCGCCACCGCAACGACCGTCACGGAGGCGGCCTACGCCGCCGGCTACAACTCCAGCGGTCGCTTCTATGCCGCCACCGACGGCGCGCTCGGCATGACGCCGGGCGCGTTCCGCGCCGGCGGACGCGGCGTCGCGATCCGCTTCGCGGTCGGGCAGTGCTCGCTGGGCGCGATCCTCGTGGCCGCGACCGGCAAGGGCGTCTGCGCGATTGCTCTGGGCGACGATCCGGACGCGCTGGTGCGCGACCTGCAGGAGCGCTTCCCCGAAGCCGAACTGCTCGGCGGCGATCCGGACTTCGAGCACCTCGTCGCCACCGCGGTGGGCCTGGTCGAGACACCGGGCCGCGCCGTGGACCTGCCGCTCGACGTGCGCGGCACCGCGTTCCAGCGCCGCGTCTGGCAGGTCCTGCGGGAGATCCCGGCCGGCACCACGCTCACCTACACCGACGTCGCGCGTCGCATCGGCCGACCCACCGCCGCCCGCGCGGTCGCCACTGCGATCGCCTCCAACACCCTCGCGGTGGCGATTCCCTGCCACCGGGTCGTCCGGACGGACGGCACGCTCTCCGGCTACCGCTGGGGCGTGGCGCGCAAGCGCGCGTTGCTGCGGCGCGAGGCCGCGCAGGCCGGCACCGGGGTTTCGGATTCCGGATAGTCGCCTCCGGCGCCGGGGATTAAATAGCAGGGCGGGATCGTGCTGCATCCCAGGTTGGAGCACTCCGGGCGCCGGTGCCGGCCGGAGTGAGCGGCATTTGCGCCCTGCTGTGTGGCTTGGCGCGTCGCCGCGCCCCCCGAGAGGTGATCCGATGCGTTTCGCGCTGCTGAACGAGTGCTCGGTCCCGAAAGGGATGGCGTACTACGTCCGCTACCACGAGTCCCTGCGCGAGATCCAGTTCGCCGAGGAGATGGGATTCGACGTCTTCGGCACGTCCGAGCAGCACTTCGTCGCGTCGGGCTACACCGTCTCGGCGCCCGAGGTGTTCTTCGGCGCCGTCGCCGCGCTGACGAAGACCATCAAGCTGCGGCCGATGGCGGTGGTGATGCTCCAGTTCAATCACCCCGTGCGCATCGCCGAGCGCCTCGCCACCATCGACATCCTGTCGAAGGGCCGGCTGGAGATCGGCACCGCGCGCTCGAACAACATCCACTACATGAACGTGTTCGGCGTCGACCCCGCCCGGACGCGCGCGGAGTGGCGCGAGACGCTGGAGGTCACCGTGCGGGCGCTGGTGCAGGACCCGCTCGAGTACCACGGGGAGATCTACGACATCGATCCGGTCAGCGTGGTGCCGAAGATGGTCCAGCGCGAGTGCCCGCCGCTGTACGTCTCGGCCACCAGCGAGCAGACGCACACGAGCGCCGGCGAACTGGGGCTGGGCGTGATGACCTTCGAGAACTGGTACGGCTGGGAGTACCTGGAACGCTGCATCGCCGCCTACCGCGACGGCCTCGCGCGCGCCGCCCCGCCCGACAACCTGTGGCGCGTAAACCGCACCCAGTCCCTGCTCACCTTCCCGGCGCACTGCGCGGCGACGATGCAGCAGGCCATCGACGAGTCGCGCACGACCGTGCACGGACTGCTGGACGCGGTCACGCACATGTACGTCTCGCTCGCCCGGCAGGGCGGGGAGTACGCCTACCTCGACCGCATCCGCGAGCTGGGCGACCGCAAGCACGACATCGAGTACCTGATGCAGGCGAGCCCCGCACTCATCATCGGCACGCCCGACACGGTCATCGAGCGGCTGAAGACGCTCGAGAAGCTGGGCATCGACGAGATCATCCTGAAGATCGACGGCTACGGCCACGCGGCGACGATGCGCAGCATCGAGATGTTCGGCAAGTACGTGATCCCGGAGTTCAGGAGCCCGCGCTCGATCCCGCCCAACGACTGGGAGGCGCTGGGCGTGGAAGGGGTCGAGAAGTTCCTGCTCTGAGCAACCGGGCGCAACCGTGCTCCACCTGGCGGCTGGCACGACGCGACGCCGGCGCGGGGGGACACCAGCCGCGGTGATCGATGCCTGCGATCCTCGATCACGGGGATTTCCGATTCAATCGATGGAGACACACATGGCGACAGCCGACGAAACAGCAGTGCTCGCGGTCCATGCACAGTGGCTGGCCGCCTTCCAGTCCGTCGATCCGGTCCGCATGAAGGCCCTGTTCGACCAGGACTATGCGGGAATCGTCTACCAGGCCGAGGAGAGCCCGGAACCGATGGTCACCTGGGCGGCCATCGACGCCTACTGGTCGGCGGCTCCGGCGATAGTCGCCGCAATCCCCGAGTGGCGCGAGCTGACCCGCAAGGTCGCGCTCGACGGCGACACCGCCTTCGTCTACACGAAGCTGCAGACCCGCATCGACGTGAAAGGCGCGAAGCGCCCGCTCATCGGCGAGTTGCGCGCCAGTATCGGCATGCACCGCACGGGGCAGGGCTGGAAGATCATCCACTACCACGAGTCCCGGCTCGTCGAACTCGCGTTCCTGTTCGCGGACTGACACCGCCGGGAGCTGCCGGCCGCCGGGACGCCCGCGCCCGGACCCGGGCATAATCGCCGGATGAGCGGACTGCACATCGAGTTGTGCGAGCTGGACGCGGCCTGCGAGCGCCTGCGCGTCGACGTGCGCGCGTTCCTGGAGGACGCGCTGCCGGACCACCCCGGCGCCGAGCGCGCCCGCGGCTGGTTCGGGCTCGATCCGGCGTTCAGCCGGCGGCTGGGGGCGCAGGGCTGGATCGGCATGTGCTGGCCGGCTCGCTACGGTGGCGCTGGCCGCTCGGCGCTGGAGCGTTACGTCGTCATCGAGGAGCTGCTCGCCGCCGGCGCGCCGGTCGCGGCGCACTGGGTCGCGGATCGCCAGAGCGGCCCGCAGCTCATCCGCCATTCGCCCGATGTCCTCGCGCCGCGCATCCTGCCGGGCATCGCGCGCGGAGAAACGTACTTCTGCATCGGCATGAGCGAGCCGGACTGCGGCTCCGATCTCGCCTCCGTGCGCACTCGCGCCACCCGCTCGGCCGACGGCTGGGTCATCAACGGCCGCAAGGTATGGACGTCCCGGGCCGACATCTCCCACTACATGATCGCGCTGGTGCGCACCGGTCCGCCGGGGCCGTCGCGGCACGAGGGGCTGTCGCAGTTCGTCGTCGACCTCGCCACGCCGGGCATTCACGTGCGGCCGATCCGCAACCAGGCGGGCGAAGGCGACTTCTGCGAAGTGACGTTCGACGACGTGGTGGTGCCCGACGAGTGCCTGCTCGGGAACGCCGGCGACGGCTGGCAGCTGGTGACCGGCGAACTGGCGATGGAGCGCAGCGGCCCGGAGCGCTACCTGAGCAGCGTCCAGCTCCTGCGCGAGATGGTCGGCGCGGCGGCTCCGGGCGATCCGCGCCAGGCGGTCGCACTCGGGCGGCTCATCGCCGGCCACGCCACGGCGCGACAGATGTCGCTGGGCGTCGCCGGCATGCTCGCGCGCGGCGAGGATCCGGCGCTGGCCGCGGCGGTGGTCAAGGACGTCGGCTGCAAGGTCGAGCAGTCCGTGCCGGAGATCGCCCACGATCAGTTCGGCGGCCGCGCCGCGCCGGGCACGTCGCTCGACGGCGTGATGCGCTACCTGACGCTCGCCGCGCCGTCGTTCTCCCTGCGCGGCGGCACGCGCGAGATCCTGCGCGGCATCATCGCCCGCGGGTTGGAGCTGAGATGATGGCGGTCGCCGACGACGAACTGCGCGCCCTGATCGGGCAGACGGTCGAGCGGATCTTCGCCGGGCACGTCGACCGGAACCTGCGCGAACGGGCCGAGCAGGGCGAGTGGCCGGCAGCGCTGTGGCGACTCGTGACCGATGCCGGACTGGAACTCGCCCCCGCGACGGAAGCCGCCGGCGGTTCCGCGGCGGGCTGGGGCGCGCTGTTCCCGGTGCTGCACGGCATCGGCCTGCACCAGGCGCCGCTGCCGCTCGCGGAGACGATGATCGCGGCGCTGCTGGCGTCGCGCGCCGGGCTGACGGTACCGGCCGGGCCACTGGCGATCGTCGGCGCCGGGCCCGACGCCGTGCTCAGGCTCGATGCGGAGGGCGGCGGAACGGTCGTCAGCGGCAGCGCACGGCGCGTGCCCTGGGCGCGCGACTGCGGTTGGGCGGTGCTGTCGGCGGTCTGCGCTGGCGGTGCGCGCAGGCTGGCGCTCGTCGACCTGCGCCAGCCTGGCGCCATAGAACTGCGCCGCGACGCCAGCATCGCCGGCGAACCGCGCGACGACCTTGCGTTCACGCGGGCGCGCTGCGAGGCGACGGCGCCCGTGCCGTTCGACCTGCCGCTCGACGCCGTGCAGGCGCTGGGTGCGATGGCGCGTGCCGCGATGCTGTCCGGCGCGATCGACGCCGCGCTCGCGCACTCGGTGCGCTACGCCGGCGAGCGGGTGCAGTTCGGCCGGCCGCTGGCGAAGTTCCAGGCCATCCAGCAGTCGCTAGCCGAACTCGCCGGCGAGGCGGTCGCCGCGCGCACCGCCGCCGCCGTGGCCGCACGCTCGGCGCCGGACGCCACGGGAGTGGAGTTTCCGGCCTTCGCCTTCGACGTCGCCGTGGCGAAGATCCGCGCCGGTGAGGCGGCCTCGCGCGCCGCCGCCATCTCGCACCAGGTGCACGGCGCGATCGGCTTCAGCCACGAGCACCCGCTGAACTTCGCCACCCGCCGGCTGTGGGCGTGGCGGGCGGAGTTCGGCAGCGACGCTGACTGGGCCGCCCTGCTGGGCCGCGCCGCGGTGCGCGCCGGTCCCGGGCGGCTGTGGGCGGACCTCACCGCGCGCCACCTCGCCGGCGGCGCAGATCCGGGAGCGGATATATATGAGTGACTTCGTGCGGTACGAGCAGGCGGGGACGATCGTCACCGTCACCCTGAACCACCCGGAACAGCGCAACGCCTTCAGTACGCTGGAGCAGTGCGGCGAATTCGTCGCCGCCATCGACCGGGCGCACGCCGACCGCGGCGTCAATTGCCTCATCCTGACCGGCGCCGGCTCGGCCTTCTGCGCCGGCGGCAACGTCAAGGACATGCAGGCGAGGAAGGGCTTCGCCGAGGGCGGCGGCTACGACATCCGCGACCGCTACCGCGCCGGCATCCAGCAGTTGCCCCTCGCCATGGCCCGGCTCGACGTGCCGACCATCGCCGCGGTCAACGGCCCGGCCATCGGTGCCGGCTGCGATCTCGCCTGCATGTGCGACATCCGCATCGCGGCCGACACCGCGTGCTTCGCCGAGAGCTTCGTCAAGCTGGGGATCATTCCCGGCGACGGCGGCGCCTGGCTGCTGCAGCGGGTGGTCGGCTACGCGAAAGCGGCGGAGATGACCTTCACCGGCGACGTGCTGGACGCCGCCGCCGCGCTGGCCTGCGGCCTCGTCTCCCGTGTGGTCGCTCCCGCTGTCCTGCTGGCGACCGCCAATGAACTCGCCAGCCGCATCGCCGCCAACCCCGGTCCCGCGCTGCGCATGGCCAAGCGCCTGATGCAGGAAGCGCGGCACCAGCCGCTCGAGTCACTGCTGGAACTGTCGGCTGCGCTGCAGGCCCTCGCGCATCACACGCCGGAGCA